>CAZVSA010000168.1:6611-9169 GCA_964629955.1 uncultured Luteolibacter sp.
CACGCCCACGCGCATCGGCTCCCACAACCTCCTGCTCTGCTACTCGCACGTCGCCCACGATTGCCAGCTCGGCGACCACATCATCCTTTCCAACAGCGTCGGGCTCGCGGGGCACATCACGGTGGAGGACCATGCCATCGTTTCCGGCCTCGCCGCCGTCCATCAATTCTGCCGGATCGGAAAACACTCGATCATCGGCGGCTGCTCGAAGGTGAACCAGGACGTGCCCCCCTTCATGATCGTGGATGGAAACCCCGCCTCCACCCGGGGCCTCAACCTTGTGGGCCTCCAGCGCCGGGGATTCGCCGAAGACGACATCCGCGCGCTCAAGGCCGCCTACAAAAAACTCTTCCTCAAAAAGGACGCGAACCTCGCAAACTCCCTCAGCTCGCTGAAAGCCACCCATGCGGCGGACACCCCGCAGGTCGCCCACCTCATCCATTTCATCGAGAACTCCCAGCGCGGCATCACCCGGTAAACTCCGGCATCGCATGGGAAAATCGCATCTTCACAGTTGACCAATCGCCCTGTTTTGGCAACTTCCCCCGCGTGAACCTCCTCAACGGGAACCTTCCAGGCAGCACCCTTCTTCTAGGGTTGGCCTCCCGTTGACTTTTTCCTTCCCTCACTCCCGTTCACCGGACCGCCTGATTTTCGAGGCGCTTCCCTCCTGATTTCAGAATCATCCATCTTTTTTCTTTCCAAGCCATGCAACCTTCCGCCCTCACGAAATACCGGCCCTTTCCGCCGGTTTCCCTGCCCGACCGCACCTGGCCGGACCGCACCCTCACGCAAGCCCCCATCTGGTGCTCCGTCGATCTCCGCGATGGCAACCAAGCCCTGCCGCAACCCATGTCCGTCGAGGAAAAACTGGAGTTCTTCGATCTCCTCGTGCGTGTCGGCTTCAAGCAGATCGAGGTCGGATTCCCCTCCGCCGCGGACACCGAGTTCAATTTCCTGCGCCGCCTCATCAACGAGGGCCGCATACCCGGGGACGTCACCATCCAGGTGCTCGTGCAGACCCGCGAGCCCCTGATCCGCCGGACCTTCGAGGCCATCGACGGCGCGAAACGCGCCATCGTCCACATCTACAACTCCACCTCGCCGCTCCAGCGCCGCGTGACGTTCGGCAACGCCTCGCGCGATTCCATCAAACAACTCGCCGTCGATGGCGCGAAACTGGTCAAGGAACTCGCCCCCACCATCCCCCGCACCGAAGTCATCCTCCAATACTCGCCGGAATCCTTCTCCGACACCGAACTCGATTTCTCCGCCGAGGTCTGCAACGCCGTCATCGACGTATGGCAGCCCGCGCCGGAGCGGAAAATGATCATCAACCTGCCGGACACCGTCCAGTGGACCACTCCCAACGTCCATGCCGACCAGATCGAATGGATGTGTAGGAACCTGAAAAACCGCGAATCCATCCTCGTCTCCCTGCACACGCACAACGACCGCGGCACCGGCGTGGCCGCCACCGAACTCGGCCTGATGGCCGGGGCGGACCGCGTCGAGGGCACCCTCTTCGGCAACGGCGAGCGGACCGGCAACCTCGACATCGTCACCGTCGCCCTGAACCTCAACAGCCACGGCGTCGCCACCGGCCTCGATTTCTCCGATCTCCAATCCCTGCGCGCCGTATACGAGCGCGTCACCCGGCTCAACGTGCCCGAGCGCCAGCCCTATGCCGGGGAACTGGTCTTCACCGCCTTTTCCGGCTCCCATCAGGACGCCATCAAGAAAGGCCTCGATCTCCGCGCGAAACATCCGGAGGAACCCACCTGGGGCGTGCCCTACCTCACCATCGACCCACAGGACATCGGCCGCTCCTACGAAGCCATCATCCGCATCAATTCCCAATCCGGGAAAGGCGGCGTCGCATACATCCTCGACCGCGAACACGGATTCGATCTGCCGAAATCCATGCACCCGCAGGTCGGAAAACGCATCTACGACCTCGCCGACGAGTTCGGCCGGGAACTCTCCGCCGACGAAATCCGCGAAGCCTTCTTCCGCGAGTTCGTGAACATCCGCACCCCGATGGATCTCCTCGACTACGAACTCATCCATCACACCACCGAGCGAGGCCAGGTCCGCTGCACCGCCGCCATCCGCGTCGATGGCGTGGAAAAACAAATCGAAGGCCTCGGCAACGGACCCATCAATTCCTTCGTCCACGCCCTTGAGGAAAGCGGGCTCAAGGACTTCAAGGTCACCGACTATCGTTCCCATGCCGTCCGCGGCGGGTCCGATGCCAGCGCCGCCGCCTACGTCCAGATCCAGCACGAGGACGGCCGCCTCCTCTGGGGCGCGGGAGTGGACCCATCCATCGAAATGGCGGGCCTGAAAGCCCTCGTCACCGCATGGAATCTCCTCCGCTCCTGAGAGCCCGGTTACATCATCCAAAGCGATGGGATGATCCTTGAGGCGGAAGTCTCATCCTGGCCGACCTCTGTTGTTGTTCCGTTGTTCAGCATTTCCGCCGCGTCGCGACGCGACATGTCAAAAAAAAGCGCCCGGCTCCGAATTTCTTCGGAGCCGGGCGAATACCTGGCGAC
>CAZVSA010000169.1:0-9142 GCA_964629955.1 uncultured Luteolibacter sp.
CGCGGCATCAGCGATGGCGGCGTCCGCCGCGGCTTCGTCTTTCACCACGTGGACGCCCACGCTGGAGCCTTCGCGCGGCGGCTTCACCACGTAGGGAACGGGGAACGGGGAGGCAACGGGTCCGGCGGAAACGTCCAGCAAGACAGCGCGAGGTGTGGGCACGCCCGCGGAAACGAAGGCTTCCTTCGCGAGATTTTTGTCGAATGCCAGGCGGCTGCTCGCCGCGCCGGCGCCGGTGTACGCCACGCCGAGACCGTCGAGGATTTCCTGCAATTGCCCGTCCTCGCCGAACGTTCCGTGAATGGTGTTGAACGCCAGATCGGTCTCGGCGGGGAGATCGATCCGGGCGCTGGTGACATCCAGAGGCTCCGCGTTCAGGCCGAGCCCGCGCAGCGCTTTCCACACCGCGTTTCCGGATGCCAGGGACACCTCGCGCTCGGAGCCGGGGCCGCCCATGAGAACGATGATCTTTTTGTCAGTTGGCATGGATTCAGGGTGGGTGAAAATCAGAATGAGGGTTCGTCCTCGCCGAGGATCTTGATTTCGGTTTCGAGTTCCACCCGGCGCTCCTTCAGCGCGGCGGCTTTGATGGAGTCGATCAGGGAAAGGACTTCGGAGGCGGTGGCTCCGCCGCGGTTGACGATGAAATTCCCGTGCACCTCGGAGACGGCGGCGGACCCGTTTTCGAGCCCCTTGAGGCCGAGGGAATCGATCAGCCGCCCGGCGGCGATGTATTCGGGATTCTTGAAAGTGCACCCCGCGGATGCGGCCACCGGCTGGGTTTCCTTCCGTTTCTCGCGCGAGGCGTCCCAACGCTTCTTGATGTTGGCGGGCGTGTCGCTCCTGCCTTTGAAAACCGCCTGCAAGGCGAAGTGGCGCCGCAGTTCCGGCACGTTGCGGTATTGGACGAGGATTTCCTCGCGTTCCCGGGTGCGGATCACACCGTCTTCGTCGAGGAACGTGACGCGGACCACCTGGTCGAAGGTTTCCGATTCCATGGCCCCGGCGTTCATGCGGAGCGCGCCGCCCACGTTTCCGGGAATGCCTTCCATCCATTCAAAGCCGCCGATCCCGCTGCCGCCGGCCACGCTGGCGAGTTTCTTCAGCCGCACGCCCGCGCCGGCCGTGATGTGCCCGCGACCGTCCACGCTGACTTCGGAAAACACCCCTCCCGTCGGATGGATCACCGCGCCGCGGATGCCGCCGTCGCGCACGAGCAGGTTGGAACCGCGCCCCACCACCCGCACGGGGATGCCGCGTTCCCGGCAGTAGCCCACCAGAAACGCGAAACCGTAGAAACTGTGCGGCTCCATCCAGTACTGCGCCGGGCCGCCCACCAGCATCGTGGTGTGTTTTTTCATCGGCTCGTAGAGGCGGCCGTCGATCTCCCCCTCCGGCATCAGCGCGCGCATCTCTTCGATGATCTTCAAATCGGCCGCCAGCCGGGTGCCCGCCTCGTGGACATTTCCCGCTCCCAGCGTGATCAACAGATCGCCCGGTTCCAGCGCATGGCCCACGGCATGGTGGGCGGTGGCGAGGTCCGGCACGGAAGTCACGGGAATGTGGCCGTGCCGTTGCATCGCCTCCACCAGCGTCTCGCCGGAAACCCCTCCGATGGGCGGCTCCGAGGCCGGATACACATCCGTGATGAACACGCGGTCCGCTCCTTGGAGGACTTTTCCGAAATCGTCCGCCAGCGCTTGGGTACGCGTGTAGCGGTGCGGCTGAAAAAGCACGAGCAGGCGTTTCGGCTTGAGCGAGCGGGCCGTCTGGATCGTCGCCGCCAGCTCGGACGGATGGTGGCCGTAGTCGTCGATGATCCGGTAATTCTGCGAAAGATAGCGCGTCTCGAAGCGCCGTTTCGCTCCGGCGAAATTCGCCAGCGCCCGGGAAATGTGCACGAATTCCGCGCCGCAACTGTCCGCCAGCGCGATGGCAGCCAGAGCGTTGAGCACGTTGTGATTTCCGGGAATGCCCAGTTCCACGTCGCCCAGCGCCTCGCCGTTTTTCTTCACCGTGAAGGCGGAGGAACCTTTCAGATCACGGAGGTCCGTCGCGGTGTAGTCCGCATCCTCCCAGCCGTAGGAAACGGCGTTCGGGCGGTCCGCGCACAGCTCATGCGCCACCGGGTCCTCGGCGCAGTAGACGAGTTTTCCCCGCGTCTGATCCGCAAGCTTTCCGAAGACCTCCCGGATGTGGTCCAGATCCCGGTAGAAATCCAGATGCTCGGCCTCGATGTTGAGGATCACGGCATGTTCCGGGTGATAAAGCTCCAGCGTGCCGTCGCTCTCATCGCCCTCCGCGACCATGTGGACGCCTTCCTCCGACCAATGGGCGTTCGATCCCAGAATCGGGATTTCCGCGCCCACGTAGTGGCTCGGCTTGAGGGCCGCCTCGCGCATCAGGTGGGCGGTCATCGAGGAAGTGGTCGTCTTGCCGTGCGTGCCGGCGATGACAACCCCCTTGCGGGTGTGAAGAATCGCGGCCAGGCACTCGGCCCGGCAGATCAGCGGGGTGCCTGCGGCGGCCGCGGCGGCGTAGGCCGGATTTTCCGGGCGGATGGCGGAGGAATACACCACCAGATCCGCCTCCTTCACCGCCTCCGCGGTATGAGGGGAGGAAAAAACAAGGCCCATGCCCTGCATTCTCACCGTCTCCGCCGTGGTCACGCGGTCGGAACCGCTCACGCGGTGCCCCATGCCGAGCAGCAGCAGGGCGAGCCCGCTCATCCCGGACCCCGCCACTCCGATGAGGTGGATGCGGAGAGGCTGGCTGCGGTCGGTGAGGCGTTGGTGGAAATCGGTCATTTTCTGGGAATCGTGGCTTCGATGGCTTCGCACACGCGCTCCGCGGCATCCGGGACGGCGAGCGTGCAGGCGGCTTGTGCCATGCGCTCACGGGTTGGCAAGTCTCCGAGAATGGAACCTGCGAGAGAGGCGAGTTTTCCGGCATCCAGATCCCGCTCCTGAACGAGCTTCGCCGCCCCGGCTTCCGAAAAAACCTCCGCGTTGCGCGTCTGGTGGTCGTCCGCCGCGTAGGGGTAAGGCACAAGGATCGACGGCAGTCCGGCGATCGCGATTTCCGTCAGGCTCGATGCCCCGGACCGCGCGAGGATCAGGTCCGCCACGGCATACGCCGCCGCCATCCGGTCGCAGAATCCCAGAACCTTCGTCCCCGCCCTGCCCTTGGAAATCTCCGCCACCCGCTCGTAATCCAGCCCGCCCGCGATGTGCAGCACCTGGGTGTCCTCCGGCAGGAGCGCCGCCGCTTCCGCGCACAATTCATTGAGCCTCCGCGCGCCCTGGCTCCCCCCCGTGACCACGATGGTCGGTTTGGCGGGGTCCAGTCCGAAGAAAGCGGCCGCCTCTTCCCGACCCGGCAACGAGGCGATTTCCGGTCTCACCGGCGTGCCGGTGACGCTCGTTTCCCGGTTGGGGAAAAAGCTCTTCGCCGCGCCGAGACCCAGAAACACCTTCGTGCAGAAACGGCTCGTCAAAACGTTCGCCCGCCCGGGCCGCGCGTTGGAATCGTGGATGAACGTCTTCAGCCCCATCCGGTGCCCCGCGTAAACCGGAGCCAGCGAGGTGAACCCCCCCATCCCCAGCACCGCATCCGCCTCGAATTCGCGGAGGAT
Source organism: uncultured Luteolibacter sp. (assembly GCA_964629955.1). Taxonomy (GTDB): domain Bacteria; phylum Verrucomicrobiota; class Verrucomicrobiia; order Verrucomicrobiales; family Akkermansiaceae; genus Luteolibacter. Next base: position 3,635 of record CAZVSA010000169.1, read on the forward strand.
GCGTTTGCAGGCCCCCGCGGACCGCCACATTTTCACCAGAAACGGCAGCATCCGCGGCGAAAGAGTGGGCGGTTTCGCCACCGCGGGCACCGTCCGGAACGAAAGATGCCCGTATTTCGCGGACGCTTCCGCATCGACTTTCTTCTCGGAAATCAGCAGGAGCACCTCGTGCCCCCGTTTTCCAAGTGCCTCGGCCACAGCGATTCCCGGGAACAAATGGCCACCGGTGCCTCCGCAGGCGATCAGGACTTTAAGGGAATCGGACACGTTCGGAAAAATAGGAAATGCATGCCGCCTGCGGACGCGAATCCCCCGAGCATGCGACGCGGGATCTAAAACTTTTCCAAATTATCCGGCAATCCTGAAAATCCGAATCAGGACAATGATTCAAAACCGCACGACTCACTACGGCGAGTCCGGGGGAGGCGGGGCGTCGAGAAGTTCATGCGCTCTCGCACGCAGGCGCTCGGTCGGCAGGTCCTCGATCCAGCCGCGGTCGGCGGGGTCGAGTTGTTTTTCGCTTTTCATCCATTGTTCCAAGGCTTCCCGCTGGAGATGACCGGAGGTGAAAAATCCTACCAGCTTCGTGAATTCGGCGGTGGGGAGGGATTCGCTATTGTAATGAATGGGACCGAAAAGCATCCGGTTGCGGGCCAGTGGTGGCTGGGCGGCGATGGCTCCGAGGATCTTTTCCTGCTCCTCCGGTGTGGCGTGGCGGTAGGCATCGTAAGTGAGTAGCGGTGCCAAATCGGCGGAATATGCCCCGTGGTTTCCCAAGTCTCCGAGGACGTCCATCAGGTTCTCCGCGGTAGGCAGGTAGCGGGCGCGAAGGTACAGGATGGAAGATCGGTCATTGTTCACGCCGTGGCTTTCATCGGGCAGAGTGGAATAAAGATCACCGGCGCGTTCCGGATGAAACTTCATCAGCAACTCGAAAAAACCCTCGCGGATCGCAGGTCCGCCGATGCGGTTGAGATAGGCCAGAAAATTGTCGGGATTGTTCTCGGCGGCGTGGTTCATCACGGCCCACACGCCGCTGCGACTCGCGCTGGGACGGGCCTTGATTCCCACTTCAAAAATTTCCTCGTCGGGATATTTGCCGATGTGGGCGGAGGTGTAGGAAAGCCATGCGATGCCGCGCCAGACATCGATGCCGATGCGGTTCAACAACTCCGTGATCCCGGGTTGGTTCCATGGCAGGTTGCCCGCCGCATCGCGGATGATGTCTTCCATGCCGGGGATTGCGGGCAAACGTTCGAGGAGTTTGAAAAATGCCACCGGGTCGCGGTTTGCCAGCTTGTGCAGCGCAGCATGGGCTCCAGCGAGATCGCCCGCGCGCAACAATTTCCTCACCTCCCCGGCGGTGCTTCCCTCACGGGGCATTTTGGTGATTCTCGTGTTCTGCTCCGGTGTAGGAGTTTCCGCAGGAGAGGAGGCTGTTCCACCACTTTTCCTCGCCGCCACGGTGATGGCGAGGAAGATGGCGAAAACCACCACGGGCAGAAATTTGGAGGGAAATGTCATGGCATTGCCTCATGGGCGGTTTGCTCGATGAAGTCCCGCGCATCACCGGGTGGCAGGCGGGAGGCGTAGTCCAATGCGCCGTGGGGATCGTATTGAGCCCATTCTCTCATCAAAAATTTTCCGAATCCATTCCGCTCCGCCGAATTGGTGATCCGGCCCGCCCATTCCAGAGCGGTCTCGTAGTCTCCGTGATGAACGGTTTCTTGATAGGCGGCGGATCGAAGCAGAAGCCCTTCTTCCACGTCCGATAATCCGTGGCGATCCAGTTCTTCGATCATCGGCCGAACTTGATCCGCTTGAAACGGGTAGAACGAGGAGAAGTAACCATTGAGAAAATACTCGCGATGAGCGCCGGCCGGAAGCCCCTTCAATGTCGCGAGGGGAATGGGGCGGCCCGATGATGCCCGGTTCTCAATCAATTTGATTAATTCATCCACATCGAGGAGACTCAATTCCGCCGCGTCCGGTTCGTAGGCGGGCTCTTTGAAGTTGCCCGTGTGGTCGAGGATTTCAAACCGTTTGACCGCCTCCTGAAACCCTTCCGGAAGCTTGCCGCGAATCTCGTTCAAGAGTTCTCCATCATGCTGGCCTAGCAAATGCCATGCGGCGCGGACACATCCGGGAGGGTTGTCCGCCCAGCGGCCTGCGATCCACTCGTCGAGAATCCGGCGGGCGCTCTCCGGATGATGAATGCCGGATTCAAGACCTCGTGCGATCTCGTCATCCGAAAAACCGTTCGTGGGATCGAAAAGCACTTCCGTGGCAAGCGGGGAATCGGGAAAGCGGGAAATTATGGATGTGAAAACGTCAAAGGGATCCGTGCTTTTTTTGAGGATCGATTTGGCCGCATCGGCTGCGAAGGGTGACGCACGGATGAGTTCCCACATGGCATCGGGATGCAGTTTTCCGAGTTCCCGGAACGTCGCCCGCATCAAGCCGGTGTGCTGGTCTCCCGGCACGGTTTGGATGAATGAATCCAGCCACGCCGGATTGGAGAGAAGAACGGGTGCGAGCCAGACGGCGATTTCGTCATTTGAGGCACCGGAGGCGAGCAGCTCCGCGATCTTCACCCGCGCCTCCTGCGTCCGGCCTGCCATGGCGGCGAGTTGAAGGATTTCCGGATCGTCCGGCAAAGCGGCGGTGTCCTCTTCTCTGGGAGCCGGGGATGATTCCGCTGTCCCGGAACGCACCGACGGCTTCGCGGGCGTCAGCCACATCCCCGCGGCGATCCCCGCGCAGGCGGGCAAAGCGACAAGCCAACAGAGGGAGTGGATGGGAAGCTTCATCCGGCTTCCCTCATTCGAGCGACCGCGGAGATGATGTCAAGCTGGCTGACTGACAGGGAGCGCCAGTGCTCTCCCCTATGGATTTCTCAGCGCTGGGTGCCGCCGGTTTCCACCGCGGCCCGTTCCAGATCGCCGCCGACTTTTTGCAGGTCCTGGCCGAAGCCGCGCGTCGTGCTGCAGGAGCTGAGGGCAAGGAAGCCTGAGGATGCGAACAAAAGGGAAAGAAGCTGGAGTGTTTTCATGGTCCCAAACCGATAGGGCAATTTTTCTCGCGCGGCAAGAGTGTCGTGCGGATCATTCCGCGGAATGCGGAGCGGATTGCAGGGAAAGGGCGTGGCGGGGGATCTCCCCCCGGCATGATCTCACGGAGCCAGCGCGCTTTCCAGCCGCAGGAATCCGCGTGCTCCCGAGAGAGGAAGCACGGCTCTTGCAAGCCCGTCCGGCCCTGTCGCGGGGAGATTGGAGAATGGCGTGAACGGAGAGGACAGGTTTTCGGAAAACGCCGGGACCAGAGTGTAGTGAAACGAGGAGGGAAGCCGGAGCGGATAACGGAGTTCCAGACCGGCGGGAGTGAGCGAGGTGGAGACTTTTTCCGAGTCGTGCAGCCTTGGGTGCAGCCCCAGGGCGAACTCCACTCCGGCGGGTATGCCGTCGCCATCGGAATCGTCGGATTCCGGCAAGCCTTCCAGCCCGTGGGCGGCCATCCATGCGGGGAAGGGCATGTCAATTTGCGCGGGGGACTTATCGAGAAGGCCGGAGAGAATCTCGGTTGCGCTCAAGGGCCGGATGCCGGTGTCATACCTGCGGTTGAAGGCGTCGATGATCACGTTGGCGACCATCGCCTGCACGTTGGTGTTGGGGTGGAAGTTCGCGCTGATCGGGCCGTTCAGCCAGACGTGATTCAGATTGCCCGTTTGCGATCCAGTGTTCGTGAATTCGATGCCGTGGATGGCGAAGGGGCGGGGCTCCAGCAGCAGGAGGGTGGGGGTGAAAATATCCGCCAGGCCGATGTCCCGGGAGGCGGCGAGTGCGGCGAGCCGTCCGTTGAGATCGCGCATGACTTCCGTCACCCGGCCGGTTTTCACCGGATCGGTGGGCCAGCGGCTTTGCACGCCCGGCGTGATGCCCACATGCGGCACGTTCACGAGGACGATCTCGATGTCCGGATTGAGCTGGAGAACCCGGTCGAGGATGAATTCCGCGTCCGCCACGAAGTTTTCGACAAAGGTTCCGGGGGAGTTGTTCTCGTAGATGTTCCGGTAAACTCCCCGCGCGTCGTTGCCGCCGATGAACAAGGTCAGCCGCGTGGCGGACGAGCGGATCTGCTCCTCCATGTCGGCAAGGCTGAAGTCGTTTTGCGGGTCGAAGTCGGACAGGGCGAAGAGCAGCGCGAGCTGGCCCGAGTTGTCGCTTTCGTTCACGAGATCGAGAAACGTGGCGTCGCCGCTGACAAATCTCCGCAGCTCATGAATCCTCAGTCCGGGGATCGACCAATTGTATTGGTGGCGGAACAACAGGTTGACGCCGCCGAGAATGGGGATGCTGATCCAGATGTGATCCCGGACCCCGATGTCGAAGTGGTCTTTCCTGTAGCTGGGCGAGTTGAGGATTTCGATCCAGTTCTTTACTTCCGGCCCGAAGCCGTCGCCATACGAATCGCCGAAGGGAATCGTGAAGCGGAATCCGAATTCCGCTTCGTAGGCAAAGGTGAGCGAGTCGCCGAGGGTGACGATTTTCTCGCCGGCCGTGGCGGTGCCGGTTTGGAGGAGGACCAGGGAAATCAGGAACCGATGGAACGTGGCGATCACTTTGTCTTTGCCACATAATCCACCACCAGAACCTTGTCCAATTGTGGTTTGAGCAGTTCGACAAAGGCCTTGTGTTCCGGATGGGGGAGATATTTTTCCAAATCCTCCTTGTTTTTGAAGGTGACGAAATAGACGTGGGTGAACCCTTGGTCGAGGCCTTCCGGGCTTTCGTTGAGACCCCATTCAAAGTCCGTGATCAGGTCGATCTTCTCCTTCAATCCGGCGAAGGCGTCTTCGATCTTTTTCACTTCTTCCGCCGGTGCGCCGTCTTTGAATTTGAAAAGCACGACATGGCGGTAGGGCGGCTCCGCGGCGCGGGAGATTCCGGTGAGCGCGATCCATCCGGCGAGAAGCAGAAGAAGGTGTTTCATCGCGTGCATCCCAGCCGGAAAGGATCGGGGCGGAAACGAAAAAATGCGCGCATTGCGGCCCGCCGGGTGCCGAAGGGCGACTATTTCGATTTTCTTGATGTTCCTGTGGAAGGAGTTGCGATCCGGAGCCGCGGGCGAAGGGATTTTGGCACGGGAATCGCTGCCATTTCCGGTTATGGAGAAGTTTTCGGATTTTTTTGGTGCCGGGCACTTGCGGCGGAAGGCCGTGTGCCTGCCATACGTTTCCCGTGGTTAGCGGATGGTCCGCGACGGGTTGCGGCGCTTCCTTTGCGGGGCGTCCGGCCCGTCGCGGCAACCGGGGTTTCTTGAAAAGGGGGAAGAAGTGCCGAGTGATCAGTGAGCAGTGATCAGCCGAAGACTTTTGGTTCGGAGCGGGGGTGGTGGCGACCGGTGATCGCCACCACGGTGCTCAAGGAGCGTGGGCGTCCCGCCCACATCTAACAGGGGACCACACGCGCCCCCGCGTGTTCCGGAGTGCGCCCTCGCGCTCCGGCGGCT
>CAZVSA010000170.1:0-9101 GCA_964629955.1 uncultured Luteolibacter sp.
GAAACGTACCATGACGAGGAGGGGACGGTGCGCGGGATTCTGCGGGGAACGGATACGGACGCGCGGCCGATCCTGCTGGGTTCGCATCTTGACACGGTGGTGGACGGGGGGAAATACGATGGCGCGCTGGGAGTGGTGGCGGCGCTGGCGGCGCTGGAGGAGCTGCGGAGCCGGGGGGATTTGCCATTGCGGCATCCGGTGCATGTGCTGGGGTTTTCCGACGAGGAGGGGGTGAGGTTTCAATCGACGTATTTGGGAAGCAGGGGGGTTCTGGGGCCGTTGCCGGGGTGGTTGCTGGCGTGCCGGGAGGAAACGGGGAGGACGCTGGACGAGGTGATGGCGGATGAGGGTTGGAAGGAGGGGGCGTGTCCGATTTTTTACGAGAAAGGCAGCGTTTCCGGCTACGTGGAGCTGCACATCGAGCAGGGCCGGGTGCTGGAGGACCGGGGGGAACCGGTCTGCGTGGTGAGCGGGATCTGCGGGCAGGCGCGCCTGAGGATTACGGTTTCGGGGCAGGCGGACCATGCGGGGACGACGCCGATGTTTTTGCGGAGGGACGCGCTGGCGGGTGCGGCGGCGTGCATTCTGGCGGCGGAGGAGATCGCGCGGGTGCATCCGCCGCTGGTGGCGACGGTGGGGATGATCCGGGTGCATCCGGGGGCGAGCAACGCGATTCCGGGAGAGGCGGGGTTCACGCTGGATGTCCGCCATCCGGAGGACGAGGGGCTTGCGGCGGGACTGGAGGCGATCCATGCCGCATTCGAGCAGGTTGCTTTCGCCCGGGGGCTGGGGCTGGCGTGGGATCTGGTGCAGCAGGATGGTGCGGTGGCGTGTGACGGGCGGCTGGCGAAATGCCTGGGGGAAAGCGTGGAGCGGGTGGCGTCGTGCCGCGGTGTGCTGGCAAGCGGGGCGGGGCACGATGCGGTGGCGCTTTCGGAGGCGATGCCGGTGGGGATGATTTTCATTCGCTGCCGGGCCGGTTTGAGCCATCATCCCGACGAGCACGCGTCGCCGGAAGACATCGCCGCGGGGATCGACGTGCTGGCGGATTTCTTGAAACACTGGAAGGAACCATGAGTGCCGATTTCGATCTGATCATCCGGAATGTGGGATTGGCGGGAGGGCCTGCGGTGGACGTGGCGGTGGCGGAGGGGCGTTTTGCGGCGCTGGCGGCCGGGGTGGCGGGTTCGGCGGCGGTGGAAATGGATGGAACGGGAAAAATCCTGATGCCGGGAGTGATCGACGCGCATGTGCATTTCAACGAACCCGGCCGCGAATCGTGGGAGGGGCTGGAGACGGGTTCCCGTGCGCTGGCGGCGGGTGGTGGCACGGCGTTTTTCGACATGCCGCTCAATTCCACGCCGCCGGTGCTCACGGCGGGGGATGTGCTGGCGAAGCGGTCGCTCGCGGAGGAAAAATCCCGTGTGGATTTCGCGATCTGGGGCGGATTGACGCCGGATTCGTTGCCGAATCTGGAACAAATGGCGGAAGCCGGGGTGATCGGATTCAAGGCGTTTCTCTGCGGCAGCGGTCTGGCCGAGTTCGCAAGCTCGGATGCGGCCACGCTCAAGGCGGGGATGAAGATCGCGGCGAAGTTGCGGCTGCCGGTGGCGGTGCATGCGGAGGATGACGACGTGATCGCGGCCCACCAGCGGGAGAAGCGTCCGCGGTATCCGGGAACGATGGCCGACTGGCTCGCATCCCGCCCGGTGGAGGCGGAGCTTTCCGCGATCCGGATGGCGCTGGATCTGGCGGGCGAGACGGGGGCGGATTTGCATGTCGTCCACGTAAGCCATTCGACCGGCCTGCGATTGATCGCGGAGGCCCGGGCGGGAGGAGTGAAGGTGACGGCGGAGACCTGTCCGCATTACCTGCTTCTGGATGACAGGGACGCCTGCCGGATCGGTCCGCTGGCGAAGTGCGCGCCGCCATTGAGGGATTACCGCGCGGTGGAGGAACTCTGGCGCTCGGTGAAGGCGGGATTGGTGAACACGATCGGCTCCGATCACTCGCCCTCGCCGCCGGAGATGAAGGCGGGAGACGACATTTTTTCCATGTGGGGCGGGATTTCCGGCTGTCAGCACGGCTTCGAGCTGCTCTGCAACGAAGCGCTGGCGGGCCGGCTGGGGCTGGCGGATCTGGCGCGGATGACCTCGTCGGCGGTGGCCGGGCGGTTCCGCTTGCCGAAGGACAGCCACGGGCTGCGCGAAGGCGCGGAGGCGAATTTTTTCCTGCTGTCGCCGCTGCCCGGGGAAATTCAGGAACGGGAGCTGCTCTACCGCCACCCGATCAGCGCTTATACCGGAATGCCGAGGAAGTGGAGAATCACCGGCACATGGTTGAGAGGCGCGGAGATCGGGGATGAGACGCGGGGCCGCTTTCTTTCGCCTGAAATGTTAGAATGAAAACCATGGAACTGTTTGGAACCACCCGCACCACTGTTAGAGCAAGGCATGCGTTGATCGCGGAGGACGGGCATGTGCCAGGCGCGTTTCCAGGTTGGCGGGGGGCGACCGCGTTCGTGATGATTTCCCCCGCGATGGGGGCGGGGTTTTCGCAAATTCTGATCACCTTCGATGCGGCTGGCGGCATCGCCCGTTTCGGCGCGGACGGGCATGGCCATGCGTTGTATGTGGAGCGGGGAAACCTCGAAGCCCGGTGGGACGGGGAAAGCGCGGAGTTTTCCGCGGGCGGGTTCCTGCATGTGCCTGCGGGGACCGCGCTGGAGCTTTCCGGCGGGGTGGATGCGAGGGTGACGGTTTTCCGGAAACGATACGAACGGCTGGAGGGGATCGATCTTCCTCCGGTGGTGCGGGGCAGGGTGGAGGATGTGGAGGCGGTTCCTTTTCTCGGTCGCGAGGGCGCGAGGCTCCGGGTGCTTTTGCCGGATGACGAGCGGTTCGACATGGCGATGAATCTTTTCACCTATCAGCCCGGAGCGACGCTGCCGTTCGTGGAGACCCACATCATGGAGCATGGATTGCTGATGGTGGCGGGGCAGGGGATTTACCGGCTGGAGAATTGTTATTATCCGGTGATGGCGGGCGATGTGATCTGGATGGCGCCGTATTGCCCGCAGTGGTTCGTGGCGATGGGCGACGATCCGGCGGCATATCTTTACTATAAAAATATCAACCGGCTGCCATGAAGGTCCTGTGGATCAACGGCAGGGCGGTCGATGTCTCCGCGACGGGGGCGCATGAGAACCTGCTGTCGCTGCTCCGCGATCATGGCTGGACCGGGGCGAAATGCGGTTGCGCGGAAGGGGACTGCGGGGCCTGCTCGGTGGTTCTCGTGGATGAGCGGGGAAAACCGCGTTCCATCAACAGTTGCCTCGCGCTGGTGCGGTCGCTCGAAGGGCGGGAGATCCGGACGGCCGAGGGATTTGGCAAAGAGGGGAAACTCCATCCGGTGCAGGAAAAAATGATCGGGTGCTACGGCTCGCAATGCGGCTATTGCACGCCGGGATTCATTTCCTCGATGGTGGAAACGTATCATCGCGATGGAAATCCGGGACCGGCGGAGATCTCGGATGGCTTGTGCGGAAATTTGTGCCGGTGCACGGGCTACCGTCCGATCCGGGATGCGATGATGCGGGCCCTTGCGGAGAAGGGGGAGGGAGATGTGGCTTTCGAGTCGCCGCGCCTGGATGAGCCTGCGATCAGGGCGGTTCCAACGCTGTCCGACGGCGGGGGGAATTATCTCAGGCCGGAATCTCTGGAGGAGCTGTTGGAATTGAGGAGTTCCCTGCCGGATGCCTGTCTGGTTGCGGGGGCCACGGAAGTGGCGGTGCTGATCAACAAGCGGATGCGGCGGCACGACACGCTGATCGGTCTGGAGAAGGTGGAGGAGCTGAGGCGAATCGAGGTGGAAGAGGACGAATGGATTCTGGGTGCGGGCGCGGCGCTGACCGACATCGCGGATGCGATGCGGGGGGAGTATCCGGCTTTCGACAAGATGCTGGAGCTTTTTGCCTCACGCCAGATCCGGCACCGGGCGACACTGGGAGGGAATCTGGTGACGGCTTCTCCCATCGGGGACGCTGCTCCGGTGCTGCTGGCTCTGGATGCGGAGGTGGTTCTGCGCTCGAAGAGGGAAACGCGGACGGTGAAACTGGCGGATTTTTTCACCGGATACCGCCGCACGGTATTGCTTCCGGATGAGGTGATGGTGGCGGTGCGGGTGCCGCGCGGACTTCCGGGAAAGTGCGAGTTTTTCAAGGTTTCCAAACGTCGCGAAATGGACATCAGCATCGTTTCCGCGGCGTTTCGCGTGGTGACGGGCGGGGATGGAAAAATCGTGGACGCGCGGCTCGCGTTCGGCGGCGTGGCGGCCATGCCGATGCGCGCTCGCAAGGCGGAAGCGGCATTGATCGGGAGGCGGCTGGAGGTGGACGGCGGTTTTTCCGAATTGCTGGCGGGGGAGTTCGAGCCGCTTTCGGATGTGCGCGCGGGGGCGGACTACCGGTTGGCGTTGATCCGGGGGCTGTGGGAGAAGTTTGTGGGAGAGGAGCGCGGGGCACCGATGGATGAACCGGTGGAATTCGTTCCGGGCAGGCCGGCGGAAGAGGGGGGGCTGCATCATGAAAGCGCGGCCGGCCACGTCACCGGGAAAGCGATCTATACGTTCGACCAGGCGTTGCGGCGCCCGATGCTGGAAATTTGGCCGATCCTCTCCCCAGTTGCGAAGGGAACTCTGGAACGGGTGGATGCATCGCGGGCGGAGGGGATGCCCGGAGTCCGGAAAATCCTGTTCGCGCGGGACGTTCCCGGGCTGAACAACGTGGGGCCGGTGCGGCATGACGAACCTCTCTTCGCGGAAGAGGAGATCTGTTTTCACGGTCAGATCATCGGAGTGGTGATCGGAGACTCCGAGGCGGAATGCAGGAGGGCCGCGGAGATGGTGGAGGTGCGGGTGGTGCCTGCGGCTCCTTTGTTAGGCATTGAGGAGGGGATTCGTTTGGGATCATTTCACACTGATCCGCATGTGCTGGAGCGGGGAGGTGCCGCGGCGGTGCTGGAGAATGCGGAACATTTGTTAGAGGGCGGGTTCCCTATCGGCGGGCAGGAGCATTTTTATCTGGAAACGCACGCCGCGTGGGCGGAGCCGGATGGAGAAGGTGGCGTGCATGTGGTCAGCTCCACCCAGCATCCATCGGAAGTGCAGGCGGTCGTGGCGGAGGTGCTCGGTTGTTCGCGGAATCAGGTGGTGGTGGTGTCGCCGCGAATGGGGGGAGGATTCGGCGGGAAGGAAACCCAGGGCAACGCCTGGGCGGCGATCTGCGCGCTGGCGGCCACCGTCACCGGGCGGGCGGTGCGCGTGCAGGTGGACCGGGACCTGGACATGAAGCTGACGGGGAAGCGCCATCCGTTTTACGCGCGTTATCGGGTGGCCCATGATGGGGAGGGGCGTTTGCAGGCGGCGGAGATCGACGTGTTTTCCGATGGCGGGTGGTCGCTGGATCTCTCCCAGCCGGTGAACGACCGGGCGTTGTTTCACCTGGACAACGCATATCACATTCCGCATGTCCGTTTCACGGGGAGGGTCGTGAAGACGAACACCACCTCGCATACCGCTTTCCGGGGATTCGGCGGACCTCAGGGGATGTTGATCATCGAGGAGATCATGGGCCGGATCGCTTTGCGGCTGGGGTTGCCGCCGGAGGAAGTGAGGAGGCGGAATTTCTATCAGGCGGAAGGCGGGGGAAATGTGACCCACTACGGAGCGGCGGTCGGCGATGTGAGAATCCACCGCATGTGGGAGCGCCTGATGGAGACCTCGGATTTCGCGAAGCGCAAGGCGGAGATCCGCGGATGGAATGCCGGGAGGAAATCGTTGAAGCGGGGAATCGCGATCACTCCGGTGAAGTTCGGAATCAGTTTCACGCTGAAAAGCTACAATCAGGCGGGGGCGCTGGTGTTGATCTATCAGGATGGCTCGGTGCAGGTGAACCACGGCGGCACGGAGATGGGGCAGGGGCTGCATACGAAGATTCTGGGAGTGGCGATGCGCGAGCTGGGACTTCCGGAAAAATCGATCCGGTTGATGCAGACGCGGACGGACAAGGTGCCGAATACCTCCGCGACGGCAGCGAGCGCGGGAGCGGATCTCAACGGGATGGCGGTGGCGGACGCCTGCGGCAAATTGCGCGGGCGGCTCGCGCAGGTGGCGGCGGAGATATTGGGGGGAACGCCCGGGGAGGTGGAATTTTCCGATGGAAAGGCCGTGTGCGGGGAGGCATCGATTCCGTTCGCGGATCTGGCGAAGGAGGCCTATCTCAAACGGGTCCAGCTATCGGCCACGGGGTTTTACCGGACGCCCGGTCTGGATTGGGATTGGAATGTGGGGAAGGGGAGGCCCTTTTACTACTACGCTTGGGGTGCGGCGGTTTGCGAGGTGGAGGTGGACGGCCATACGGGAATGAGCCGGGTGCTGCGGGTGGATATTCTTCACGACACGGGAAAATCGCTGAACCCGGATGTGGACCGGGGGCAGATCGAGGGGGGCTTTGTCCAGGGAATGGGATGGCTCACCTGCGAGGAATTGAAGTGGAATGAGGAGGGCGTCCTGTTGAGCCACGGGGCGAGCACTTACGCGATCCCTTCGTTCGGTGACGCGCCGCGCGACTTCCGGGTGGAACTGCTGCCGGATGCGGAGCAGGAGGGAACGATCCATGGCAGCAAAGCCGTCGGCGAGCCGCCGTTCATGCTTGCGATTTCCGTTAGGGAAGCGATCCGGGATGCGGTGGCCGCGTTCCGCGGCGAGGGCGATTTCGATCTGCCAAGCCCGTGCACGGGGGAGGCGGTGAAGCTGGCGATCGGCGGCTGCGTCATGAGTCAAGGAGCGTGGGCGTCCCGCCCACCCGATCCGGGATGTGGGCGAGACGCCCACGCTCCTTGACTCATGACGCAGCCGCCGGAATGCCGGAGCTTCCCGGTTTGCCGCCACCATTTCTCACAAAACGCTATAAGGAGCATCATGAAGCTTTCCGTTTGCGGAAGATCACAACAACAGCAGCGAGGATAGCGACGGCACCAAAAATCCCGAGAACCCATGGCAACCGGTTGCTTTCCTCCGCTTGGTTCGCCGCTCCGGTGATTTTGGATTTCCACCCACGGGGTAAAGATTTGTTGGCAACCTGGATCAGATCCTCGAAAGCGAGGGGTTGCTTCGCCGGGTCGAAGCCATCGATTTGCCGGAGAATCAGCCGGGCTTCTGATTCGGAAATCCAATAGGGGAGAGCGTCGGAACCATCCGGGGTGATAACTATGGCAAATCGCCCCCCTTTCGGCAGATCACCCGTCGGCTCCGGGGAAGGATAGTCGAAGCTCATGCTACGACTGATCGCAAACAGCCTCCGATTCTGGCGCTCCCGTGAGATGCCTTCCCCGGCTTGAATGACGGGGGCATCCGGAACAATCGCCAATCTGTTGATAATCCCGATCGTACCCACAAGCGTCCGTGGATTGGAATATGTTTCCAATACATCCCTGTATGATTGAATGTCATCGAATGATGATGGCAGATCACTCCCTTTATTAAGAAAATCCTCCCAAAGAAAGAAAATCATATTCCTGCAAGTCACTGAAGTATCCGACATTTCTACCCGGGCAACCAGTGATTCAAACGAATAGACAAGAAAAATTATGATGAATATGATGTTTTTCATTTTTATCACCACCGGTTTGATTTTCTGAAACGAAAGGTTGTTTTCAGTGGCGATCTCGTGATTTTCCAAACCGGTGGATCAGAAGTGTCATGAAGTTTTCCGTTTGCGGAAGATCACGACGACAGCGGCGAGAATGGCGACGGTGCCCAAAATTCCGAAAATCCATGGCAAGTGATTGCTTTCCTCGGATTGATTCGCTTCTTCGGTGATTTCCCGCTTTCTGTGTTGGCTGGGGTTTTCTCCGGATTCCCCAAATTCCGAATCACTGGTTGAATTGTCGCTGGAAACCTGGATCAGACCCTCGAAAGCGAGGGGTTGTTTCTCCGGATCGAAACCGTCGATCTGCTGGAGAATCAGCCGGGCTTCCGGCTCGGGAATTCGACTGCTCATCACTTCGGAGCTTTCCATCGATACCAGAACCGCATAGCGAGCCCCTTCCGACTGGTTAAGTTCAGATTTTTCATCAAAATTTGTCGTTCTACTGATTGCGAACAATCTATATCCCTGATGATTCATCTGAATTCCTTCCTCGGAACGAATTAAGGGGGCGCCCGGAACCAGCGCCAAATTATTAAGCATAAGCAGCTTGTCCTTATTCTGGTTTGCGATATTCATTCTCATTTCCTGAATGCCATGAATATCGTTCCATGCTGACGGCAGCTCCTTCCCTTCACTAAGAAATTCCACCACGATCATGAATTCAAGATCCCTAGATGCCGCCATGGCTTGTGTCATATCGGAGCGACCGATCAAAAGACCGCTAATCGCGATAAAAACAAAGAAAAACAATAGGCGAAATTTCATTTGGACCAGCGGTTAGATTTTCTAAAACGAAGAATGGTTTTTGGGGAAAATTTCGAGTTCTCAGGAGTTGTTATACTAACTCCCGAAAGTTGATCCGACATCAGACCGCCTTCAGCATGATCGGCATCACCTGATTGCTCGGCCGGCTGATGACCTATTTCATGAGAGGTGACCGCAATTATCCATTTCGATAGAAATATTTGAGCTCTATCCGAAGAGCCTGGGAAATCACTTCTCAAACCATGCTCGTATGTTTCTCGGCATGTTTCAACGAAAACCGTTGAATGATCATATTGCCCATAGGTTGCACATTCTCCCATAAGAAATTTTTCACTATCCCCGTTTGGATCTTGATCCTCACCATGAGGTCCTTGATACGCTGCGGTGATCGGAGCGACCCATAACGAGTTACTGTCCGTTAGATCACGAGCGTCGGCAACCACTGTCGAAGACCCACCCAAGAGATTGGCTGAAACATCCTCGTTGATCCGAAAGGGAACCAGTTTCCGGGGGTTGTAGTCCACGGCGTCGATCACTTCGATGAAGGAAGGACGGAAGTAGTTCTTCATCTGCTCGTTCACCAGATCGAGACGCGGCAGAGGTGGGGCGTCCAATCCGAAGTCATCAT
>CAZVSA010000171.1:0-3863 GCA_964629955.1 uncultured Luteolibacter sp.
GGGGGAGTGGTCCGGATGGGGGAAGGGGAAATTCCCGGAATGCTGAAAGCACTTCTCGCGCTCCTTGCACAAGGAGACGAACCCGTGGTCCCCTTGCGGGATTTTCTCGCCAATCTGGAAGCATGGCAGGAGTGGCTGCATTTCGGACCCGCGCCCTGGATCGACTCCATCCATTTCGTGCCCGCGTCTCCGGTGTTCGAGCTTTCTTTGGAGGGATCGCTTCGCAGCCTTTCGGCGAGCCTGCTGGTTCGCTACGGTGATTCGCCTCCGGTGAGGCCGGGGGAGGGCGGCGTGCCGGAGCTTCCACGCCTGGAGGGCGATGTCTGCCATGTGCGAAATCTTTCCACCGAGGGAGAAGCGGTGCGACGTTTGGGACGGGCAGGATTTCAAAAAGCGAACGATTCAAGCGAGCGATGGATTCTCGATGGGGAGGCTGGGGTGTTGGATTTCGTGGCTCGCGTCCTTCCGGGAATCCGTGCGGAGTGGACGGTGAAAGAGAGCGGGCGTCCGCTTTCCAGCCAGATCGTGGTGGTGAATCCGAAGATCGAAATTCTTGGCTCCGGTGAGGATTGGCTTGGCTTCGATCTGAAGTTTCAAACGAGTGATGGATCATTGGTTTCGACGGAGGAAGTCCGGCGTTTGCTGGCTTCGGGAAAGAAGGTCGGTTCGGGTTCCGGGGGGCGGAAAGTGGTGATTGCCCATGAGGTGGAACAATTGATTCAACCGTTGTTTTCAGAGATCGATTTGAGGCAGGAGAAAGGGCATTTTGTGGCTTCCGCCCGCTCGGGAGAGATTATTCAGGAAATCCGTAAGAAAATTGATCAAAGGTCCAAGGATCAATTTGTTGCAAAAAAATATGAATTTGAATTACCCGATTCATTGCGTGCGGAATTGCGTCCGTATCAAACGGAGGGTGCGGGTTGGATGCTTGATCGGGTGGAAAGGTATGGCGGGGCGGTTTTGGCGGATGATATGGGGTTGGGAAAAACGATTCAAACGATTGCTTTGATCGAGCGATTGCTTGAGAAAGAATCAGGTGTGGTGATGGTGGTGGCGACGGCTTCGTTGTTGGGGAACTGGCGGGCGGAATTCGAGCGCTTCGCGCCTTCGCGGGGCGTGCGGATTCTCCATGGAGCGGGCCGGGACGAGGAGCGGGAAAAGGTGCGCCCGGGCGAGGTGGTGATCACCAGCTACGGCACTCTGGCCCGTGACCTAGCCTGGCATTTGAAGCGGGAATACCGGGCTGTGGTGGTGGACGAGGCGAGCCTGATGCGGAATCCGGATACGGATCATGCGAAGGCGGTTTCCAAATTGAAGGCCGCCGCACGAATTGCCCTGACGGGAACGCCGGTGGAAAACGGGGTCCGGGATTTGTGGTCGATCTTTCGTTTTGTTCAGCCCGGTTGGCTGGGGGGGAGGGAGGAATTCCGCGAGCGATACGAGATTCCCGCCGCGTCCGGGGAGTTCGCAGGGAGCGTGATGGAGCGGCTGAGATTGAGGACTTCTCCTTTTCTGCTGCGCCGGACCAAGGAGCAGGTGGCTCCCGAGCTTCCTTCCAAAATCATGATCGACGAGTTTTGCGAGCTGAGCGAGGACCAGCGGGCGGTGTACAAAGAGTTGCTGGTGGAGGGGAGGAAAAAGGTGGATGCGATTGCCGATGCGGGCAATGCGGGAGCGACCCGGATGCAGATGCTGACGGCTTTGCTGCGCCTCCGGCAGACCTGTTGCGATCTCGCATTGCTGGGAAACGAACGATTCAATCAATTGTTGGTTCCCCGGCGCTCCGCAAAACTTCAGCGTTTGCTTGAATTGATGGAGGAGGCGATTTCAGGAAATCACAGAATGTTGGTTTTCAGCCAATTCAGATCACAATTACTGGAAATCCAGAAATGCGTGGAAGAGCGGGGTTGGGGGTGTTTGAAACTGGATGGACAAACGCGGAACCGGCAGCAGTTGGTGGATAGTTTCCAACAGAGCGACGGCCCGCCGGTGTTTCTGATCAGTCTCAAGGCCGGTGGTTACGGCTTGAATCTCACGGCGGCGGACACGGTCGTACACTTCGATCCGTGGTGGAATCCGGCGGCGGAGGCACAGGCGACGGACCGGGCGCACCGGATCGGCCAGTCGAGGCCGGTCACGGTTTACCGGTTGCTGGCCCGCGGAACCGTTGAGGAAAAGGTGGTCCGGCTTCAGGAGCGGAAGCGCGAGCTGGCTGCCGTGATCGACGAGAACGGCTTCGGGGAGGGGGCGGGCTGGAGCATGGAGGAGCTGGCTTCGGTGATCCGTGGTTGAAGATTTTCGACGCCAAAAAGCCAATGGATTCACCGCAAAGGCAGGGAAGAGGTTATTCGTTATTGGTTATTGGTGAAGAAGGTGCCTTCGCGTTCTCGCGGCTTTGCGGTGAAATGAAACCCTCGTCTTTTGATGCGTCAGCCCTGCGACGCTCTTGACCCGGAGTGGCGGGAATTCTACGACTTGCGCCGATGACACCTCTGTATGAAGGCAAGGCGAAGCGTTTGTGGGCCACCGAGCGGCCGGATACCCTCCGGATGGAGTTCAAGAACGATGCAACCGCCTTCAACGGGGAGAAAAAGGCGTCGTTTGAGAACAAGGGGCGTTTGAACAACGCGATCAGCACCTTGCTTTACGCGTTTCTGGAGAAAGAGGGGGTGCCCACGCATTTTGTGCGGCAGATCGACGAGACGAACGTGGAGGTGAAGAAGGTGGAAATCCTGATGGTGGAGGTGATCGTGCGGAATTACTCGGCGGGAAGTTTTTGCAAGCGGACGGGGATGGAGGAGGGGAAGGAGTTTTCCCGGCCGATCATCGAGTTTTCCTACAAGAGCGATGCCTTGGGCGATCCGCTCATCAACGACGATTACATCCAGGAAATGGGCTTGGCGACCCCGGAGGATCTGGTGCATCTGCGCGAGTCGGCATTGAAGGTGAACCGGATTCTCGGCGGCTTTTTTGAAAAGTGCGGGCTGAGGCTGGTGGATTTCAAGCTGGAGTTCGGGCGTCTGGCGTCCGATCCGGCGACGATCGTGCTCGCCGACGAGATCAGCCCGGATGGCTGCCGTTTGTGGGATCTGAAGACGGGGGAGAAGATGGACAAGGATCGCTTTCGCCGTGATCTCGGAAACGTGATGGAGGCGTATGAGGAAGTGCTGAAGCGCCTCAAGGAGAAGCTCTGATCCGCGTGGTTTGCCCGAAACTTCGGGTTGCCCGATGGGGAAGGTCCGATCAATGTCCGCGGAATGAAAAAACCTTCGATTGGATTTGTGGGCGTGGGAAGAATGGGCGCGAACATGGCCCGGCGTTTGGCTGATCTCGGCTACGAGGTGAAGGCGGTTTACGACCGCCACGCGCCTGCGGCGGAATCGCTGGCCGGAGAGCTGGGATGTCTGGTGGCGGAGAAGCCCGGGGATGTCACGGCGGCATCGGAGTTGATCTTCACGGTGGTGACGGATGACGCGGCGATGCGCGGAATTTTTTCCGGAGAGGGATCGTTGTTGGAAAATGCGGAAGGCCGCACGTTCGTTCATTGCGCGACGGTGAGCCCGGAGGTGCATGAGGAAGTGGCGGAGCTGGCTTCCGCGGCGGGGGCGTCCACCCTCGCGGCGAGCATGGCATCGAGCATCACCCAGGCGCGGGAGGGCACGCTTTATCTGATGGTGGGAGGCGACAAGTCGGTCTTCGATGCGGTGGAGCCGGTCCTGCAGGATCTTTCTGCCTCCCTGCGTCATGTGGGGCCCGTGGGAAACGCGGCGAAGATCAAGGCCCTTGTGAACATGGTGATGAACATCAACACGGCGGGTTTGGCGGAAGGGCTGGGGCTGGGGGCCGCGCTCGGTCTCGATCTG
>CAZVSA010000171.1:3873-9090 GCA_964629955.1 uncultured Luteolibacter sp.
CCCAAACCGGAGCGAACTCCCGGGTGCTGGAAACGGATGGTGACGACATGATCACCCGCGAGCATGATTGCTATTTTTCCGCGGCTCACGCGGCGAAGGACAGCGGAATCGCCAATGCGCTGGCCGCCGGAGCGGGGGTGGCGGTGCCATTGTCCGGGGCGACGGAGAAACAATACCGCCGGTTGATCGATCTGGGACGGGGAGAGCTGGACAAGTCCGCGGTGGCCGAACTCACGTTCCCGGGCCGGGCACCGGTCGAACATTGAACATCGAACGCCCAACATCGAACGTCGAAGGGAAGAAAACGGAATTCGGAGTCTTTTCCGATAAGGAATCACCTCTTCCTCCCTATTCGCCCATGCTGGCGGCGATGCCGGCGATTTCCTCTCCGGCTTCTTTCTCCACCAGCGGGCGGGCGAGCATTTCCTCGTAGATGGCGATGTAGCGGCGGGCCACTTCCTCGTGGCTGAACCTGCGGGCGCTCTCCAGCATGATGCGGCGGATCTGGGTTTCCCGGACTTCCCGGGGCAGGGCGTAAAATCTCATCGCCTCGTCGAAGCCCCAGCGGAGCGCGCCGGGATCGTAATTCTCGAAGCGGAATCCGTTGCCTGTGGACGCTTCCACGTCCAGATGCTCGATCGTGTCGTAAAGCCCTCCGGTGGCGTGGACGATGGGCAGCGAGCCGTAGATCGGAGCGGTCATTTGTGGAAGTCCGCAGGGCTCGAACAGAGAGGGCATGATCATGAAATCGGACCCTGCATAGCCGAGGCGGGAGAGGCGCTCGTCGAAATCGACGACGGCCACCCGTTTGTGGAGATCGAAGCGCCGCACGATCTGATGGAAATATTCCTGACAGGGGCCGTTCGCGACGATCGCGATCTGCAGGTTCCGGTTCCAGTAGTCGGATACCAGGCGATGGAGGATGTCGGAGAGGAGTTGCGGGCCTTTTTGGATGGGATCGAGCCGCGAAGGCCAGAAAAAGACCGGGGCATCCGGGTCTTCTTCCAGACGGAGTTCGCGTTGCAGGGCCGCCTTGTTCGCGGCTTTTCCTTGGGAGAGGTCTTCCGCCGAGTATTGCCGGACGAGCGACTGGTCGGTGGCCGGATGGTAGGAGGCGTCCGGTGCGTTCAGAATGCCGGAGGCACAGCTCGCGGCATGCTTGTTCCGCAATTCCGTCCGCACGGAATCCGGGACCACCGAATGCCAGCCATCCACGATTTCCTGAAGGAAGCGGGGGCTCACCGTGTTGATGAAGTGGGCGGCGAAAATCCCGGACGTCAGAAGGTCCACGGGAACGTGTGTCCTGGCGTTGCCGTAGCTGCTGGGTGCGCCGGTGAAATAGAGATTCATCCAGAATTCCGCGGCGTCGATCCCCGTTTCCTCGATGTGGGAAAGCGAAACCTGCCGGGTGTGGATGTTGTGGACGGTGAAAAGTGATTTGATTCCACGCCGCCGGGCCATGGCGGGAATCAGCGATGTCATCCAGTCGTTGCAATGGATCAGGTCCGGGCGGACGGTGGGCACGATGTGATTGATCACCTCCCGCTGGAAAATGAGGGCGATCCTCATCGCCTCATCCGAGCTGTGGCTGTAAACCTGCTCCCGGTAGTAGAAGATCCGGTCCTCCGCGAGATGGATGTGCGCCTCCGGAAGAACTTCGTGGTATTTCCTGAGTTCCCTTTCGTGCAGGCTGAACACATCGCCCTGGAACATGCGGCGGTAGTTCGGCATCGCCACATGCACATCCGCTCCGAGGTTGAACAAGGCGGATACGAGCGACGCGGAAACATCGGCAAGTCCTCCGGCCTTTGCGGACATCCTCTGGGCCATGTTGCCCATGCCCGGTGGAAGGTACGTAATCTCCGGCGTGACAATCAGGATGCGGGGTTTTGAGGGATCTTTGGAGAGCGACATTGGGTTCCTGAAAAAAAGAATACGGATTTAACGCTACGAAATTGAAGCATTTATATTCGCCCAGCGATCCGAATTTCACGCGTTTTTCAGGTGGAGGCGGACGGCGCTTTGAGAACCGTTCAGCCCGCAAGATGCCGGATGCAATGTTGGGACCACGTCTCCAGCCGCCCGAACGAGGGGCCGTTCAGCTCCTCCAGCGGGGAAAACGTGAGATCGAGCAGCGCGTCCTCCCGGGAAGTCACCTGGTCGCTGGAAAGATCGATCAGATGGACGATGCCCAGATGCACCTGGCCGACGGGGTTGGAATCGTCGTTGAGCAGGCCGATGATCCTTGATTGGTAGGCTCCCGGGAGTTCCAGTTCCTCCTCGATTTCCCGGGCGACGGCGGCGTGGTAGGCATCGGGGCCGATTTTTCCGCCTCCCGTATCCACGGGATTCACATGGCCGCCCACTCCCACCGAGATTTGCGCGTGGAGGCGGCTTTCCCCTCCCGATTTTCCCCGGGTGTAGTGGAGCACCCGTTCGCCATGGCGGAAGATGCAGTAGGGGATGAGTTGTTTGTGGGAGGGATCGTCCTCTGCCAGAGCGCGGTCCAGGAAGAAGTGGTTGGTGGGATTGAGCAGGGTTGCCACCGCGGTTTCGACGTCCACGGCATGGAAACCATGGAATCCTCCGATCCCATCCAAAACCGCTCTCGGCACCACCAGCACTTCCTCCCCGGCATATTTCGACATGGGGGAAGGATATGGGGGGAGGGGGAGGGAGCCAAGGATGGATGATGGAATTGTGGAACGGGGGCAATTTTGAAAAAATCCGCTTGCCCACCTGCGGGAGCACCGATAAACCTCCGCCCCGCCGGATCTCCGGTGGTTCCCGAAAGGGGCGTTAGCTCAGTTGGTAGAGCACTTGCATGGCATGCAAGGGGTCAGCGGTTCGAATCCGCTACGCTCCACCATTTCCTTGAATGGTTGATTTGCAAGGAAATGGAGCCTGATTCCGTGCCGTTCGGGGCTGTTCCCGTCTTGTTGTGGCTTACTTCACTCCCTCGAACCGGAAGGGCTCCGCCTTGACGAAATCCGCCGAGGTTTCGCCCGCCAGGATGCGTGTCTGGTTCTCGCCCAATTGAAGCGTCCGCACGTCCGCGCCGGGGGAGAAGTCCAGTTTCCCGAGATCCACCCAGAACACGTTCGGCGATACCGCGGATTCAAAGTGAAAGATCATGCTTTTGTGGTCCGCCACCGTCCGCCAGCGCGTCGAGGAAATGTTCGGCTGATCCTCCGTGCCGATGCCGAAGGGTACGGACGCGTTGCGAATGACACTGAAGACACCCGCCGTGGCGATGCGCCGGTCCCCTGCTTTTGGAATCGCGTTGATGTAAAACATGGCCCGCGGGAACCGGTCGGAAGCGCGGTTGGTCCCCCGGCAGCATCGCCGTGCCGCCGATTTCCTTCCAATACGCGTGCAGCGCCAGTTGCTCTTCAAATACCGGGGAATTGGTCATTACCTGGTATTGGCGGCCGTGGTGGATCACCTGCCGGCCGCCGATGTAATCGATGATCGCGCTGTCGCCCGATTTGTCGGACAGGGAGAGATGAACGGTGGTCATCCGCGTGGTGCCCGGGATCTTGTCGGAGACGACGATGAACGGCTCGGTCCAGTTCCTCCACCGCTTCCGCCACCGTGGCGAAACGGTCGAAGAGATACTGCGCCCAGAGGGAGATGGCCAGGCCGGGCTTGTCCCGATCCTCCGGCGGGTATTCGGACTCGACGAACCAGAGCATGTTGACCGTCAACCCGGCCTCGTTCATGCCGTCCGCGGTGGAAATGTCGTATCCCGAGACGATCAGGCTGCCATATTTGGATTCCCATTCGAGGCTGTTGGGACCGGCTTCGCCCTAGCGCTTCATGCCGCGGGGGAGGACCCACAGGTTGGTGCCGATCTCGTCCTTCCAGTCCATGCTGCGGGCGGTGAGAATGCGCTCCTCTTCTCCATGGTAAACCACCCGCGTGCAGGCGGATACGGGCTGATGGAAGGCAAGCATCGATGCTGCGGAAACGGCGGCGGCAAGGCGAAGGAATTTCATGGGGTGGACGTTGGTGAAGTTTGGAGGAGAGGATTCCGCTAGAACCGGAAGTCGAGTCCCAGGCCGAAGCCTTGCTGGACGACGTCGAAGACGAAGGGGCTGTCCCGATAGTCCACGGCCTGATAGCGGTAGGCGAGGATGATGGCGGTGCGTTCGCTGAGCTTGTAGCCGATGCCGCCCAGGAGATCGATCGTGAAATCGGCGCCGCCTCCCGCGCCGGCCATCGCCCAGCCGGTCAGGTAGGTGCGGGGGCTCAAACTCCGCCAACCCTTGAGCCCGATGATCGGATCGGTCCAATCGGCTCCGTCGCCGCGGGACCGGTTGATGGGATTGCCGACGCTGATTTCGGTTTCGAGAGACCACAGACGGAGCCCGGCGAACGCATCGAGGTGTGCGTCCTCCGAATCCAGGATCCGGTATTGCCCCGCCAGCATTCCTGTCGTCGTGGTGCTGCTGAATCTGGCGGTGAACGGCAGGGCCTCGATCTCCCCCGATCCGCCGAGGCGGATGTGCATGAAATCCCCGAGAATCCCGGCACGCCCTCGCCATGCTTCGAAAACGGTCATGAATCCGAAGTCGAGATGATCGACGATGTCGCCGAACCCCGCATGGGCTTCCACCGGCGGCAGGCCGAACTGGGCGAAGTCGCCCGAAATCCCGGCCGCCCAGAGGTAGGGAGTCACGCGGAAGCGCCATTCGTTGTCGTGCGTGTGCGGCAGCGTATGATCGACGGTGATGATCGCTTCCGATCCCCCGGCTTCCAGCCGTTCCGCCGCGCCCCAAACGAAGGCAAGTGCGACTGTTCCCGCAACCGCCCGGCGCATCAGCCGGGCAAGCGCGTCAGGGGGCCACGTTTTGCCGGAAGATACAACATTCATGGGTGTTGCTTATCATGAAATACTCCTGATTTTCAAGCCAAGAAAAAGGCGTCGTAACCGGGTTGGCGGAATATGATTCCAGTTTCATGAGTCCGCGACCGAAGTCCAGTAGCGGGGTGTTCGTTTGTCAGGCGAACAGATCGTGGATCACTTTCGCGGGTTCCACTCCGGTGAGGCGTTGGTCGAGGCCCTGGAATTTGAAACTGAGCTGATGATGATCGATGCCGAGGGCGTGAAGGAGGGTGGCGTGGAGATCCCGGATGTGGACGGGGTTTTCGACGATGTTGTACGACATTTCGTCGGTTTCCCCGTAAACCTGTCCGCCCCGGATGCCGCCACCG
>CAZVSA010000172.1:0-9025 GCA_964629955.1 uncultured Luteolibacter sp.
GGCGATGGAAGCCCCACCCGCTGCGGAGAGAGAGCCACGGCGCGCCCGGCGGTCTCGCCCTACCTGCCGACGGCCCATCCGCTGCCCTTGAAGCGCGGGCTCACGAGTTGGAATCATTCCCGGAACACTTTTGGCATTCCGCCCGCCGCCTATCATGAGCAAGCAGCGCATCCTGAAAACCTATCCGCAAGCACCCGCATCAGCATGATGATTTGTCTGTCCCTTTGTCATGTTGTCGAGGGCCGCCTGACGCCCTGCCAGATCGCGGCAGGCCTGTCAGCCGAATACGATCATTGTACATGCAGGGTGTCCACTTCTCGTATCCATATCGAAATAATCATTGCGAAGAAGCACCAGGCAATCACTGAGAAAATCCCATAATGCCAAGTTATCTGCAATAAGACCGGTACCAAAATGACGGGAATAAGGCACCAAGTGTGCCATATTGCCGAGAACAGCCAGAAAGCGCGCCGGAGCCTCACTGGCGGGCAATAGAATGCCCTGATTCCAAATGCGATCCAGACAAAATACCCTATGGTTATCCATGGATCATGGGCAGGATTTCCAATGATAAATGAAATGAAACCTCCTCCAAGGAATAGAATTGCACTCCAAAATCGAGGAGCGATCTTCTTGTCGTTCAAAATGACATGCACCATGTTCCTCACATGTTGAGTATTCATTCTCCGATTCATCTTTGGTCGTATCAATGCGGCTCTCAAATAGGTTCACGTAACACAGGCTTCCAGCCTGTGCCGTCAAACAGGCATCCCGCCTGTTTTGAATGAATTTGAGGGCCGCATTGATAGCTGAATTGAATTTCGATATGAGATGGAAATCCCGTAAAAATTGCCCTTCCCGTCCTTGTATTAAAGGGGTTTGCTTAACCACTTGCGGATACCAAACGTCAGGGCCATCACGCCGATGGCAAGCGAGAGTAACAATACCGGCCAAAGGAAACGCTTTCGGGATTCTCCCGCGACGATTTGGTCCTCTTCGGAAGGAGCAGGCTTCTCGGCGCGAATCAGCCGCCCGTCCGGGCCGCACACCTGGCCGAGCTTCTTGTCGAGGGCTTCCTGCCGCCCCGCCAGATCCCGGTAGGCGTCCATCGGATCGTACTGCCGCCCGTCTGCCGGATTGAGCGAAACCCGCCGCAGTGCCTCCGGTGGCCGTGGATTGTTCTCCCAGCCCCACGCTTCGTCGCGACTGGCGTCACTTTGTGCAAGAGGATTCCAATTAAGGGAAAAAGAAATCTTCCACGGATAGAGTCTATTCACTGCCGAGGTAATTTCGAGATGCACGATCGGATAGCAATGTCGATAGCCATTGGAAAATGAACGCTTTCCCCATTCGGTCCCTCGGTTTTCTTCAATCCAATCTTCCAGTCTTTTCAGAGGGATGTCATATGCCATGTGCAGCTTCTTGGCGATCTCGTATGCTACGTCCGCAGGGTATCCCCCTCCATGGAAATAAAGACTTTCCAATTCTCCCGCCTTACTTACACGAATGACGGCGTGCTTGACATGATCCATCTGTATCTCATTATTGCCAGGGAGGAGTAATCGCAAATGGGTCACCGCAAGCGTTGTCAATCCATCCGGAAAATCCTGTCTTATGATTCCCGCATCGCGCACGATTTGCAAATCGTGCGAATGGCGGAAATCCAGCACCACCGGCTCCTCCGCTCCAGCGTGCCGGGCGGAGGCAATCAGAAATGCTAGACAAAGAAAAAGCGACTGTAAGAGATTTCGTTTCATCGGATGGGTGCCAGCAGGTTGAATGAATCGGCGGCGGTTCTCAAGGGCACCGCCGCCCAGCCTCTGCGAGTGGCTGAATCCATATCCAGCCAGAGTTTCCACATGCCGTTTGTCTCGTTGGTGATCCACTGCCAGCGGTGATCGAAATTCGCGATGTTTCCTCCCGGAACCACATCGGTGAATCTCGGGCCGCCGATTACTGGGTTCTTCGCGAGAACGGAAAACAACCATGACACCGAAGTGGTTCCAAACAGGACGTTCATTTCATCAAGATCCAGATAAGTTCGTTCGAGAATGATGTTTTGTTCGCGTTCAAGCAATTCTTTGTTGCCAGCGGCCACGAGCGCGACCTCATCATTGAGAATCCCTTGGTCAATCTTTTGCCATGCTGTCCAAGCTTCTGGGGCAATATCACTAACGCTGTTCAAATATTCCATCGAACGGATCCCTGAGGACCTGTATGCAACGAACTGGTAGGCGAGATCCTCGAAGATGACGAGGTTGGCCTGCAGGAGGATTTCCTGGATGCGTTTGAGGGCGGCCACATCGACGATGCCGAAGGTGCCGATGGCCACGCCAGCACGGCCGTTCTGCGCGTCGCTCAGGCCCGCGTAGGCGGCTACCCCCGCGCGTTTGGCCAGGCCGGCCCAGAAGAATTTGCCGTGATCCATGTCGTGCAGCTTGGTGTAGAATTCATAGACGCCGCAGACGTAGGGGCGGTTGTCGAGGAATTCGCCGGCGGGGGAGAACTGGCCCATGTCGGTGCCCGGCACGGGCACCGACACCGTTGATGCCAGCGCCGCCGCTGTTGGTGAAGCTGTCGAGATAGACCTCGTCGCGCACGGCCTGCGTCCATTTGTCCCGCGTCCAGTGGCACTGGATCTCGAAGCCCCGCTGGAAGGTGAAATCGACATCGCCTTTCTGATAACGGAATTCCAGGGTGATGCTCCCGGGATAAAGTCCCTCGATCCAGAAACGGGCGCCGCCGGGAATGCCGGTATCGCCGCCGTAGAACAGGCCGGTGAGGTCCGTCGCCGATGCGTTGCCAACGAGGATGTCCTGGATGATGTCGTAGGGCTCGATGTTCCGCTCCCCGTCCTCGCCCCATGTGGCGTGCAGGCGGATCTGCCCGCTCTGCCGTTTTCCGGTTTCCGGATCGATGACATCGACTTTCCGGATGGTCACGATGGCGTCCTCGAAGAACCCGGGGGATTGTCCGTTCGGGGGGATGCCGAACCAGCCCTGGTAGAGGTCTTCGGTCACGATTTCGCCCGCCTGGACCCGGCCGTCCACGCTGGTCCGCGCCGCGGCGAGGGAGGGTGTCTTCAGATCGGGAACCGCCCCGGTGCGGTTGGCGGAGAGGTCGCCGGTGTTTCCCTCGTCGAAATTCACGTTCACGGCGAGCACGGCGGGCCCCTCGTCCACATACAGGGTGGTGCCGGTGGTGACCGATGAGGTTCCCCATTTGGAGAAGTCGGTGGCGTCGTGGTGGAGCGCTTTTTCGATCTTGAAGGGATTGGTGAGGCTTGCGGGGACTTCCTGCCAGCCGGAGTTTCCGCCGTGGCATTGGATGCCGAGGATGCTTCTGATCCGGCTTCCGGATTCGATCGCGGAGCCCTGGACGTAGCTGAGATGATCGGACTGGTTGACCAGGAAATGGAAGGTGCGGTGGTAGCCGGCGGGGGGCGCGGCGTATTGGTATTGGAAGGGGCGGAGGGGATTGAAGCGCACCCAGCGCCAGCGCAGGGATTTGAGGCGGGTGCTTCCGCCCGCGCCTAACGAATACCTGCCCGCGGCGGCGATGATGGCGTGGAAGCCGGTATCGCCCCTGCGGAAACGCTCACGGATCTGTTCGGCGGCGGAGGCGTCGCCATGGTAGGCGCGGATGTAATCGACGCCGCCGAGGGGGCCGGAGATTTCGCCGGGGGGGGAATTCTTCCATGACAGGGGGCTGACGTGCTGCTCCCAGTATTCCTGCCAGGTGCGGCGGTCCTTGAGGGTGATCCGTTTGATCTCGACGATGGTTTCCGTTCCGCTGCGGACTACGACGTCGTCGTCATTCATGACTTCCCAGCCGGTGGTGGTGGTTTTGGTGGTCTCGTGCAGGCCGGTGGTGATGAGAGGGGTTCCCTGCTGAATCTGCGGGTCGCTCCACGAGATGGATTCGCCTTGTCCGAGCGGGATCCCGTTCGCGCTTTTCCAATCGGAGAGCCGCTGGCCTTCCTCGCCGGAGAGGGTGGAGAGGGGATTGCCGGTGATGATGGAGCCGTTTTCCAGATAGGTGAAGGTCCGCTTGAAATGTCCTCCGGAAACGCTGCCATAGCGCGGAGAACCGCTGACGGAGTAGAGATCGGTTTCCTCCCTCGTCAGATAGCGGTAGGAGCCTGCGGGAGCGGTGAAGGGCTGGTATCCCCTGGTCGGCTGGGAAATTTGTTCCTCCACCACCTGGAACACCACGGAGTAGAGTGGATCGACGGAATTTCCCGGGCCGTTTTGGCCGCCGTCGCCGCCTGCGGGGTGTTGACCACCATGGTACTGGGTGTAATCATCGATTCCATTATCATCAGTGTCCTCGAGGTAGACGGATGAGCCGAGAAGCCATTCGTCGGAGTCGATGATTCCATCGTTGTCAGTGTCTTGCAAGGTTTCGGAAATTTCCAGCCGCCAGAAGCCGTGCGGAACGAGGGTGTCGTCCTCGTACTGGGGAAAGACGCCGAGGATGATTTCCGTGCCGTCGCCGGGGATGGGGGGACCCACCGGAGTCCAGCTTCCGGGAGAAAGGTCTTCGGAATAAAAGAGTTGGTAGGTTTTTCCCGGCGTACCCTCCGCGATGCATTCGATCTCGAAGGCTTCGGGGGTTTCGAGCCAGGGCTCGTCTTCCGGTTCGGGATCGGGGAGAACGCCCCAGACGGCGGGGACGTGGCGGATGCGCGTGTGGATGTGACCAAGGGGAGGATTCGCGCGGAATGGATCGGTGCCCGCGTGATATTCGGCCAGGTTCGGCCAGCCGTCAAACTCCTGATCGGCGCCGGGAGCGTGATCGGGGTTGTTGGGATCGAAGAGCTGGCCGGCGTTCCAGTGGCGCTGCCAGATTGGGCTCATAACCGGCTGTCCCACGGCGGGGAAAGTGGTGAGGAGGAAGAGAAGGAGGAAAAATGCGGAGAGGGATTTCATGCGATTGGGGAGAAGGGAAGAGTTTCTGTGAATGGCACTTGAAAGACGCGTCATTGGCCGTCGCCTTTACCGGTGGGGGGCACACGCCAGTAGTTGAGGGTCAGGTTGCGGGGTTCGGGCGGATTGGCCCTGAGAAATTCCCTGCGCTGGCGGGCCTCGGCTTCGCGGGTTGTGCGGGCGGCGAGGAGGGTTTCGCGGTGGGTTTCGATATGACGGGTGAGGAATTCCAGAGCGGAGAGGAGGGTTTCATCGGGTTCGCCGGAGAGGACGAGGAGGGGGGATTTTTCATCGCCGTCGCCGAATTCCGGGATCTCCGGGCGCTGGTAGCTGCCGCCGTGGCGGGCGGCCATGGCGGCGGCCTTGTCCATGTCGTGATCCGAACCGAGCATCAACAGCGCGGCCTCGGTGCCGTCCGGCAGGGTGAAGGAGCCAAAACCGGAGTTTCCTGTGATCAGGCCGAAATCCGCCGCCGCCCAGAGTTCCACGGGTGCGCGCCGGGCATCACCCATGATGCGGACCAGCGTGCGGGGCGGGGTGTCCGCGGCACGGTAAACGGTGGCGCCGATGGAAAGGAGCAGGCGGCGGGGGTGTATGGCATGGAAGGCGGCGGCGCGTTCGCGCAGGCGGGTTTCGTCGAATTCCCTTCGCTCGTGCGGAGCGGGAGGGGGAAGGGGTATGGGGAGAATTTCGCGAATGTGGACGGTACGCCCGCCTTGGTGGATGGTTTTGGATTCGAGAATCTCGTCCGGGCGGACGTTCCAGACGAGTTTGGACGGGGCGCGGTCCGTCGCGGGTGCTTCGGCCCGGAGGGCGGGTGGGATGCATCCCGCGGCGAGGGCGAGAAGGAGGGGGATGGTTGGCTTCTTCATGAGTTGTTGGGGATTGGGGATTCGGAAAATAGGAGGAAGGAAGAGAAAGAGATTGGGGAAAATTGCCGGGACGCTCCGGCGGGAACATGGGCTGCCGGGCTGTTTTTCTCCATGGAGGGAGAGGTGCAAAACAATGGCGCGAACTTGATCACGCCCCAATCCCAGGCACCGACAAGCGCCTCTCAAAGAAGACGCGCCAAGCCGCGCCGATTCGGCGCGACAGCTCTGTCTTCTTTGATGGCCAGGGAAATTTGTCGGTTTCGGGATTGGCCCAGTTAGCTTTTGGTCGCAAAAGCTGATATGTAATCAGAAAATTTTTATGTCATTGGCAAAGGAAGGAGGTTCGCGTTTCGGAACCTCACGGCGAGGACTGAAGAATCGGGGAGGGTTTGTCCGGAGGATTTTTCCGGGAAAGGAACAGGGAAGCCGCAATTCCAAAAATCTGTTACAGCATTTTATGAAAAGTCGTGGCCGTTTTTTGTGCGATCACGTTTCGAGGCGTATGAATTCAAGGAGCGTGGGCGTCCCGCCCACATTCCTGCTCAAGTGGGCGGGACGCCCACGCTCCTTGACTCGTGACGGAGCCGCTGGTGTCCCCGGTATGCGGCCACAGTATTTCACAAAACGCTGTAGAAAACAGCCGGGATCTCTTTTCCAGGAACGCCGCCGTCCCGCCGGTTTCCTTTCACATCCCGCGGAAAAGCTTCGCCAAACCGGACCACGGAAACACGTGTGCAAAAAAAATTCCCACCGGATGGAAACCCGGCGGGAATGTTTGCAAATCCGGCACGAACGGCCTCAGCGGGTGAGGCTTTCGCCCAGCCAGCGAACCCGGTTGAGCCCGCCGAGAACGTCGCCCACCGTGTTGATTCCGTGGGTGGCGGATTCCCGTTGGTCGGCGCGAATGTGGCGGCGGGTATGCACTTCCTCGATGGTATCGGCCCGCTGGGCGCCACGCTGGCGTCTTTGGGCGTCGGTGATCATGTTGGAAGGGCGGTCACGGTCCGCCTGGGCGGTTGCCAGCGACGGCTCGCAGGATGGAAGGGCAAACGGAATGGCAAGGATAACCGGGAGGTAATTGCGGAGTTTCATGCGTATGTGTGTTTCTGGTTGGGAAAACTTTCTGCCTTCTCACCATCCGTTGAGATGGGAGTGCTGGTGGTAGTGAACGGGAGCACCGCCATTCGCCTCGCGGATCGCTCTGGCGGCGCTGCGGCGTTCCCGGTCCCGGTAGCCGAAGTTCTCATCCTCGATTTCATGAAGCCTTCTGGAGGATTCGGCCCGTTCCTCCGGGCTCATCGGAGGAAGATGGTGGTAACAGGACACAAGGAAAACGACGGGGAGGAGGAACAGGAGTTTCATTCGGTGTTTCAGTGATGTGGGAGGCTCTGCGATGACGGGGAAAACCGGAAAGCGGAAACAGCGATTCCAGCCACACGAAAATCTCCGGCGCGATCCCGCCCCGGCTCAAGAACCCGCTGCCCGGCTCCATGCATTTCCGCTAACATCTTCCGGAGGAAAACTAACCCGAACCACTCGGGGCATGACAAGAAATTTGTCCACCCCCGGCCCGCCCACCTGCCGGTGGCTGCAATGGAGCGGGAACGGAGCGCAGAAATCTCTTTCGCATCCGCCCGCCTATCTGATTGGTTTCCACCATGACATCCTGCCTTGTGATGACAGTTCTTGGATCGGACCGGCCGGGCCTGGTCCGCAGCGTCGCGGACACCGTGGCCGAAAATGGCGGAAACTGGCTGGAAAGCCGGATGGCCCGCCTGGCCGGGCAGTTCGCGGGGATCATCCGGGTGGAATGCGCCGCTTCCAGCGTGGATGCCCTGTTGGCGGCCCTGCGCGGATTGGAAGGCAAGGGCCTCACCATCCAGGCCGTGAAGGAAACCGCGGAAGAACCCGCCGGACGGAAAACCATCACGGTGGACGTGCTGGGCCACGACCGCCCCGGCATCGTGCGGGAGCTGAGCGCGGCGATCGCGATCGCGGGGGCCAACGTCGAAGAGCTGGTGACAGGTCTGGAAAGCGCCCCGATGTCCGGGCAGCCGATGTTCCGCGCCCACGGCCTCATTTCCATTCCCGGAAACGCCGACCCATCGAGCCTCATCGCCGCGATCGAAAGTCTCGGCGGCGATCTTTCCGTGGAAATTTCCTAACCACTCCGGAGCGGGACACTTCGACACAACCGGCCCACACACGCGACAGATGGAACGCCCCCGCATCTCGGTCAATTTCGCCATTTCGGCGGACGGGAAAATCAGCTCCCCTTCCCGCCGTCCCTCGGGCTGGACTTCCCGGAAGGATCACGAACGGCTGCTGGAACTGCGGAAATCCGCCGATGCCCTGCTGGTGGGGCGCGGCACCCTGGAGGCCGACCTCATGACCATGACGGTGCCGGGGCGGCAGCCGCTTCGCTGCGTCGTTTCCCGGAACGGGAATTTCGATCCCACCCATCCGCTGTTTCATACGCCCGGAGGGGAAATTCATCTGCTCGTCACCGGCGGTTCTTCGCCCATCGCATTGCCGGGAGTGCAAACGCATTTCAGCGGACTGGAGGATTTCCTCCAAACGCTCGCCACCCGTCACGCCGTCACCTCCCTTCATTGCGAAGGCGGAGGAGAACTCGTCCACAGTCTGGCGGCGCTCGATTTCATCGACGAGTTCCACCTCACTCTGGCCGGGCACACTTTGTTCGGCGGGCGGAACGCGCCCACCACCACCGGGCTGCCGGGGGATTTTCTCCCGCATTCCGCCCGCTTCCAGCTCCGCCATTTCGAGCCCCTGCCGGATCTCGGGGAATGTTTTCTGAGCTACACGCGCGCGGGACGCGATCAATGACCGTCCCCGGCGGCGTGGCTTCCGTGGGGCTCGTGAAGCTGCTTCGTGCCGGTTCCCTGATCGTTCTCGAAATCATGACGCTCGCAGGAAAAACCGAGCAGGGAAACGGCCAGCAACAGGATCGGAAGAAGTTTCATCTCGCCGCTTCATACCCTCTGGCCGCCGGAACGCAATCCCCAAGCGTTCCCATGGCTGACGCATCAAAAGACGGCGGTTTCATTTCACCGCAAAGCCGCGAAGGCCGCAAAGCGAACGCGAAGAGGGCGAATGGAGGATCGGAAACCGGAAAAACAGGTGGAACGTCACCCATCCACCCCCGATCCCATCCGGAATTTTTCTCAGCGACCCTTTGCGATCTTCGCGGCTTTGCGGTGAATC
>CAZVSA010000173.1:0-9004 GCA_964629955.1 uncultured Luteolibacter sp.
CATCGCCGTTTACGGCAACAAGGGCTCCACCGATCAGCACGCCTACGTGCAGCAGCTCCGCGACGGAGTGAACAACTTCTTCGCCACCTTCATCGAGGTCCGCAAAGGCCGCGATGGCGCGAGCATCGAGGTGGAGCCCGGCACCACCAGCGCGGACTACCTGCAAGGCTTCCTGCGCGGCACGCGCAAGGCGCTCTTTGAATCCGGACGCCCCTCGCTCACCCTTTCCATTCCGGAAGTGAACGCCTTCCAGCTCGGCCTGCTCATCGCGCTCTTCGAGCGGGCGGTGTCGTTCTACGCCTCGCTCGTCCACATCAACGCCTACCACCAGCCGGGCGTGGAAGCCGGAAAAAAAGCCGCCGGGGATTTCCTCGCCATCCTGAACAACGTCCGGGGCAGGCTGACCTCCGATGCGAAAAACGCCGACCAGGTGGCATTCGAGTGCGATGCCGACCCCGAAGACGTCTATCACTGCCTCACCCACCTCGCGGCAAACGGCGAAGTACAGATGTCCTTGGGAAACACCCCCTCGGAAGATCGTTTCCAGCTCTGATTTATTGAGCGAAGAGAAAAGAGCGAAGAGCTTGGAGTAAAGAACTCTACGCTCTCAGCTCTTCGCTCTCGGCTCACCCCGTAACTCGTTGGCCGTAAACAAGCATGACGTGACCGGCCATTTCCGTTCTTCAGTCCTCGATTTAAGGCTTTGATTTTTTTCCACTTACAGCTATAGGAAGCCCTTTGATTCAAGGACAACCGCCATGACAACGCCCAAAAAGCCTCTGCTCACTCCCAGGAAACGCTGGACGCCACCGGGGCAGGCACAACCTCTGGTCCGCCCCAAAGGAAAAAATCCCATGCCGGTCATCCTCCTGCTGGTATTCGTGGGAGGCGGGGTTTTGTGGCTGCTAAGCGGCCCCACCAACAAGCAAACGTCCGGAGATTCCGAAATCGTCGTTTATCTCAAGCCCGCCACCCGGAATGCGGCTCCACAGCCGGCGGTTGCGGAACCCGCCGATTCCGTTTCCCCTCCCGCCGAAGAATTCGAGGATGCCCCAATGGCTTCGGCCTTCGAGCTTCCGAAGGAGGAAGAGGATTCCGCAATGCCGCCGGAACCCGAAGAAGCGGATGCCGTCGCCGAAAAAGCGGATTCGGACCGGTTTGAAAACGAACCTGTTCTGGTGCTCACCGGGACGGATGCCGAATCCAGCGCCGAGATCGCGCGCGATCAAAAACTGCTGGAGGAAGCCGTGAGCGCGGGAGCATGGGAGGAATACCGTGGTTTTCTCGAACGCTCGCTCCAGCCGGTGCTCGCCGGGCTGCCGGAGCCGCGCAACGGCAACAGATTCGCCCCTCTGTGGAATCATCCCGTGTTCCTCCAGGCATTCCTCCGCCAGCAGGTGTTGACCCGTTTCTCCAGCTCCGAAATCCGCTCCGCCGGACACAGCGACACGCTTCTCTCATGGATTTTGAAAAACAACCCGGCGATGGAGGAATTGCTGCTGACTCTCCAGTCCGGCGATGATTCCGCCAAGGTTCTGGAATTTCTTTCCAACGTCTATTATGACTCCCCCGCCCTCGCGGAAAAATACATCAATCTGGCGATCGCCTGCGCGGTGGTGTTCGACCGGCAGGTGCGTATCCAGGCGGCTTCCGCTCCGGGCCAGCTCGACGGCCAGCCATTCGTCAACGGCATGACCCGCTATCACTGGTACGTGGACCGCTCGGAAAAACGAAAGCTGGCGGTGCCCGCGAACCAAAGCTCCGCGAGGGATCTCGTGTGGGTGGTTTGCGCCCCGGTGCCCGACATGGAGCTGGACTGGGCCATCGACAAAATGCGCCTGCGCCGGCAAAACTGGGGGAACGCCTACGGCTCGGTGAGTTATCTCATGGAGAGAGCCGTGAACGGCCTCAACCCCTACAAGGAATACAGCTTCGCTGAAATCCTGAAGGAAGGCGGCATTTGCAGCGATCAGTCGTATTTCTGCGTGAACACCGCACGGGCCAATGGCATCCCGGCGATCGTCCTCTCCGGAGAAACCGATCTCGGCCCGCACGCATGGGCGGCGGTGAAAACCAAACCCGACGAATGGGACACCTCCATCGGACGGATCGGCGGAGTCGCCGACGGAGGCGGACATCACCCGCAGACGGGCGGAAGAATCAACGAACAGGAAGTCTGGCTGTGGAACGAACGCGGGCAGAAAAGCGACGCCACCCGCCTGACGACGTTCCGTTTGCTGTGGTTGGCCGATATTCTTGAGCAACAGAAGGAAGAAGACCTCGCCGCGGAGGCAGTCGGGCTTGCCAATTCCGTGGGGCGCGATTTCCCCGAAACCTGGTCGAGGCTGCATGGCTTGCTGGCCGCCAAATCCCGCGATTCCGATTCCGAGGACGATGGACGGATGTTATCCGCCTGGAAGGAGTTTGTATCCGGCATGCGCTCGCGGTTCCGGGACAACCCGCGGATGAGTTCCCTGGCCTCCGAAGCGGAACTCGAATTCATTCTGCCACACCTTCCCGAAGAGGAAGCCAGACGCATCCTTGCCTCCTCCCGCAGGCAGATGAACCGCAGAACGGATGAGCAGAAGGATCTCGTGGCCGATGCCGTGAAGGCGGAGGCGGATCTGATCTCATCCGGAGGCAGCACCGACGCATTGGACAAGATCGGCGAGCTGTACAACCGCTCATTGCGCAATTACGGATCGAACATCACGGCCTTCAAGCGCATGTCGGAAGACTATTTCAGTTTTGTCCGGGAGGACTCCGGGCGATCCACGAAAGCCGCGCGGGACATTGAATCCGCGTTCTTCCGTGTGGTGGAAACAGGTTCAAAAAACTGGTTCCGCGCGAACACGGAAGTATCCATTTACCGGATGATCTGCGAATACCACCGCCATGCCGGAGACGAGGAGCGCGCCGTCCGGTTGGAACGCCGCTATACCCGGCTTCTTCAATCCGCGGAACGCGGTGCATTGAGATGATAGGGATTTCCTGACCGTGGCAGCCACTTTCACCGCACATTCGCCGCGATCTCGCCCGCAAGGCGCGACAGGAGGCGGGATTTCGCGGCAACGAGCGCCTGATAGCCGTCGGATTCGAGCGGTTCCCGGTCCACGAAGGTGCGGGAAGTGATCATCCGCCGCTCCGGAAGGGCGTATGCCCGCCACCCGGCCTCGATGACCGCATAGCCGTCCTCCGCAGCATGAAGCTGGCGGATGTCCAGCGTCACCTGCACGCGGATGCCGTCGTCCCCGTGCCAAGGATAGGTGTGGACGTTGCCGCTGCCGAGCCTCCTGCCGAGATTGGCGGCCGTGACCCTCGCGATGGAAGAGGAAAGCTCCCCCGCCCAGCGGTGGTCTTCGGCAACCGCAAGCTGGTTGGGCCCCTGCTGGATCACGAGATTGGAGCGATCGAGATACTCCGCCAGAATCACCGGACCGACTCCGATTCCCCGCCCACCGCCGGAGGGAACCGGACCATCCGCCGTGAGAACGTAATAATGCTTCTGCCCCGTGCCGCAGCCGGCTAGGAGCATGAGGATTGCGAAACAAAAAATGCGGTGGAACGTCATCGGGAAAATGGATCAGCGGCTTCTCGAAGGGGCTTTGGGAATGGGATTTCCGGAGGTTTCCCGGCCAAAAAGCAGGGAGTTCGGTTTTTCATCGATCGTTGTGGCGAGAGATTTGAACGATCGGAGGGAGGCCCGGAGTTCATCGAGCGTGCGGAGCATGTCTCCCTGGATGGAGCCGTCCGGCCCGATGCTGGCGACGGATTTCTGGAGCGAATCAAGCGTGGCGCGGAGATCGGAGGGCAGCTCGCGGAACTCCGGATTTTCGAGAGTCGAGCGGGCGGCGGCCACGGCCGATTCCATCTCTTTCAGCATCGTCCGGGCCTCCGCGACGGTGAGGGCGGCTTCGTCCGCCGCGGCACCGATTTTCTCCAGGGTTTCATCGAGTGGCAGGGCCTCGAACTTGTCCAGAACGGAGGTGATCTTCGCCTCCAATTGGGCGAACCCCGAGGAAATCGTGGGAATCGTCGTGACGCCATTCACCTGTTCCGTCTCCGCGGGCAATGCGTCGCTGTAAAAATCGAAATCCACGAAAAGGGCTCCGGTGAGAAGATTCCCGGTCTTGAGAGCCGCGCGAAGGCCGCGGGCCACCGCCTGTTCGATGAAGTCCGGAGCGGGATCGCCCGCCTCCGCCGCCCGCATGGAGGACGGATCCACGGCCACCAGCACGGGAATCCTGCCATCGCTGCTCGCATCCGGCAGATAATCGAAGGAAATGTTTTCCACCCTGCCGATGGGAATCCCGCGGAACTCGACCGGCGCTCCGGCGGCAAGCCCGCGGACGGATTGGTCGAAAAGCAGCAGATAGCGCAAACTCGGCGAAAAGGAGGATGCCATCGCCGCCTCGCGATCCCGGAAAAGGGTGAACGTCGCGCGGTCGGCCACCGGCTCTCCGGGGGGCGCGTCCGGCAAAAAACCGAAGGAAACGCCGCCCGAAACCATCGCCTGGATGGAAGGCGTCCGCACCCGGAACCCATCCGCGCTCGCGCTCACATCGATGCCGCTGGCATTCCAAAAGCGGGTGTTTTCCGTCACCAGATACGCGTACACCTCCCGGACGAACGCGTCGTACACCACCGTCACCCCGTCATCCGACAAACGGCGGTTCTCGATCCGCCCCACCTCGACGCCCCGGTAGTAAACCGGCGACCCGGGAATCAACGATCCCGCCTGGCCCGCGGTAAGAACCAGTTTCCGGCCGGGAATGTTGCTGCTGGTCGCCGGAGGAATTTCCAGCCCCGTGAACTCGGTGGGGCCTTTGCTCCCGCTTCCCGGATCCAGCTCGATATAGGCCCCGGTAATCAGCGTTCCGAGACCGGAGATGTCCGTCGCGGAAACCCGCGGCCTCACCACCCAGAACCGCGTGCCTTCCCTCACCAGATCCGAGGTGTCCGGATCCAGCCGCAGGTGCACCAGCACGGATTGCAAATCGGAGGCGAGCGCCACATCGCTCACATACCCCACCCTCACCGAGCGGCAGCGCACCTCCGTCTTGCCCGCCGCCAGACCGTCCGCCGTCTCGAAGCTCACCTGCACGGACGGCCCCCGGCTCGTGATGTTCTGATAGACCAGCCATCCGCCGATGAGAATGGCGAGAATGGGCACCACCCACACGATGTTCCATCGCTGGGCGGCGCAAAAGCGGGGCGTCGCCACCGCGGGAGAAGGGATTTCAGGAGGTTCGTTCACGTTCGGACGCAGTGGATTGCAAAAGTTCGAGGCGGTCCCAGAGCAGGCGCGGATCGAAGCTCATGGCGGCGAACATCGTAAGCACGACCACCCCGGCGAATGCAAGTGCTCCCGGACCGGGAATCACCGTCATATACGTGCCAAGCTGGACCATTGCCACCAGAATCGAAACCACGAAAATATCCACCATCGACCACCGCCCCATCAGCTCCGTGAACCAATACACCCGGCCAAGCGCCTTCGGGGAGGGATCGACTTTCCCGCAAGCCGCCGCGCACAACCACACCAGCGCCACGATTTTCACGATCGGAATCAGGATCGACGCCACGAAAATCACGATCGCGATCGGGTAGGAACCCGCCTGCCAGAACTGGATCATCCCCGCGACGATGGTGCTGGCCGTCGTCCCGCCAAACTCCGATACGATCATGATCGGCAGCAGGTTCGCCGGCAGATAGAGGACGGTCGCCGCGATCAGCAGCGCCACCGTCCGCTGGATGCTGTCAGGCTTTCTCAAATGAAGGCGGCAGCCGCAGCGCGGACAGCGGCCCGCGGTCACGGGAGACACCTTCCCGCAGGAATGGCATCCCGCAAGACCCGAGGCGGCGGCGCGTGGAGGAAACGCATTCATGAACGGGCAACCTCCAGCCGGTCCCAAAGCTCATCGCGGTCGATCCCCGCCGTGGCCGCCGCCATGCACAGCATCAGCGCCGCGAACGCCCAAAAACCCACGCCGAAATGCAGCTCCGCCATTTCCCCCAGCTTCATCAGGCTCACCAATACGCCGAGCAGGAACACTTCGATCATGTTCCACGGCTCCGTCCGGCTCATCCACCGCGCCACATGGATCGCCCCCGGCGCGGACCTCCCGAAAAGCAGCGGCCCGCAGACATAAATCAACCCGCCCGAAAGCACCAGCGGCGTCACCACCGTGAACAGCGCCACCGACCAGCCCACGATCGGGCTCCCCTGCTCGATCAGCGCCCGCGCCGCGCCCACGGGATTCAGACTCGTGAACATTCCGCCCGCATCCATCGACATGAACGGAAACGTGTGGACCACCCCCATCAGGATCAGCGCCGTCAGCGAAAAAGCCGTCGCCCTCACCAGCGACGCCGGCCGGTTCTGGTAAAGCACCGCGTCGCAGCGCACGCAGCGCGCCGCCGTCCCCTCGGGAATCGGGCGCGCCTCATGCAGCGTGTCGCAAAAATGGCAGACCGACCGGTGCGGGCCTCCGCGCGGTTTCGGCCATGCCAATATGGATAGTCTCCTTCTCAAAATCGGATCGATCAGGCGCCTCAGCGGCTGGCGACGACACGCTGCCCCAACTCGCCCAACCCTTCAACGCCGCATTCCACGAAGTCCCCCGCCTGGAGAAACCTCGGGTTGCTCATCCCCGCCGCCACCCCCGCCGGAGTGCCGGTGGCGATCACATCCCCCGGCAGCAGGGTCATGAACCGGCTGATGTAACTTACAAGCTGCTTCACCGAGGCCAGCATGTCCCCCGTCCAGCTGTTCTGCCGCAACTCGTTGTTCACCTTGCACCACAGCCTCAACCCCTGCGGATCCGCGATCTCATCCGCCGTCACCAGCCAAGGGCCCATCGGCGCGAAACTGTCCGCGCTCTTTCCCTTCGTCCATTGCCCGCCCATCTCGTTTTGAAACGAACGCTCCGAAAAATCGCAAAATACCGAATACCCGGCCACATGGGACAGGGATTCCCTCTCGCTCACATACGAAGCCGTGCGGCCGATCACCACCGCCAGCTCCACCTCGTAGTCCAGCTTCGACGCCCCGCGCGGCACCACCACATCGTCGAACGGTCCGCTCCACGCGCTGGTGGCCTTCATGAAAAGCGTGGGCTCCGTGGGAATCTCCCCGCCCATCTCCCTCGCGTGATCCATATAATTTTTCCCGACGCAGACGATCTTGGAAGGGCGCTCCACCGGAGGCCCCAGCCTGGCGAGAGGGTCCACCTCCCCGCCCCCCGGGCATCCATCCTCCACCCACTCCGCCAGCGCCTCCAGCCCCCCGCTGGCGAAGAATCCCTCGTCGTAATCGATGAACTCCCCGCTCGCATCCACCCTGCGCCCGTCCGGCAGCAAAACCCCCGGCTCCTCACGCCCCGCATCGCCGAACCGAATCAACTTCATGGCCGTTTTCTAACACAAAATCCCCTGCTCGGGAAATCCGAAAATTCCACCCGGCGGGGAGCGGAACCCCTCCGCCCGGAAGTTATTTGGGATTTGGACGGCACACACGCCCCAATCCCGAACAGGGAAAGCGGTTGCAGGCCACCTCCGCCCTGCCGTAGCCTCCCGCCGTGCTGGATTTGGAAATGCAACCCTTCGAGGACAAGGCAATGATCGACCGGGATTTCCTGCGTTCCGCCTTCCGCTCCATGCTGTGGGCGCGCATTCTGGAAAACAAACTCTCCAGCCTCTACAAAGCGGGAAAAATCGTCGGCGGCGTCTATCTCGGCAAGGGGCAGGAAGCGATCAGCTCCTCGCTGGGAACCGCATTGACCCGGGGCAAAGACGTATTTTCCCCCCTGATCCGCGACCAGGCCGGGCGCATCGCCTTCGGCGAATCCCTGCTCGATTGCACCCGCACCTATCTCGGCTCCGTGGAAGGCCCGATGCGAGGCCGCGACGGCAACGTCCACCGCGGAAGACCCCGCGAAGGCATGCCCGCGATGATCTCCCATCTCGGAGCGCAGGTTCCCGTCGTCGCGGGCATGCTTTTTGGAAAACGGATGCTCGGGAAACTCGACGGATGCGTGGGAGCCACCTGCGTCGGCGACGGAGCGACATCTACCGGAGCCTTTCACGAAGGCGTGAATCTGGCGGCGGTCGAACGGCTGCCAATGGTCGTCGTCGTGGCAAACAACCAGTTCGCCTACTCCACCCCCACCAACCGCCAGTTCGCCTGCTTCGATCTCGTGGAACGCGCGCGCGGTTACGGCATCGGAGGATTCTCCGTGGACGGGACCGATCTCATCGCCTGCGCCTCCGTCGTAGGCGAGGCCGTGAGGCGCGCGCGGGAGGGCGCGGGGCCGCAGCTCGTGGTCGCTCATCTGCTCCGGCTCTCCGGCCACGGCGAGCACGATGACGCTTCCTACATTCCGGAGGACATCCGGGCCGGCCACTACGGGCGGGAT
The DNA here is from genome assembly GCA_964629955.1 of uncultured Luteolibacter sp. GTDB lineage: Bacteria > Verrucomicrobiota > Verrucomicrobiia > Verrucomicrobiales > Akkermansiaceae > Luteolibacter. The sequence goes on from CAZVSA010000173.1 coordinate 8,418, forward strand.
TGTCTGGAAGTGGCGATCAAGCAGCTCACGGAACAAGGATTCATCACCGTGGATGAGGTGCTCGGCTGGCAGGAGGAAATGGCCGCCGAGGTGCAGCGCGCCGTGGCCCAGGCCCAGCAGGAGGACGCGCCGGATCCCTACACGGAGGACTGGAGCGCGCTTTCCACCCGGTTCCCGCTTTCCCAGAACGACATTCAGTAAGCATGACCTACATCGATGCCATCCGTGAAGCCCAGGAAACCCTCCTCCGTGAGGACGAGCGGGTTTTCCTCTATGGCCAGGACATCGCGACCTTCGGCGGTGCGTTCAAAGCCACCAAAGGTCTCTCGGAAGCGTTTCCCGGCCGGGTTTTCGATTCGCCGATTTCCGAAGACGCGATGATGGGCCTGGCCGTCGGCGCCGCCATCGAAGGCATGCGCCCGATCATCGAAATGCAGTTCGCGGATTTCTCCTCGGTCGGCTTCAACCAGATCATCAATCAGGCCGCCACCCACTTTTACCGCACCGGCATTCCCATCCCCCTCACCGTCCGCCTTCCTTCCGGCGGCACCGCGGGATCCGGCCCGTTCCACAGCCAGAGCATGGAG
>CAZVSA010000174.1:0-5662 GCA_964629955.1 uncultured Luteolibacter sp.
AGGAGGATCGTGCGCCCGTCCACCGAGCGGATCGGCAGATCGAGGAATGCCTGGATGTTTTCCGGGCTGGCGTTCAGCTCCACCGGCATCTCCCGCCCTCCCTGGCGCAGGGAACCGGACGGCAGCGTGAGATTCTGGCGGCCCAGCGCCGCGCTGATCTCCGCCGCCGAAATCCCGAACGCATGGAGCGCCTCCGGATTCAGATCGACCATCACCTGCCGCGCCGCGCCGCCGTACGGAAGGGAAATCCTCATTCCCGGAACACTCTGAAGCTGGGCGCGCAGGGCCAGCCGCGCGTAGTCGAAAAGCTGGCCGCCGGTCATCGTGTCCGACGAAATCACGAGCTGCACGATGGGAACGCTCGACGGACTGGTGCGCACGATCAACGGCGGCGTGGTGCCCGACGGCATGCGGCGGATGATCGTCTGCGACACCGAGGTCGCCTGCGCCAGCGCCGTCTGGAGATCGACGTAGGGCTGGAAAGTAAGCTTTACCAATCCGACGCCGTTGGAGCTTTCCGAACGGACTTCGAGAAGATCGTCCACGTTGTTCATCGTGGCGATCTCGGAGAAGGACGTGATCTTCGATGCCATTTCCGCGGCATTCAGACCGCCGTAGGACCACACCAGCGTGATCTGGGGGCTGTCCACCTGGGGAAGGATGTCGGTGGACATCTTCCGCATCGACATCACTCCGAAGAGAAGAACGAGAATTCCGATGACACCGATCGTGTATTTGTAACGGAGGGCAAAGAAAACAATCCACATGGCAATCGGAACTCAGCTCTGCGCGGTCGGCATGAGATGACGAAGTCCAAGATGCCGCTCCGGCAGACGTTATTCCCGATTTTATCCGGAAATGCGGTTCCGATGGACGGAGCCAACCGTGGATAGTGATCGCCCTTCAGCTTGAAACAGCCGATTGAAAGAGGCCATGCCGGAGAGAGCATCGAACCGGCTTGCCTTCCGGCCCGTCATTTCAAAAACATGCAGCACCCGGCCGGTTCAGATCGCCCGCCACCAAACCCATCCAACGAATGAATTCCCGGGCCTCCACCAAGCACGAAGAAATCGCGGAAGAACTGCGCAAGGAAATCGAATCGGGCAAATATGGGGAGGAAGGAAGACTGCCAAGCGATTCGATGCTGGTGAGCCGCTTCCAGGTTTCGCGGCCCACCGTGGCGCAGGCGATGCGCACCCTCAGCCAGGAAGGCCTGGTGGTCCGGCGCGCGGGTTCGGGCACCTACGCGAAAAAATCCCGCCGCCCTCCCTTGCCATCCTCCACCCGTCGCCTGGCGCTCCTGATGCCTCATTTCGGCCATACCGAAATTTTCCAACTGATCGCCGGGCACCTGGCCAGTCTGGCAAGACAGCATGAGTACGGATTGGCATGGGGAGCCTCGACGTTTCACCAGCTCGATTCCGGTACACGCGTGGAACACGGGGAGGCCCTGTGCCAGCAGTTCATCGAGGACCGGATCGATGGCGTGTTTTTCTCTCCCTACGAATTCGTCAAGGGAGGTTACGAAGCGAACCTCCGGATGGTGAACCGTTTCCGGGACGCCGGAATCCCCGTGGTGCTCGTGGATCACGACATCGTGGCCTATCCGGAGCGGAGCGGCTTCGACCTCATCGGCGTGGACAACACCGGCGGCGGGTTTCTCATGGGCCGCCACCTCATCAAGCTGGGCTGCACCAGATTCGTCCATGTCGCGCGGCAGTTGTCCGCATCCACCGTCGATGCGCGCCATGTCGGCCTCTGGAAAGCGATCAGCCAATACGGAGACAGCTCGTGCGTTCTCGCTTCCGAAAAGGGCGACGACAACGACCCCGTGTTCGCGAACAGGATCATGGCATCACGCCCGGATGCGATCGTATGCGGAAACGATCACACCGCCGCGACCTTGATCCGCGCCTTGGGAAAAATCGGCGTTTCGGTACCGCACGACGTCCGGGTCACCGGGTTTGACGACGCCGGCTTCGCAAGCTTGGTGAGCCCTCCGCTGACGACGGTGCGCCAGCCTTGCCAGGACATCGCGGTCACGGCCTTCCACGCCATGCTGGACCGGCTCCGGGACCCCTCGCTCCCGGCCAGGAAAATGAACCTCAGCGGGTCTCTCGTCGTCCGCGAATCCTGCGGGGCTTATTTGAAATAAGGCCGGAACCTCAGCTTTCCTGCCGGACGAGGGAAACCCGCGCAGCCTCCTCCTGAGCCAGCGCGATGGCGCCGCAAATCCCCGCATCATCTCCATTCACAGGCGGAACGATGTATCCGGAAATCCGCTCCTCCCCCAGCACGGGCGATGCGATGTAACCGGCGAGATTCTCCAGAAACGCCATTCGCAAACGGGCGAAAAACGCCTCCTCGCCGAGCGGCCCCGCCTTCCGCACACTGCCGCCCAGAATGATCCGGCGTGGCGAAAGCAGGCAGGTGATGTTCACCATCGCCCGGGCCATGTAGCGGATGGTGAAGTCCCATGCCGGGTGATCCGCAGGCAGTTCTTCGGCGGAAAGCCCGGTGCGTTTCGCGATCGCAGGCCCGGAGCAAAGTCCTTCCCAGCAACATCCGTGAAACGGGCAGGCTCCCTCGAAATCGTCTCCATCCAGCCTTCCCAAATTCATGTGGCCCATTTCGGGATGCGTCAGCCCGTGCAACAACTTCCCGCCCGACATCCCCCCGCCCCCGATGCCCGTGCCCGCGGTGATATACACGAAATCCTCCAACCCAACCGCCGCCCCCCAGTGCGCCTCCCCCAGCGCCGCCCCGTTCACGTCCGTGTCAAAACCAACCGGCACTCCCGGAAAAGCCCCGCGCAGCGGGCCGAGTATGTCCGCCTGTTGCCACCCCGGCTTCGGAGTCGTGGTGATAAAACCATACGTATCGGACTGCCTGTCCAGATCCACCGGACCGAAGGAAGCCACTCCGATCCCCGCCAGAGGGCCATGCTCACGTTGCCGCTCGCGGAACCACTCCACGATTTCCCCCATGAGCCGGACCGGATCGTCCCCGCAGGGAAAACGAATCCGCTCCAAGATGCCCGAACCCGGTCCGGTGCCAACCGCGCAGACAAATTTCGTGCCACCCGCCTCGATGGCCCCGACAAGATATGGATGGGGACTGCTCATGAACTCCTCCCGGATATTTTTCCAAATTCACCCGATCCCGAGCTTTTTCTGCATCTCCTCCAATGGAATTCCCTTGGTTTCGGGAACCATGAATTTCACCCAGATGAGCTGGAGAACCATCATGACCGTGAAGAACAGGAACACCGTCCCCGGAGCCAGCCTGGCCATCATCAGCGGGAAGACCGTGGTGAGCCCCGCCGCGAAAACCCAATGGGTTGCACTGCCCAGCGATTGGCCCGCCGCACGGCAGCGATCGGGGAAAATCTCGGAAATGAACACCCATATCACCGCCCCCTGGCCGATGGCATGCGCGGCGATGAAGGCGAAAATACAAATCAACACCATCGTCCCGCCCGAGCCGGAAGCCGCCGAAGCCTGGGCCAGAGCCTCGTTGGCAACGCCGCTGATTTCCTCGGAGGAAGCTTCCGCCGGAAAGACCACCGGCAGTGCTCCCGATTCCGGCACGGCGGTCGCGGCCACCAGCGCCTCCTGCTTCCCGGCAAGTTTCTCCTGCAAGTCCGCCACACGCGCGGGATTCGCGTTGGCCAGAGCGCCGACCGCCGCCTTCACATCCACCGCCGCGGACGCCGCTCGAAACTGCGGAGCCCATGTGAAAAACGCCACCGCGCACAACCCGAGCGAGAGAATGTAACCGAACGAACCGATGTAGAGCAATGTCCGGCGGCCGAGACGATCGATCAGCCAAAGCCCCACGAAGGTGAAAACCAGATTCGTCACCCCGATGCCGATGGCCTGCCCGAATGCGTTCTCGCTGCCCGTGAGACCGAAGATCCGCGGAGCGAAGTAGAGAATCGCATTGATGCCGGAAAGCTGGTTGAAAAACGCGATCAGGAAAGCCAGTTGGACCGGACGCCGGAGATTCGCGCTCCAAAGGCTCGGGCGCTTGCCCTGCTTCGATCCCACCGGAGTGGTCCGGATCTCTCCCGCGATGCGCTCAATGTCCTGTTGGGATTTCTCCGGATAGATTCTCTTCAGGACATCCGCGGCTTCCGCGTCACGCCCGCGTGCCAGCAGCCAGCGGGGGCTCTCCGGAATCGCAAAGCAAGCCAGAGTGTAAACGATGGCGGGAAACGCCTCCGAAACCATCATCCAGCGCCAGGCGTTTTCCCCCAGATCGCGCAGCGCCCAATTGGAGAAAAAGGCGACGAGAATCCCGAAAACGATGTTGAACTGGAACATCCCGGCCAATCTGCCCCGCTTGTCCGGTGGCGAGATTTCCGAAATGTAAAGAGGGGCGGCCACCGTCGAAATCCCCACCCCCAATCCACCGATGAAACGGGAGATGCTGAACGACCACGCATCCGTGGCCATGCCGGACCATACCGACGAGCCGAAGTAGAGAATCCCGATGCAAAGCAGCGTCCTCTTCCGCCCCCACCGGTCCGTCGGCCATGCACCGGCGATCGCGCCGATCACCGTGCCGTAAAGCGCCGAACCGGTCACGATTCCGTGCATCGTCGGCGAAAGATTCCACAGCGACTGGATCGCCTGTTCCGCTCCCGAGATCACCACGGTGTCGAAACCGAAAAGAAAGCCCGCAAGAGCGGCTACGAGGGACCAGAAAAAGAGACGGAGGTTCATGGGTTTTGGGTTTCCTGCGGAGCGGATCGTGACTTCCCGCAGGAAACGCCCGCAAGGCATTCCTGTCACTTCCCGGACGGAATTGTAAGCTCAATTAGCCAAATTGTCCTGACCGGAAAACCCGCTCCGGAATCCCGGCAAGGGAGCGCAGGCATCCTGCCCACAACCCACGCAAATCGAGCGGGCGGGATGCCAAAAGTGTTCCGGGAATGATTCCGGCAGGTAGGGCGTGACCGCCGGGCGCGCCGTGACTCTCTCTCCGCAGCGGGTGGGGCTTCCATCGGCGGGGAAGCGGGAATGGTTGGGGCGTGATCCATGGCGGATCGGGAAAAAGTGGGACGGCCCGGCGGTCCGTCCCTACCGGAAAACCCGCTCCGGCGTTGCCGCCGCGATTCCCGGAACACTTTTGGCGGAATGCCCGCGCTCCCATTTTTCATGAAAATCGCCCCACTCCCCGCAAGGCATGTCAGAAATGCCAGAATTGTCATGACAGGAGATTTGCCGCTGGAATCGATAATCGCTTTCCATATCCGCACCGCCACATTGAGTCCGTAGTTCAAACCCGGCTCTTCCACACGATCCTCCAACCCATCCACCATGCGCAACACACTGATCATTCCGTTATTCCTCGCAGCTTTCCTCTCCGCCAAGGTCGATGAACGGGTCGTCGCCGGTTTTGAAAACGGTTTCGAGGGTTGGGAAGCTTCCGGCGAAGCTTTCGGCACCGGTCCCGCGAGCGGCGCCCTGCCCGGCCAGATGGAAGTGCGGGGATTCAAAGGAAATGGCTTCGTCAACAGCTTCCATGGCGGGGATGACAGCACCGGAAAACTGGTTTCCCCGGAATTCAGGATCGAGCGTCCCTACTTGAACTTCCTCATCGGCGGCGGCGGATTTCCCGGAGAAACGTGCATGAATCTGTTGGTGGACGGCGAGAT
>CAZVSA010000174.1:5672-6436 GCA_964629955.1 uncultured Luteolibacter sp.
AGATCGTCCGTACGGCCACCGGCCCGAACACACGTCCCGGAGGAACCGAGGCGCTGGAGCCGGAAGGCTGGGACGTGAAAGAATTCGCCGGAAAAACCGCCAGACTCGAAATCGTGGACAGCCGCAAAGGCGGCTGGGGACATATCACCATCGATCACATCGTGCAGGCCGACACGCCCGCCATGTTCGATGCCAGGCTCGAATTCACCGCGGACAAGCGTTACCTCGTCTGGCCCGTCGATGTCTCCCGCTCCCATCCCGGTCGCTTTTTCCTGAGACACGCGGAGGACGGGAAGCTGCTGTTCTTTTCCGACATCCGCCTGAGCGCCGAGCCGGAATTCCGGACCTTCACCGATCTCGCGGACCATCAGGGCCAGTCCTTCGTCCTCACCGCGCGCCTGCCCTACGAATCGAAGCAAGCATGGGAAATGGTCCACCTGAGCGATACCTACGACGGGGAAAAGGAACTCTACCGCGAGCCGCTCCGCCCGCAATACCACTTCAGCAGCCGCCGCGGCTGGCTGAACGACCCGAACGGCCTCGTCTGGCACGACGGCACCTGGCACCTGTTCTATCAGCACAATCCCTACAACCACGGCTGGCACAACATGCACTGGGGCCATGCCACCAGCACCGATCTCTTCCACTGGAAGGAAGGCCCGAACGCCCTTTTCCCGGACGACGAAGGCTACATGTTCTCCGGCTCCGGACTCGTCGTGACGAAGGATCGCACCTCCCTGCCACTGAATGGCGAAAGCGCCATC
>CAZVSA010000174.1:6446-8999 GCA_964629955.1 uncultured Luteolibacter sp.
AGCGCCATCGTTCTGGCCTACACCGCATGGGGGGAACTCAGCCACCTGCCCGGCCAAACCGACACCCAGGCGCTCGCATGGAGTCCGGACGGCGGAAAAACTTTCCAAAAATTCGAGGGCAATCCCGTTCTTCCACAAGAGGTCCGGGGAAACCGCGACCCCAAGATCTTCTGGCACGAGTCCATCAGCCGCTGGATCATGCCCCTCTACCTCGATGGCGAGCGCTACGGAATCTATATCTCGCCCGACCTCGTGGAATGGGAAAAAACCGGTGAATATATCATCTCCGGCGATGCCGAATGCCCGGATTTCTTCGAACTTCCGGTGAACGGCGATCCCGGACAAACCCTCTGGCTCGCATGGGGAGCCCACGGCAAATACCTGCTGGGCGATTTCGACGGCCGCGTGTTCAAGCCACAGGGCGAAGTGCTGCGCCACTACTTCGGCAGCGCCTACGCCGGCCAGAGCTATGACAACGCTCCGGACGGACGGCGGGTTCACATCGGCTGGATGCGCGATACCGGTGCCGGTCTCGCCGGTGCGCCCTTCAACCAGCAAATGACCCTGCCGATGGACTTCACCCTGCGCGATAACGGAAACGGCCCGCGCCTCTGGATCGAGCCGAGCCCCGAAATCGAAGCCCTGCGCGAAGACAGCCGGGAATGGACGGATCTCGTATTCGAGCAAGGCGGCGACGATCCCCTGGCCTCTTTCCAGGGCGGCCAGTTCGAGATCGAAGCCGTGATCGACGCGGATTCGGCGGCTTCCGATTTCGGTTTCCAAATCTTCGAGGAGCACCGCGCCGCATGGAAAAAATCCGACCGCACCTTCACCGGAGCGGAAGGTCCGCAGGACGTGGTCGATGGCAAGGTCCGCCTGCGTATCTTCGTTGATACCGTTTCTTTGGAGGTTTTCGTCAACGGCACCTACACCAGCCGATACATCCGTCAGGGGGATGGAGTCGCGCCCGTCCGGCTCGTCGCGGAAGGAGGACCGGTGAAGTTCGATTCGCTGAAAATCCACCGCCTGCGTTCCGTCTGGAAGTAGAGCATATCAAAAAAGGGAGCGTCGGCTTTACAGCGTTTTGTGAAATACTGTGGTCGCATACCGGCTCCGTCACGAGTCAAGGAGCGTGGGCGTCCCGCCCACTTGTGCAGGGATGTGGGCGGGACGCCCACGCTCCTTGAATTCATACGCCTCGAAACGTGATCGCACAAAAAACGGCCACGACTTTTCATGAAATTCTGTAGCCGGCTCTGGAAAAACCAGTAATCCCAATCAAGCCGGCTGAAGCCGGCGCTTGCCCTCGCATTCCGGGGAGACGCTGCGGCATGAACCACCGCGGCTTCTTCATTTTCCGCCGGTCATTCAAAGAATGGATCCCGGACGATAGGCCGCCGCTTCCGGGTTTGCCGATTCGAGCTTTGCCACCTCCGCGGTGAAATGGCGGATCTGGGATTCCGCGGCCCCGAATTCGCGGTCGCCTTTGGCCAGAATCTCATCAAGCCGCGCACGTTCCAGACCGAGACGTGAATCCTCCGCCAAACGCGAAACCAGATTGTTCCGGTCGATTTTTCCCGCGCGCAGATCGTTCACGGTGGCAACGGCGTGTTCCTTGATCGCCTTGTGCGCCGTCTCGCGCCCGACACCGGCTTTCACCGCCTCCATCATGATCGTAGTGGTCATGAGGAAGGGCAGGTAACGGGCGGTCTCGGCGGCGATGACCGCCTCGTAGGCGTCCATCTGGTCGAGGATTGTTAGAAACGTTTCAAAAAGCCCGTCGAGCGCGAAGAACGCATCGGGAAGCATCACGCGGCGGACCACCGAACAGGAAACGTCCCCCTCGTTCCACTGGTCGCCCGCAAGCCCTGCCGCCATCGCGAGGTGGCCTTTGAGAATGACATGGAAGCCGTTCACCCGCTCGCACGAACGGGAGTTCATCTTGTGGGGCATCGCGCTGGAACCCGTCTGGCCGGGGGCGAATCCCTCGCTGGCCGTTTCATGCCCGGCCATCAGGCGGAGGGTTTTGCAGAAAGAGGACGGCCCCGAAGCCAGATCGGTGAGAGCGGCGACCACCCGGAAATCGAGCGAGCGGGGATACACCTGGCCCACGTTCGTCCACACCGCGGGCATGCCGAGATGGGCCACGATGCGGCCTTCGAGTTCGGTCACTTTTCCGGCATCTCCTTCAAAAAGGGAAAGCTGGTCCATCTGCGTGCCGACGGCCCCTTTCAACCCCCGAACCGGGTAGGCGGCGATCACCGCGTCCAGTGCGGAAAGGGCGGAAAGCAACTCCTCGCCGAACATCGCCACCCGCTTCCCAAGGGTCGTGGGCTGTGCCGCGACGTTGTGGGTGCGGGCGGTGAGAACGAGATCGCTCCACTGCTCCGCCCGTTCGCGGAACCGGCGCAGAACGGCGACCGTTTTGTTCCGGACCACCTGGAGGGAGCGGTATACCTGAAGCTGCTCGACGTTCTCGGTGAGATCCCGCGAGGTCATCCCCTTGTGGATGTGCTCGTGACCCGCGAGGGCTGCGAACTCCTCGATCCGGGC
>CAZVSA010000175.1:0-8847 GCA_964629955.1 uncultured Luteolibacter sp.
ATCCAGGGCATGGCCGGTTTCCACCGCCGCTGGTACAACGGGGGCGACGCCTACCTGTCCAAGGTGGAAGGCAGCCAGAACGTGTTCGGCAACACGGTGGCGCAATACATCGACATGAACATCCTCATGTCGATGGGTGCCTGGGCGCTGGCGGTCGCGCAGATTCCGTTCTTCATCAACCTTTTCTCCTCGCTCAAATTCGGCAGGAAGGTGGAAAGCGACAACCCTTGGAAAGCGACGACCCTGGAATGGGCGACTCCCACTCCTCCGGGGCATGGAAACTTCCTGACGGAGCCTTCCGTCTATCGCGGGCCGTATGAATACAGCCGCCCGGATTGCGAGGAGGATCATCTGCCGCAGTGGGTGGAGCCGAAACGCAAGCTCGGGGAAACCCCGCCCGAAGAAAAACCGGAAACCCCCGCTCCACCCTCCCACTGAACATTTCCCCCGCGTCCCGGCTGCCCGGGCAGGGAACCTGAAACTCCTTTTCTCCATGGAAATCCCCTACATCGTCACTCCCCGCAAAGACACGGGACTGTTCAACTCGAAGATCGCCATCTGGTTGTTCCTCGCGTCGGAAGTCATGCTTTTCGGCGGGTTCTTCTCGGCATACGTCTTCCTCCGGATCGGGGCGGACTATCCCTGGCCGGAACGGACGCTTCCGGTTCTCCCCGGATTGATCAATACGTTCGTGCTGATCGGTTCCTCGGTGACCGTGGTGTTCGCCTGGGCCGCGCTGAAAATGCGGGAGTGGCGGAAGTTCCAGATCTTTATGGGAATCACGGTGGGTTGCGCCGCGATCTTCATGGTTCTCAAGGCGATCGAATACAACGTGAAGTTCAACCACCAGGGGGTGCGGCTCACCGATTTCACGGTGATCGAGGGGCACCTTGGTTATGAAAAAGACGGCGATGATTATGCCAGGAACCACAAAGGCGGCAAGATCGAGACCAACAGGATTTTCGTCGAAACTTCCAGGGCGACCTTCAGCACCGTCCGTTTCCACCAGCCCTGGGTGGAGGAGCTGATGAGGCAGGCCGGCGCTTCGGGTTCGGAAATCAAGCTGGCGGACGATGTGACCGCGGTGATCACCCCGGGCGGGGAGCCTGTCGTCCTGGCGAAAAAAGGGGAAGATCTGTCCCCGCGCCTGCTCAAGAAGATCCGGAAGATCCACGTTGACGCCCGCACCCACAATGGAGCGAAGCGGACCGCGGCCCTGCGTCACGAATGGCGTGAGGCGAAAACCGCGCAACCGGACGAACCCGATTGGAAACTCTCTCCCGGTGTGAACATCGACATGGAGGCGCTTTCCCCTCATCTTGTCGGGGAGATTTCCACGGTGAGCTTCGATGTGGTACCGGCCGCAAGGTTCCGTTTCGAGCCGCGGGACATCCGGGAAGGGGCAAGCAGTTCCCGCCTGCGGGACGATACGGTGCTCGAAGGACCGCTGCTGGAAAGCCCGATGATCTTTCACAATGTGGATGCGATCGACTTCCAGCACCTCGCCATGAAAGCCGAGGAGAAGGGGATCGACCCGATTGCCGCCATCGAAAGTTCCTGGCTTTACACGAATCACGAGTTCGTCCGGGAGGCCTGGGCTTGGCAGCAGGGCGAAGTCGCAAAGCTGGAAAAGCGCCTCATCGAGGACTACGGATTCAAGAAAGGCGCCAACGGCGTTGAGACCGCCGAGCCGAAGCGCGTTCCGTTCCACAAGGAGCTCTATCGGATCGACTGGAAGGATTTCATTGCCATGAAAGAAGGCATCCCGCGTGGCGAGGCGAAGATCACCTTCAAGGAAGAGTTCATGGGCCCGGATTACGCCGCCCGTGGCACGGAGACCTTCCCGGAGCTTTCCATCCCGCGCGAGCAGGTCGGCTTCGGGTCGAAATTCACCCCGTCATGGAACACCTATTATGCCATCTATTTCTCCATCACCGGTCTGCATGGCCTCCACGTCATCGGTGGCGCCATTGTGCTGAGCTACTATCTGTTCTTCGGACGGGCGATGTATCTTTCCAATCCCGAGTGGCTCGCGAACCGGGTTGAGGTCGGCGGCCTCTTCTGGCACTTCGTGGACCTCGTCTGGATCTTCGTGTTCCCGATCCTTTATTTGATGTAAGCACCCCGTTTTCTCCCTTTATTATCATTCCCTCACAATAGCCATGGCCGATTCCCCTGAAGAGATCCAGAAAGCAAAGCGCACTTATATGTACGTTTTCGGAGCCCTGCTGGTGTTCACCTGCCTCACCGTGGCGGTTGCGACGGTGGAGGCGCTCGATATCGGAGGGCATGGCTTCGATGCGGCGGACGCGACTCTCGGCTTGTTGATCGCATCCGTAAAGGCGGGCCTCGTGGCGTTGATCTTCATGCACTTGAACCACGAGAAGAAGGCGATCTATTGGATCTTCGGTGCGGGCCTGATTTTCGCGATCTGCCTTTTCGCTTTGACGGCTTTGGCCGAGGGCGATCCGATTTTTGACAAATTTTTCTATTGAAGAAGGAGAATCCGGCCTCACATCCACCATGACAGCGCATTGATCCGAATCCGCCCGAGGCGGGAGATCCAGCAAACCACGAACCCCAACCACCACGACCATGTCACTCCGCGGATTCCATATCGTTTTTGTCACGGTGTGCACCTTGCTGTGCCTGTTCATCGCGTTGTGGGCCTTCGTGCTCGCCCCGGAGCCGTCCGCGCTGGCGACGAGGCTTGGCATCACCGGCATTCTCGGCGTGGTCGGAATGCCGGTTTATGGAGTCTATTTTTACAAGAAGGCGGTTAAGCTCGCTCTTTGATCCACCCGCCCGCCATCACCCCATCCATTTGTCATGAATATGTTCCTCGCCTGTTCCACCTGCCGCAACACGATGATCGAAGGCGGCGGCGATGCCGCCGGTTGGTCGATCCTTTTCCTGCTGGTCGTCGTGCTGGGCATGCTCGCGATGATTTCCTTCTTCATGTATCGTCTGATCCAGCGGGACAAGGTGGCGCTGGACCCGTCCTTGTGCGACGATTTCGTGCCTGATTCGCCCCGTTGATCCCACCTTTCGTTTCCCCGTATTCCTTCATTTCCATGAGCCCATCCGAATTCATTGGTCTTCCTGAAAACTATTCCTACCACGGCGGCCAGATCGGCCACATGATGGACGTGGTCCATTGGTTCATGCTCGCGCTGGGGGCGGGTTGGTCGCTTTTCTTCCTGTATTGCCTCTACCGGTTCTGGCACCGCAGGAACCCGAAGGCGTCGTACGAGGGCGTCCGGAGCCATCTTTCCAGCCATCTGGAGATCGGCGTGATCATCATCGAGGCCGTGCTCCTTCTCGGGTTCGCCTTTCCGCTCTGGGCGAAGCGCTCGGACGACTGGGAGCGGGTGCAGGAGCTTGATCCCGTGCGCGTGCGGGTTGTGGGCTGGCAGTTTGGCTGGACGTATCACTACCCGGGAGCCGATGGGAAATTCGGCCGTGTGGATCCCGCGCTGATCTCGGGAACGAACGATCTGGGCATCGACTATCAGGATCCGAACGCTCTGGATGACTTCACCAGCCCGATCCTCCGCCTGCCATTGAACCGTCCGGCGGTTCTCAACATCGGCTCGAAGGACGTCATTCACAACTACGCGATCAAGCCGATGCGCATCCAGCAGGACGCGATTCCGGGGAAAGAGATTCCCATGTGGTTCACTCCGGTGCGGACTTTGGAAACCTCCGTGGTTTGCGCCCAGCTTTGCGGAGAGGGGCATGCGAACATGGTGGGGACGCTGGAAGTGATTCCGGCGGAGGAATACGACACATGGGCCGGGAACCAGACCGAGGCGGCTCTGGAGAACAACCGGAAGCCGGAGCCGGTGGAAACCGTGACGGAGGAACCCTGATTTTCCCGGTTGCAAGCGCGGGGTGATTTCTTTCCCATGGGCGGGATGGAATTCACTGAAATCGACCGGGAGGATTTCCGCAACCTGTTGGAGGAAATTTCCCGTGCGCGGATGCCCTTCGGGAAATTCGGCATCAAGGCCTACCCTCCCGCCGGCGTGCCGATCATCGATCTGCCGCCGGAATACCTTTCCTGGTTCAAGGAACGGGGCTTTCCGAAAGGGCGTCTGGGCGAGCTGATGGCGCAGGTGTGCGAAATCAAGGAGGTGGGGATGGATTCGGTTTTCGAGCCGATCCGCAAGGCAAACGGGGGCCGCTTTCCGCTGCGGATCCATCGCACGAAATCGTTCGACTTCCATGACCCCTGAATCTTCCGCCGCTCCGGAGAACCGTGTTTTCGTGGTCATGGGGGTTTCCGGTTCGGGAAAGTCCGCGGTCGCGCGCGAGCTTGGCATCCGTCTGGAGGCCGCCGTGCTGGACGGAGATTTTCTTCATCCGAGGGCGAACATTCTGAAAATGGCTTCCGGAGATGCGTTGAGTGACGACGACAGGGTTCCCTGGCTGGGCGCTTTGAACGATGCCGCGTTCGCGATGCAGCGGACACAGGCGGTTTCGATCATCGTGTGTTCCGCGCTGAAACGGCGCTACCGGGACCGGTTGCGCGAGGGAAATCCGAATTTGAAGTTCCTCTATCTCAAGGGGGACGCCGGGTTGATCGAGTCCCGGATGCGTCGGCGCAAGGGGCATTTTTTCAAGCCTGCGATGTTGCTTTCCCAGTTCGAGGCTCTGGAGGAACCGGACGGGGAGGAAAGGGATGTGGTGACGATCCGCGTGGATCCTCCGCTGGAGGAAGTGGTGGCGGAGGCGGTCAGGGCGATCCGCCGGGAGGATTGAGATCGGGAGGTGGAAAGAACGGCGACCGGTGATCGCCGCCACGGGGATTGAGATCGGGAAGCGGCGGCATCCCTTTCCTTGCCAGCGCCAGAACGGCTTGCGGGGAGAGCTGCCGGTTTCTCATGGATTCGATGGATTCGTCGTCGTCGCGCTTGGCGAGCCGCCGGCCTTCTTCATCCACCACGAGGGGGTGATGGAAATAGACCGGCACGGGCAGATTCAGGAGAGCTTGCAGGAGCCTGTGAACATGGGTGGAAGGCAGCAGATCCTCCCCGCGCGTGACGTGGGTGATTTTTTGGAAAGAATCGTCCACCACCACCGCGAGATGGTAGGCCACGCCGATGTCTTTCCGGGCGAGGACGACATCGCCGAGCAGAGCGGGATCTGTGGAAATGACGCCGTGGCGGAGATCGTGGAAGAAGGTGCCACCGGTTTGTACGGCGGCCTTGTCCGCGTTGAGCCGCCAAGAGCAGGTGGCTCCCGAATCGAGCCGGTGTCGTTGTTCCGGGATGGGGAGATTCCGGCAGGTTCCGGGGTAAACCAAAGTGTCGCTCCCCTGTGGCGCACCTCCCATTCTGGAGATTTCCTCCTGAATTTCCCGCCGGGTGCAGAAGCAGGGATAGACGACGCCCCGGCCCTTCAGGGTTTCCAAAGCGGACGCATAGGCGCTCGTGCGATCGGTTTGTCTCAAGGCCGGTTCCCGCCACGACATGCCGAGCCAGCGGAGATCTTCTTCGATGGCGGTGTAGTATTCGGGCCGGACGCGGGTGGCATCGATGTCCTCATGGCGCAGGAGAAATTCCCCGCCGGAGGTCCGGGCAAGTTCCCAGGCGACCCATGCGGAATACGCGTGGCCCGGATGCAGCCGCCCGGTGGGGCTCGGAGCGAAGCGTGTGCGGATGTTCATTTTTCCGGGCGGTTTCCCGGGAGCAGGCTTGGGAGGAGGGCGGGAGTGATCAAGCGGGAATCTCCCGGCTCCGATGCATTCCGGAGCTTGTGAAAAATTTCACAATCGGCTTGAGGAAGGCGTGGGGGGAGGGCAAGGTCGCGGTGCTTCCCCGTCCCATGGTCACTCCCTCTCCGAATGCCACGTATGCCGCCTACGATTCAAAAATCGAAGGCAATGTCATTTTCACCCAGGTGGATGCGGCGATCAACTGGATGAGGAAGAACTCCCTGTGGCCGATGCCGATGGGCTTGGCGTGCTGTGCGATCGAGCTGATGGCGACGGCTTCCAGCCGTTTCGACATTTCCCGCTTCGGCGCGGAGGTGATGCGTTTTTCGCCGCGGCAGGCCGACGTGATGATCGTGGCGGGGACGGTGACGTACAAGATGGCTCTGGCGGTGAAGCGGGTGTGGGATCAGATGCCGGAGCCGAAGTGGTGCATCGCGATGGGGGCCTGCGCCTCCAGCGGAGGGATGTACCGCAGCTATGCGGTGCTGCAGGGGATCGACAAGCTGATTCCGGTGGATGTTTACATTTCCGGCTGCCCGCCGCGGCCGGAGGCGCTGATCGAAGGGTTGATGAAACTCCAGACGAAGATCGAGGGGGAGAAATCGACCATGGATCAGAAGCGCGTGATGCTGGAGGAGATGGCCTGAATCCCAACCGAAAGAATACCAGAATGTCCGCAGCGGAAGATGTGACGGCGCTCCTCGAATCCTTCGGGGAGAAAATCCAGGAGACCGTGGAGTTCCGCGGCGAGCGGACGGTGCGGGTGGCATTGGGTTCCCTGCATGAATTGCTGGAGCGATGCCGGCGGGATTTCGGATACGAGATGATTCTGGATATCTCCAGCCTGGACCACTTCGGCGAGGATCCGCGTTTCGAGGTGGTTTATGAAATCGCTTCTTTGGACGATTCAAAGCACCTGCGCGTCAAGGCGAAGGTGGGCGAGGAGGAAGAGGTGCCGACGGTGACGGATCTATGGGCGGGGGCCGATTGGCATGAGCGCGAGATTTGGGACATGATGGGCATCCGATTTTCGGGGCATCCGAACTTGAAAAGAATCCTGATGTGGGAGGGGTATCCGTTTTTCCCGTTGAGGAAGGATTTCCCCCTTGCGGGCAAGCCGAGCGAGATGCCGGATGTGGCGTTTTCCTCCGTGGCTCCGCTGGAAGGCGGTCCGTTCGTAACCGCGGCGGGTGCGGAGGACACGGTGCGGCGCGAGCCGAGGGCGAGGTGATTTTTCCGGGCCTCCGTGTATGAAAGCGAATTTTTAACCACGGATTATACGGATTTTAAGAGGATTGTTCCTGTGTTTTTCAATCAGTGATCGGTTGTTTCAAATCCCAAACTTGGAAAGGTCACATTTTTTGTGAGAGTTGGTATGAGTGCCGGATTCCGCTTCGCCCTTTTGCAACGGGTGGGCGAATGGGCCCGGTGCTGGTTTTGCTGGCTCGTGGTATTGGTGGTGCTGGCGATCCAGTTCCTGGTGGGAGCGGTGGAGGCGGGGGACCGTCCGGGTTGGTGGTATGAGACTTTCGGTTTGGAGAGGGAGGGATTTCTAAGGGGCAGGATCTGGACGATTTTCACCTACGGGTTGTTGCATGGCGGTTGGCTGCACGCGGGCATCAACGTGTTGTTTCTGCTGGCCTTCGGATCGCGGCTGGAGGCGACGCTGGGTTCGGGGGTGGTCGCCCGGACATTGTGCGGGGGAGTGGTGGCGGGAGGAATCGCGCATCTGCTGCTCGTTCCGGCGGGTGCCGGGGGAGCGTTCCTGTTGGTCGGACTTTCCGGCGGGTGTGTGGCGTTGCTGTTGTTGCAGACCACCTTGTCCCCGGAATCGCGGATGTGGCCGCTGCCGGTCTCCGGGCGGAGCCTGGGGTGGGGAATTTTGCTGTCGGCGATTCTGCTTTCGCTGCTGAATCCTTCGCTGGGGGTTCCCGGTTTGTCGGCGCTCGGCGGGCTTCTTTCGGAGCAGGGATTCGGCGATTGGTTCCGGATCGGCCACGCCTGCCATGCGGGAGGCGGGATTTACGGTTATCTGGCGGGACGATGGATTTTGCGTCCCCGGCCCACGCTCGCCCGCCTGCAACGGGAACGCGACAGGCGGGAGGGGCGTTAAATATAGAACATCGAACATCGAACGTTCAACATCGAACGTCGAAATGGAAGAGTCCGGAGTCCGGAGTCCCTAATAACGAATCACAAATAACGAATCCCCTCACCCGAAAGCCCCCATCAGGGCGTGCAACTCTTCATCGACCATTTTCGGGTCCGCCAGCGTCCGGGCCACTTCCTCTTTCAGGAGCGCGCGGTAGCGTTTGCGCAGCCGGTGCACCGCCACTCTCACCGCCCCTTCGTCGATTCCCAATTCCGCGGCCGCACCGGCGTAGGGGATTTCTCCGCGGTCCGTGGTGAGATGGATCCTCAAATGCCCGAACCGCGTCTTTTCCCCTTCCCCGGAGTTTTCTTTGGCCAGCAATTCCAACACCCGCTCCAGCAGCGAGGTGGCCCACTCCCGGTCATAGGAGGCGTCCGGTGACAGGGCGGCATCGTCCGCGAGACAAAACTTTTCGTCCGCCCGTTGCCAATCGAGGGGCAGGTGCGGAGCGCCGCCTCCACGTTTCATGCGGCCAAGCTTGTCCCGCTCGTTCGACAGGAAGTGCTTCAAGGCGGCCAGAAGAAATGCGCGGAATTTTCCGTTCTCCCGCCGCAAGCCCGCGATGTCACCGCGTGCCAGCAGGCTGGCGAAAAATCCCTGCGTGAGATCCTCCGCGTCTTCCCTGGAAAATCCCCTGCGGCGGACATACGCGTATGCCGGAAACCAATACGCCGCGCATAGATCCTCCAATGCCGCCGCGGCTTGTGGAGCCTCCGCTTCTCCCGCGGCCCTCACCATCGTCCAGCGGGTTGTCGCAAAAAGATCGCCGGAAGGATGCGGTTTCATCGGTGGTTCAGTTCGTCCGCGAAATCCTCCGGAGCATCCGGCGAAACGACCACCGTTCTTTTTCCGAATCGCAATACCACCGTGCGGTTCAGGTCCGTGACGAAGGCGCGGAAAACGCCGAGCCGCTTGCTCCAATACCAGCCGGTGAAGGAAAACCCGCCGCCATTGCCGCAGGTCCGCAGGCTGCCGC
>CAZVSA010000176.1:0-6243 GCA_964629955.1 uncultured Luteolibacter sp.
GTCGGATTACCTCCGTGGCTTCAAGGAAAACGTCATCATGGGTCACCTCATCCCCGCCGGCACCGGCTTCGATCACCACCGCACCGCGGAGTTCGAGTTCACCGTCGAGGAGCCCGAGCCGGTCGTCGCCAAGGAGTTTGAAAGGCCGGACGACGACGAGGACGCGGCCACCGCCTGAGGAGCCGCGCGATCTTTGCAAAAATTCCACCCCGGTCCGTTTTCATGCGGTCCGGGGCTTTTTTTGAACATCGAACATCGAACGCCCAACATCGAACGTCGAAGTGGAAGAATCTGTTTTTTTTGCCCGCTTTCCGAGAGGTGAGTGATCAGTGGAAGACTCCGGATTCTGAATTCTTCACTTCGACGTTCGATGTTGGGCGTTCGATGTTCAATATCCAATGTGTTCGCCCGGCCTTGCCATCGGCCCCCGGCTGATTCAGCCTGCGGCGTAATTTTTTCCTGATGTCACCCTTTTACGTAATCGGTCACCGGAACCCGGACACCGACGCCATCTGTTCCGCCATCGGTCACGCCGCCTTGTTGAGGGCTTCCGGAGAAGAACCCGCCGCCATCGCGGCCCGCTGCGGGGAAGTTTCGCAGCGCACGAAATGGGCGCTCGACCGCGCGAAGCTCGATCCGCCCGTGCTCCTCACCGACGTGCGGACCAACGCCCGCATGATCTGCCGCCGCGAGATTGTCCAGGTGGGCGTCAATGACACCTTCCTCACCGCCTACCGGCGCATGCTGGATTCCGAAGTCCGCTGCGTGCCGGTCATCGACTGCGAGGGAAAGGTCCGGGGCATCCTCCGTTATTTCGACCTGCTCCGCCTGCTTCTTCCCGACGAAACGGAAGGCCTCAGCGTCCGGACGGTTCATGCCTCTCTCGCGAAGCTTGCGGATACCCTTGAGGCGGAAAGCGCCGGTGCGGAGCTTCCTCCTTCCGAGCTGGAGGAGGACCTCATCCTGCTTGTCGGCGCGTCTTCGCAAGGGACCGTGGACAGACGCCTCAAGCTCGCCGAAAAGGACGGGAACGTCTGCCGTTTCCTGGTCATTTGCGGAGACCGCCCCATCGTCCAGCGCTACGCCATCGATCACGGAGCCCGCGCCCTGCTTGTCACGGGCGGGAATCCCGTTTCGGAGGAGATCCGGGTGCGCGCCGCCGAAAAAGGCGTGATCCTTCTCCTGTGCAAACAGGATACCGCGAGCGCATCCACCCTCATCCGCTGCTCCCGCACCGTCCGGCATGTGATGGAGACGAATTTCGTGAGCGTATCCGCCGGAGAGCCCGTATCCCGCTTGCGCAAGCGGCTTTCCGGGCTCGATCAGGATCTTTTTCCCGTCATGGAAAACGGCAGTGACGACCTGCTCGGCGTCATCGCGAAATCCGACCTTGTAGATCCTCCCAGAATCCGGGTCGCGCTGGTGGACCACAACGAATACGCCCAGGCCGTCAGCGGGGTCGAGGAAGCGTGGATCGTCGAGGTGATCGACCACCACCGGCTGTCCGGCGATCTGGTCTCCCGGGAGCCGATCCGCTATCTGAACGAGCCCGTCGGCTCCACCTGCACCCTGGTAGCCCGGAAATTTTTCCACCGGGATCTGACGCCGGAACCGCCCGTCGCGCTCTGCCTCTCGGCGGGGATCGTTTCCGATACGCTCTGCCTGACCTCTCCCACCACCACCGATCTCGACCGCCGGATGCTCAAGTGGCTGAGCGACATCGCCGGATTCGATCCCGAGGAATTCACCCGGGAATTCTTCGCCGTGGGATCGCTCATCGCCAATGGAACTCCGGAGGAAATCGTCAACGCCGACCGGAAGGAATTCACCGAGCAGGGGATGCACATCAGCATTTCCCAGGTGGAGGAGCGGGATCTCCGCGGATTTGAAGCCCGCCGGGTGGAACTCGAATCCGTTCTCCGCAGCCTCCATGAGGAGAAAAAATACGATCTCACCGTGCTCGCCGTCACCGATGTGGCTCTGCACAAGAGCATGATTCTCGCCATCGGCGATGGCATGACCGACCACCTTCCCTTTCAGCGCATCGACAGGACCCTGTTCCTCGCTCCCGGGGTCGTCAGCCGGAAACGCCAGATCTTTCCCGCGGTTTGCGAGGCGATCGAGCACTCCCGGTGAGGCGTCCGTGGCGGCGATCACCGGTCGCCGCTCCCTAAATCCAAGGCTCCTGAAAATCCATTTCATCCGTTGCAGGCACAAATTGGCATTTTTTGACCCAATTTCGGGCGATGCCGCAAAGAATGCTTGATTTCTCCGGGCCGGTTTGCGATTCCCTAAATCGCTCACAGAGGAAAGAGCTATATAATACAAAAACCCATTACAACGGTGGTTGATGCCGTCCGTATCCCGGTTTCCGGGAGCGGCGTTCCATCAATTACCGGCCTTTTGCCAACGTCAATGAACCCAATCCATATGAATATGAAACAACCCCATTCAAGGTGGTCTCTGCCCCTGTGCTTCGGCGCGGCGGCACTCGCCACGTTTGCCATACCGGTCCATGCCGGTGAATATTTCAATGATTTCAACGGCACCAACCCGTTCAGTCCCAGCTTGCCGGACGATGAGCGCTTGAGGCTTTTCGTCACGCTGTTCGATGACGCCGCATCCG
The DNA here is from genome assembly GCA_964629955.1 of uncultured Luteolibacter sp. Lineage (GTDB taxonomy): Bacteria > Verrucomicrobiota > Verrucomicrobiia > Verrucomicrobiales > Akkermansiaceae > Luteolibacter. The sequence goes on from CAZVSA010000176.1 coordinate 2,627, forward strand.
GCCATAATACCGCGCATCCCAGCTATCCGGGATGGTATTCCACCGGAGGAGTTCCTGTCGGAGAAGAGGAGGACAGCGGCTTTCTGAAACTCAACGACCCGACCAACGGCACCCGCTCGATCATCGTTTTCCCCGACTTCGAGGAAGGCTTCGCCGTCTCGGGATTCACCTTCAGCGTCGATTGCCGCATCGGCGCCGGCACCACCGATCCTGCGGACGGCTTCAGCATCAGTTTCGCCCGTTCCGGCAACCCGCTGATCACCACCGGCGACGGTGGTTGGATCGGCGGCAATCACGAGAATGGCGCCAACAGCGGTATCGCCATCGGTTTCGACGCCTATGGCGGAGACAGGGGCATCAGGGTCAGCGTGGATGGCTCTACTGTCATTCAACACAACTTCGTGAACGGCGGAGGCGGAGGCCTGCTGACAGATCCCCTGATCATGCAAACCGGACCCCGGATCGGTGGGAATGAAATACCTTTGGAGGAGCGTATCGCCGCTTTGGGATGGGCCGAAGCCAAAGTGGAGTTGTTGCCCAATGAGGACCCCGAGGCGGAATTCAGCCACATCCTCAACGTCTGGTGGAAAGGCGTGAATGTCATCGCGAATCATGGCCTCGATTACTCGCCGAGTCCCGGTCGCCTGGTCTTCGGCGCCCGTACCGGCGGGCAGAATCAGGCACACCATTTCGACAACGTCTCCCTGGAGACCATCGCATTCCCCCAGGCGGTCCTGAGCAGGGCCACCGTGAGTCACGATGAGGGCTTCGTCTTCCAGATCACCGATTTCGCTCCCGATTCCATCGTCGATCCCGATGATATCGAATACATGATCATCGGCGAGGACTTCCTGACCCCGGGTGATCCGGGTTTCACGATCGGCAAGGTGGGAGATGTCACCACGATCACCTATGTGCCTGCGGACCCGCTCAAGCCCCTGGACCCGGTCGGCTATTATATCCAATTCCTGGACGGGAACAGCGCGGGGCTCGTCTTTTTCGACGGCACGGTGACAACTCCCGTTTTCCCGTTGGACTCCTTCATTGCGGAGGAACCAACGCTGAATCTCTGGAACATCCGGGAAATCCGCGGTGCTACGCCCGGCAGTCTCAGCAGTGCCCTGGCGATTGCATTGAACCCTCCATCCACCACGCCGCCTGACGAAGAAACGCCCGCACCCGGCGTGATCGTAGACTACACCTCTCCCTTCTTCAACCTGTCGGATGACGTCGGCGGGGAGCGTGGGTTCTTCAGGCGCGATGCGCTCTACCGTACGAACACGGTGGGTGTGGATGATCAGAACATCGTGTTTTTGGGAAAAACGAAGATCGAGGTTGCCGAGAGCGGCTATTACACCTTCTGGGTGCGGAGTGATGACGGCTTCGCCCTGCGGATCAATGGAGCGGAATTCGAGGATGTGGGTGGCATTGGCGTCAACGCCAATGGCTTCATCGATCCTTCCGATTCCTCCACCATCGCCTTCTCCATCGGGACCGGCAATTCCAACACCCGCGGCCTCGTCTTTCTGGAGCAAGGAGAAGAATACGTGATTGACTTCCTCTGGTGGGAAGGAACCGGCGGTTCCTATGCCGAAGTCTCCTGGGCACCCGGAAGCCATCTGGCCGATCACGCCACCGGCAGATGGACACTCGTCGGTGGTGCCGGTGAGACTCCGTTCTTCCCGGCGGAGCCGCTTGATCTGCCATCCGCTCCTCCCGGTGTATGGTCCGTCCGCAACTACCATGGCCCTGGCCTCGTTGGAAATGTCGGCTCTCTCCGCGCCGCGTTCGATGCGATCGCCAACTACTCGGGCGAGGATGAGAACATTATCACTACGGATGCAGAGACCCCCGTCGTCAATTTCCAGGATCCGGGAGAGCCCAACGTGGGTTCGGATGGCTTGTTCTCGAACAATATCCCGTTCCCGCTGGTGACGGATCCACAGGTTGGGAACAACCACTTCGTCACGGCGGCCAGGATCGAAATTCCGGATGTCCAGCCCGGGGATTATAGTTTCGCGGTCACGGGGGACGATGGGGTTGCCTTCCGAGTTTTGGGTGGTGATGCCCGCCTCATCAATAGCGGCGGGGCGGAAACCCGAAGCGGCCCCGCTCCTGAAAGCCTGATCAACAGTGGTATCGATAGTCTCGACAGCAGGGCCTTCGTCAACACCCACAACAGCGGGACGCCCAGTATCGGCGTATATCGGATCACCCAAGCGGGCACCTATACAATCGAGGTCGTCCATGTGGAACAGACCGGAGATGCCGCGCTGGAAGTGGCTTGGGTTCCCGGGAACTTCACCAGCCGCAACAGTACCGGCAATTGGGAGCTCCTTGGCGATCCCGATCATCCATCGGTTCCGCCGTTGGTTCCGGTGATGCAAGATGCTTGGTTTGCATCCCTGCCGCCGGCAACGGATGGAAATTGGAGCACCGCGTTCTATTACGCCAGAAACCCGGGTCAGGATCCTCCGCTGGTTTTGGTCGATTCGCTTGGAAAGATCAATGATGTGCTCGCGCACCCGAGCATTACCCCGGTGTATGAGCAGGCTCCGGCGCTGAACTACTTCAACCGCCTCCCGGCGGATGTGCTGACCGGTTCGGGCCTGTTCCGCTATTACACATCGGAAAGCCCTCCAGCCGTGGCCGCATACAACCAGGTGGACAGCTTCTTCCCGGGAATCGCGGCGACGAATCTGATCGATGACTCGGTGACTCTTGCAACCGCCCGGGTGGTGATTCCCACCTCCGGCGATTGGACCTTCGGTGTGAACGCGGATGACGGCTTCGCATTGCGGGTCGTGGGAGCGCCCAACGGGTTCACGCGGATCAGCGGGACGGCGGATGCCCGGATCGACCTGGCCCAACGGAACGCCATCTACCGCACCGGTGGAACGGCCAGTGTCCGGGGGGTCATCAACCTGCCCGCGGGCGAGTACGACATTGAATTCGCGTTCTACGAAAGGGGCGGCGGCGCCGCCTTCGAAGTGTTCGCGGCTCAAGGCAACTTCACAAATGAAGGCGATAGCACTGCATGGCGCATCGTCGGCCACACCGGCTCCGGCGGGCTTGCCCTGATCGAGCAACCGACGGATCCGGGTCCGGGAGGAGAAGGCCCGCCTGTGATCACCTCGCCCGTCTTCGACGCCTCGACAGGAGAATTCAGCTTCTCCTGGAACTCCGAGGAGGGAGTCGATTACGTCATCGAGTATTCGGCGGATCTCGTCACCTGGTATGAGATTGAGTCGGCATACCCCGGTGCTGCGGGTGAAAGCAACTACACCGTGAATGTGGAGGAAGATCTGACCGAGATCGACGACACGGAAAAGGTGTTCTTCCGCCTTCGTGAGGCTGACTAGAATGGTTTTGGAATCCCCCTTGGCCCGCGCCGGTTTTTGATCACCGGCCGGGTGCAAGGGGGCATCTTCCAAAAACGGAAAATTCAATCTGAACCAATGCCGGAGCTTGTCGCTCCGGCATTTTTGTTGTCTGGCAGGGTAGGGCGAGACCGCCGGGCGCGCCGTGACTGTCTCTCCGCGGCGGGTGGGGTTTCCATCGGCGGGGCCGGGGGGAGAGCCATGCCAATCGGGAAAAAGTGGGACGGCCCGGCGGTC
>CAZVSA010000176.1:6253-8795 GCA_964629955.1 uncultured Luteolibacter sp.
GTCCATCCCTACCGGATGGAAATCCGCCTCCGGCGTTGCCGCCACGATTCCCGGAACACTTTTGGCGGAATGCCCGCGCCACGTGGGCCGGACATTCCGCCCGGCTCTCTGATGGCTGGGCAAACCGCGGGCCTCTCAGTAATGCAAGCATTTGGCTTGCCAGCGCCAAGGGCAGGCCCCACAAAAGCGGCCCGCTTGTCCGGCGGCGCACATTCCTGTTGCTCCACCGGATTCGGCGGCAACCCACCCCATTCTCGCGCGCTCCCATGGACAGCATCTCATCACGCATCGCAAACGTTTCCCCGTCCCTCACTCTGGCCGTCACCGCACAGGCCAAGGCCATGATGGCCAAAGGTGAGGAAGTGTACGCACTGGCCGGCGGCGAACCGGAAGTGGACACCCCCCAGTTCATCAAGGATGCCGCCATCCAGGCATTGCAGGAGGGCCGCACCAAGTACACTCCCGCCGGTGGCATTCCGGAACTCCGCGAGGCGCTTTCCGCCAAGTTCGCCAAAGACAACGGTCTCACCTACGATCCGAAACAAATCTGTGTGACGGGCGGAGCAAAGATGGCCTGTTTCAACGCGATTCTCGCGGTGGTCGAGGAAGGGGACGAGGTCATCATTCCGACTCCGTATTGGGTTTCCTACCCGGAGATGGTCCGTCTTGCGGGCGGGGTTCCGGTGCTGGTGGAGACGAAGGAGTCCACCGGCTGGAAGATGACGCCGGAGCAATTCGAGGGCGCCATGACCCCCGCGACGAAAATGGTGATTCTCAACTCGCCGGGAAATCCCACCGGTGCGGTTTATACCAGGGAGGAACTTCTCGCGCTGGGTGAGATCGCGCTGGAGGAGGACATCATCATTCTTTCCGACGAGATTTACGAAAAACTCGTGTATGGAGAGGCGAAGCACGTGTCGATCGCTTCCCTCAGCGAGGAGCTTTACAATCTGACGATCACGGTGAACGGCTTTTCCAAAGCCTACTCGATGACCGGCTGGCGCCTGGGCTACACCGCCGCGCCAAAGGCATTGGCGGACGCGATCGACAAGATCCAGAACCATACCATTTCCAATGCGAACACCTTCGCCCAGTATGGAGCGCTGGCCGCGTTGCAGGGCGAGCAATCGTTTGTCGAGGATCTCCGAGGCGAATATGACGTGAAGCGCCAGTTCATGTATGCCCGCCTCAAGTCCATTTCCAATATCCGGGTGGTCGAGCCGCAGGGTGCGTTTTATTTCTTTGTCTATACCGGAGGAACCGGGATCAAGTCATTGAATCTGTGCGACAAGCTTCTTTCCCGCTACAAGGTGGCGGCGGTTCCCGGAGTCGCTTTCGGATACGATGAAGGCATCCGCCTGAGCTATTGCACGACGCTGGACATCCTCAACGAGGGTCTGACGCGCTTCGAGCAATTCTGCCGCGAGCATTGATCCGCATTTTTTCCTTTTCCTGAAGGGGGGCGGAATGTGGCGCGGGCATTCCGCCAAAAGTTTCACCGGTAGGGACGGACCGCCGGGCCGTCCCACTTTTTCCCGATCCGCCATGGATCACACCCCAACCATTCCCGCTTCCCCGGCGATGGAGCCCCACCCGCCGCGGAGAGAGAGTCACGGCGCGCCCGGCGGTCGCGCCCTACCTGCCGGAATCATTCCCGGAACACTTTTGGCATTCCGCCCGCCACCTGGCTCCAGGCGGAACGGGCCACGTCGCAGGTTCAGCGGGCGGCGATGAGATCGTATCCCCTCCAATGGCCGATCGTGATGTCCACGAATTGGCCGACCGGGATCGATTCGTCCACGAAGACCGATCCGTCGATCTCCGGCGCATCCCACTCCGTGCGGGCGACGCCGGGTTGCTCGACGAGCACGCGGACTTTTCTCCCGACCTGCGCGGCGTTCGTCTCCGCGGCGATGCGCTGGAGGGAATACATGGCGCGGGACCAGCGGCTGCCGCGGGTTTTGTAGTGAATGTGCCCGTCCATCTTGTAGGCGCGCGTCCCTTCCTCCTTGGAGTATTGGAAAACCCCGGCCCGCTCGAAGCGGAATTCCTCGATGAATTCGAGGAGTTCCTTGAAATCCTCCTCCGTCTCCCCGGGGAAACCTACGATGAATGTAGTACGAATCCCCAGCCCGGGGATTCCCGCGCGCATGCGGCGCAGGAGGTCGCGGATGTAATCTCCGGTGGTCACCCGTTTCATCGCGGTGAGCATGCGGTCGGAAATGTGCTGGAGCGGGATGTCGACGTATTTCGCCACCTTGTCGCATTCGGCGATGGTTTGGATCAATTCATCGGACCAGTGGGCGGGATGGGTGTAGAGAAGCCGGACCCAGAATTCGCCTTCGATTTTGTTGATCTCGCGGAGCAGGGTGCTGAGCGATTCCCCGCGGGAGGAATCCACGGGGGAGCTTGGTTTGGGGCGCTCGCCCTCCCATTGGTCCATGCCGAAGTAGGTGGTGTCCTGGGAGATGAGGTTGATCTCCTTCACACCGGACTTCACGAGGGCCTCCACCTCGCGCACGCAGGAATCCGTCGTCCGCGA
>CAZVSA010000177.1:0-8793 GCA_964629955.1 uncultured Luteolibacter sp.
GAGGAACTGGGAGCGGTAGACGCGGCGGTTGTCGTTGAGTTCGATGGATTTTTCGAGATCGGAGATGGCCTGGTTGGTGCGGTTTCCGAGCTGGAGTTCGAGGGCGGAGTAGAGGTGGGGAGTGGGGTCGGAGGGGTCGAACAGGCTGGCGAGATCGAGATCCTTGCGGGCTTCGGCGGGGCGTTTTTCCATGCCGAGGGCTTTGCCGAGGTAGCTGTGGTAGATGGAGGCGGTGGGCTCGACGGTGGCGGCGGTCTGGAGGTCGGCGCGGCCTCCGGCGAGGTCGCCACGCTTGATTTTGGTGAGGCCGAGGCCGAGCCAGCCGTTGCCGAGGGAGCCGTCTAGCAAGGTGGCTTGCTCGAAGCTGGCGCGGGCGTCGGCGATGCGGTTGGCGGCGCTGTGGACGAAGCCCTGGAGGGCGTGGGCCTGGGCGTTGCGGGGGGTGAAGGCGAGGGCTTTTTTCAGGGCGGCATCGGCGGCGCGGGTGTGGCCGAAGGAGAATTCGAGTTCGGCGAGGCGGGTCCAGGCGTAGCCGTTTTCCGGGGCGAGTTCGGTGGCGCGGCGGGCGGCGGCGCGGGCGGCTTCGAGGTCCCAGCGGGATTGGCGGTGGTAGCTTTCGGCGATGGCTTCGCCTGCGGTGGAGAGGGTTTCGAGAGGCCAGGGATCGGCGGGCTCGAATTTGACGGCGGCGATCATGCGTTCGAGGGCGCGCCTGCCGGGGTGGTTTGCGGGGATGGCGGCGAGGCCGGCGCGGGCTTCATCGACGCGGCCGACGGAAAGGAGGACGGCGGCGCGGTGGAGTTTTCCGCCGGGGCTGGCGGGATTGCGGGCGGGGTGGCTTTTCAGGGCTTCCAGCAGGTCGCCTTCACGGTAAGCGGCGAGGGATTGCGCGGCGGCGGCGCGGTCGGCGGCGGAGATGGCGAGTTCGGAGGGATCGAGAACGGCGGGGTAGTAGAGCGCCCATTGGAGGAGGTTTTTCGCCTCGATGACGGCGGTGCGGCGGGGAGCCTGGCCGGGCAGGGCCTCGCCGGCCTCGCCGGCGGCGAGAAGAAGAGTGCCCTGGGGGTTGGCCATTTCCACCGAGCCTTCGAGCACCTGGAAGCGCGAGTGTCCGTTGGCGGAGACCTGGACGAAAAGCTGGGTGCCGCGCAGGGCGCCATTGGCAGCGGGGGTCTTGATGTCGATCTCGCCGTGTTGTTCGCGGCTGAAGATGAAGATGGCGCCGCCTTTGAGATCGAGCCGGGATTTGTCGCCTTGGGCCAGCGCGGGGGTGAGTTCGATGGTGCTGAACTGCTCCATCCGCATGGTGTAGAGATCGGTGAGGCGGACGGTTGCGAGGCTGCGCTGGCGGGTGCGGATGCGGTCGCCGATGGCGAGCGGCTGATCCTTCGCGGCGGGATTCCAAGAGCCGTCCGGGCCTTTCGCGGCCAGGACGATGTTTTCGATTTCGATGACCTTGGCGTCCTGTGCGGGGGCAAAGGAAACGAGCGCGGCGAAGATCAGACCGATAGCGGGAAGTTTCATGGGGGATGTGGGGAGGGGATGAAAATTCGATGGGGTGCCGGAGATCGCGCGCATGGCATGGAGAGGACGCGGCATTTTTCCGGTCTTGCAAAAAAAATCAGGAATCCGGCGATTTCAGGAGCCGGACGAGGAATTCCAAGGCTGTGGCGTTCGCGGAAAGGAGAGGGATGAGTTCCTTGCGGCTGGATTCGTCCAGTTCGCCGCGGGCGAAAGTGGAGATCATCGTTTGCTGGCGGGTGGTCAACGCTTCCCGCGCGTGAGCGGTGGCGGAGAGGTCGAAGGAGCCGAGGAAGCGCAGCAGGGTTCCGAAGGCGGGATCGTGTGGCGGGATGTGATTCATGGCAGGGGAGGAACGCGGCGCTCCGGCGGACTTGCGGATTTTTTCGCGGATTTTTTGGAGTTCCGCGAGAGGGAAGTTCCCGCGCGGCCATTGAAGGCGGAGTTTCCTCCTGAATCCGTGGTTCCGTTTTTGGTCTATTCCTCTTCGCAATCCGTGCCCTTGTTTTTCAGGAGCGCGGCGAGGAATTCCAGGGCGGGGGTGTGGGATGAAAGCAGGTGGATCAGTTCTCCACGCCGGGATTCCGGGAGTTCTCCGTTGGCGAAGGCTTCGAGCAACATTTTTTGTTCGGGGTCCGGTTCCCATCTGGCGCGGGCGGTCGCGGGATGGTGGAAAATTTCCAGAAAACGAAGCAGAGTGTCACTGGAGGCGGGGAAATTCCGACAGGTGGTCATAGGGAACCGACGCGCTCATCACCTGGAGTTGCGAAAATTTTCCGGAATTTCCGCGGAGCGGTGATGAAGAACATCACCTGCTGAAGAGATCGGTGGATTCACCGCACAGAGCGAGGAAGTCGTCCCATTCGAGCTGGAGCCAAGGTTCCTTTCGCCGGACTTCATCGAGGATCGCGATGCGGAGTTCCTCCAGCAGATCGCTTTTCGTGCGGCTGATTTTTGTTTCGTGCCAGCCCCACAATGCGCCCACCTGTTTCTGCGGAATGCCGTAGGATTCAATGAGGCGGACGACCACCAGTTTCTCGACATCGACCTTCGAGATCGAGACAAGCAGGGCTTCCCGCAGCAGGGAGATCAGGGCATCGTCGTATGGACCGGGAATTCCGCCGGCATCGGGAATCCGGTCAAAAACCTCGCCGCCTTCGTCATCGGTCGCGGAGGTTTCCCGGCGGGTGGCCTGGCGGCGTTTCAGGCTGATCAGGCGGTTCAGCGCGACGTGCCGGAAGAAGGCGGGAAGAGGGCAGCCGCCGTTGTAACGGCCGAGCAGCCGGTGCAGCCCGCCTTTCGCCCGTTCGCCGCCGAAGCAGTCTCCAGCGATGTCACCGATCAGATCGCGGGCCTCGGTTTCACTGGCGCCGCGGCTTTTGAGAAAGCCGGCCAACCCGGGAGAGCGGAGCATTTCGAGAATTCCGGCGACCGCCACAGCGTCGCCTTCCAAGGCATCCTCGGCGAGAAGCAGATCGTCGCATTCCGTATCGTTCGCCATGAGTAAACCGGGCCGGGTGATGTCTAACGAATTTCCCGGAAGCGGGCAATGGGAAAAACCATGTGACTCTTGCATGAATCCCCATGGATCAGGCGGACTTCCCGCTTTCCACATAAATTCCCGACGGCTACACTCCCGGATCAATGCAGGATGATTCCAATCCGCCGGCCGTCCTTGAACTCATGCGCGCCTTCGCTGAAGATGCGAACGCGGATGGAGTGACACTTTGGAAAGAAGAAAGCGGAAATCTGGTGGCAACCGCCAATCCGCTGGAGCCGGACATCGTCGGCATGCGCCAGCCGCTTGGGTCCGGGTTGATTTCGCGGGTGTATCTGACCGGGCAGGCGATTCTGGAAGAGGAGCTGCCATCCCATCCCTCCCACGATCCGGTGATCGACAGACGGCTCGGGCGGAAATGCCGGGCGATGATGGCGGCGCCGGTGGAGGCCGGGGAAAATGGCGGTGTCGTCTCGGCGGTGATTTTCGAGGATTCTCCGGGAGGCTTTTCGCTGAAGAATTTGGGAGAACTTGCCGATCTGGCCGGAAAAATCGGGAAACCCGCTGGAAAAGGGAAATGACGGAGTCCCGACCATGGCCGGCGCGCGCGGAGTGCCTGGAAGCATTGCGGACAGGCGATGGCTCCGGCGTGCGGGTGGCGGTGCTGGACACCGGTCTGGACGCCGCGCACGAGGACTTTGCCAACCTGGTGCTGGCGGGGGCCTGGAAGGCGGATGCCGTGACCTGCAAGGCCGTGGAAGCCGTCGATCCCGTGGGCCACGGCACGGGCATCACCGGGATCATCCACCGGTTGGCTCCCGGGGCGGAGTTGATGATGGTGACCGTGCTCGAAGCGGACCAGAGGCAGCGGAGGCATGAGACCATCCGTGCCGGAGCGGGTTTCGCGATGGAACAAGGAGCCGCCATTTTGAATTGCTCCTTCGGCGTTCCCGGCACCGCCTACACCCTGCCGCTTTACAAGGATTGGACGGACAGGGCTTTCCACGGCGGACACCTGGTGGTCGCGGCTTCCTCCAACGAAAATCCCTCCTTCCCGGAGTGGCCGGCCTTTTTTTCCCAGGTGCTGGGCGTGGGCGCGGCGGAGCTTCCTCCCGGAGAACTGCAATGGTGCGAGGGGCATCCGATTCCGCTGAAAGCCGCGGGAGCCGGGATTTCCGCGCCGGTGCCGGGCGGCGGGCATGCACGGATGACCGGAAGCAGCTTCGCGGCGGCTCATGTCAGCGGCATGCTGGCGAGGCTGTTATCGGTTTTCCCCGGACTCTCGCCTTCGATGGCGCGGGAGGCTTTGGAACATTTTGCAAAGGAGAAATGAACGGGGTCGGAATGGAATGGCATTTCCAAATCCGGAAGCTGTCGGGTCCCCCGTTTCCGGCGATTCTTTCGGCATCAAGGCATGGGCCGGGGCGATTGGCATGAGAGGAGAGGAGGCCTCTCTTCCGGCGGCCGCGGTCCTGAGAACCCTGCTGGATCCATCTTCGGTGAGTCAGGCAACTTGCCTTTTTAAGGTGAAAGAAAGGTTGATGCGTTTTTCTTTCTACTTGGAAAGTCAACCTTAACCCATTGAACCTCAATGGTCGGGGCGGCCAGATTCGAACTGACGACTTCCTGCTCCCAAAGCAGGCGCTCTACCAGGCTGAGCTACGCCCCGTGCACGGGCGGAACGTTGCCGATTCGCCGTGGCAGATCAAGAACTTCTTCGATGACGATAAAAGCGGCGCTTTTCCACCGCCTTCCGCTAACAATCCCTTGCCGGTTCCCTCCACGGAAGCCAGTTTCGGCATGGCTTGATGAACGATTTTTCCCCGATTCCACCCCCGGGTTTGCCCCCCTTGTCCGGCATCACCTTCCGCCAGCTGGAAGTGTTCCGGATCGTCTACCGGGAAAGATCTTATTCCCATGCCGCCGCGGAGCTTCGCAGCACCCGCACCAACGTGAAGCGCCTCTGCATGGACTTCGAGAAAGCCGTCGGTCGCAAGCTCTTCGATGAAACGTCCGGCCATGTCCTCGTCCCCACCGGTTTCGCCGAAGGACTGCTCGCTCAGACCGGCCAGCTCTACCGCAGCCTGAGACGTCTCACCGAAGGCGTGCGATCCATGCACGAAGACGGACGCACTGTCCGTTTCGCCGCCGCCGGTGGATTCTTCCGCGGCGGCCTTTTCACCCGCTTTCTCAGCCGCCTGGAGATTTCCGACCGGTTCAGGGCCTGTTTCCTCCGCATCGAATCGAAGCGCTTCCGCTCCTGTCTGCTCAACGCCGAGTGCGACGTCTATTTCGGCTCCGCCCTCACCGTTTCCGATCGGCTGGAAGCCATCGATCTCGGCCCGATTCCCTGGAAATTTCTCCACGATGGGAAAAAGCCGCCGGACCATCCCAGCGGTCTCCGGGGCGACCGCTGGCACATCGTTGAAACCGGTGATCCCGACACCGCCGCCGCGCTGCTGGAGTCGTTCCGCGAACGTGGAGCCAAAGGCGGATCCCTCCTCCCGGAAGAGGAAGGCATGGCCCACCTGACTGGCTCGAAACCCATCCCCCAACGGGCCGTCATTCTCCTGCCCGACCACGCCGGAAACCCCAGCCAGAATGAAAACTGCCCCTGGCCCGCCTATCGCCTCTCCGCCGTGATGCGGCGGAACCATCCCTACTCCGAGCTCAAACAGCGGCTCGTGGCCGCGGCGAACGGGAGGGCGAATGGACATTGATTTCGCCAGCCTTCTGGTGTTCCGGCGGCTCGCCGAAAGCGGCAGCTTCACCGAGACCGCGAAAACGTCGGGCATTTCCCAACCCGCCGTCAGTCTCATGATTTCCCGCCTGGAATCCGCTTCCGGCCTGGTGCTGCTGGAGCGCACTTCCGCCGGTGCCCGCCTCACCGCCGCCGGAGGAGCTTTCCTCAAACGCTCCAACGAAGTTTGCGACGCCTACCTTTCCCTCATCGATGGCATGCAGCACCTCGGCCGGCGGATCGACCGGCAGGTGCTCGTCGGACTGGACGGCTCCTGGTTTTGCCGGATGCTGGAACAATCGCTCGCCCGCACCCCCTTGGGCGTCGCCGCGGTTCCAATCCTCTCCGGGAGCTGCGGAAACTGGGGCGAGGCCCTGGAAACCTCGCGCTTCGACGTGGTGGTGGCCGGTCGATTCCTCCACGCCGGTCTTTCCGCCGGAATCCAGGAAGCCGTCATCCGCCACGAACGCGGCATCACCATCGCGTGGAATCCGGACTTCTATCCCTTCGATCCCGTCAACTTCAGCTTCCCCGAAATTCTCCAGGCCACCGTCCTCCTGCCGGACCGCCACGTCATCACCGGTTTCGACCACTTCCTCACCGGCTGGTGCGGCGAGGCTTATGGCCGCCAACCGGTGAACGCCATCCGCTTCTCCTCCGAAGAAGAAGCCGCCGATGCCTGCCTGGCGGGTCTCGGAGTCCTCGTCGCTCCGGGCGAAGCCATGCCCAGACTCGGCCGGACCGCCGCCGTTCTCACCCATGTGCGGACTTTCGAGTTCCTGCTGCCGGAAGCCTTCACCCTCGGCATCTACTGCCGCAGCGACGAGGATTCCAAAGACGTCCTCTCCGTCGCCGCCGCCATCGGAAAACGCGCCCGACGGCTTTTCCCCTGAAACGAACGAACCCCGCCGGAAAAACATCCGGCGGGGCGCAAACATCACTGGCACGAAAACATCAGCCCGGATCAACGCCGGCGGCGCAGAAGACCGAGACCCGCCAGCGCACAGAGAGCGGCCGCAGAAGGCTCTGGCACCGCCGCGATGCCGGACATCCCGATTCCGAGATTCCCGACAAAGGCAGCCGATCCCAACGCCAGATCCACCGTATAGAAATCACTGCCATGGGTCAGATAACCGGTCCCGTCCTCACCGATATCGAAACCCACCGGCGAACTGATCTCGAACCCCAGGCCGGTTCCCACCGCCGTCATTGTATTGAATTGCGGCGCTCCGACGATCGGGTGGGTATAGAGGATGCCATCGGAACCGATGCTATATAAAGTCGTGCCGCTCGCTCCATCGAAGGGGTTCGTATAGCCGAATCCGACGATCGACACTCCATCCGGAGAAGCGAACATCCCGTCGACGACCACGGTTCCGGCCGACATTCCACTGATGCCATCCGGCACGATCCGGAAATTCGTGGTTCCTCCCACCAGAACGCGCATCCGGTCCGCCGCGGGATTGAAATCGAATTTCGTCACCGAACCACCGAGAGACGAGGCGGGTGAAAACAACGATACCAGGGTCGCATTGGAGGCATTGATCGAAAAAGTCTCACCCGAACCGGCCATTCCATAAAGAAGACCGTTCGATCCGCGGAAATCGATGTCCACGATTCCGCTGAGATTTCCTCCTATTGCCGTCGCCCCTGCGGGATTGGCGGAGTCGAATTGATAGAGCTGGTTGTCCACCCCCACGCCGTAAATCGTGATGGCATGGGACAGGGTGCTCAAAACCGCGGAAGCGGCCAATGTGGTGAGAATTCTGGTTGATTTCATAATGTTCAAGGGAGTTTCTTTGAAGCGACTTTCACCCTAGCCAACCCCTTGCTCTTCGCCATTCGCACCCGTCACCAAACCCTTATAGGCCTATTCGGAATCCGTTCCGCGGCGGCTATTGGAAAACCCTCCGCCCGCTCCATGGGTGAAGGCCGTTGCTACAATCGTTCGGTTGGAACCGGAATTCATCGGGACGGAGGCTCCGGCGAATTTACGGATTCCACTCCCCCCATCCGGCCTGTCCCCTTTATGGAAACAGACCGGATTTTCCGCCTCATCGCCGCCTGTTCCCCTTTCTTGACAAAAAGTCCCCTCGCCTCCAGCCTTCCCTATCACACGACAGGGGCGCTCCACGACCGCGGAGCCGAGATTTTCCACGCGCGGAAAAGACCCTCCGAACCTGACGCGGGTCGAGCCGCCGTAGGGAGTCGAGTCCTCCACTCTTCCCTTCCGGCCGCGCTTTTCCAGCGCGGCCTTTTTCACTCCTGCAAACCGAACTCTGAAAACCAGCAATCCTTCTTCCCATGATCTCACCTGAAGAAACCAACGGCACCACCACGGAAACCCACGACGCCTCCCGCGCTCCCCTCCCCGCCTCCACCCGCGTCTATGTCGAGGGCACGATCCACCCGTCCGTGCGCGTTCCCATGCGCGAGATCAAACTGAACGACACCAAGTCCTTCAACGGCCGCATCGAGAAAAACGAGCCCGTCCGCGTCTACGACTGTTCCGGCCCCTGGGGCGATCCCGCCTTCACCGGCACCTCCGATCAAGGCCTGCCCGCGCTGCGCCGCGATTGGATTCTCGCCCGCAACGACGTCGGGGAATACGAAGGCCGCCCCGTCCAGCCCCAGGACAACGGCTACCTCACCGAAAAACACGCCGAATACGCCTCCAAATCCGAGCGTGCCAACAAATTCGTCGAATTCCCCGGCCTCACCGCCGAGCGCCGCAAACCCCTCCGTGCCACCGGCAAACCCGTCACCCAGCTTCACTACGCCCGCCAGGGCATCATCACCCCCGAGATGGAGTTCATCGCCATCCGCGAAAACCTCCGCCGCGCCCAAATTTCCGACCTCAAGGACGACATCGTCCGCAACCACCTCGACAAGCAGCACTCCGGCTCGGTGCAGACCACTGAAAACCGCAAACTGAACACTGAAAACTCCTCTGAATACACCCCAAGTGTATTCAGAAGGTTCCCCCAGCGCATCCCCAACGAAATCACTCCCGAATTCGTCCGCTCCGAAGTCG
>CAZVSA010000178.1:0-8753 GCA_964629955.1 uncultured Luteolibacter sp.
AATCGAGCGCGATTGAAGGCGAGGTTCTGGACGTTGAGCAGGTGAGATCGTCCATCGCCCGCAAACTCGGCTTGGATGTCGTTGGCATCGGCCCCGCCAGCCGGGATGTGGAGGGCATCGTGGAAATGATGCTGGATGCCACCCAGCATTACGCCGACCCGTTGACGGCGGAGCGGCTGTTTGGTTGGCATGCCTCGCTGTTTCCCACCGGCAGAAGCGGTATGCGTCGCATCACCGTGGGAGCATGGCGTCCCATCGAGGCGGGAGCCATGCAGGTCGTTTCGGGGCCGTTTGGCAGAGAGAGCGTGCATTTTGAGGCGCCCTCAGCCGAGAAACTGGAGGCCGAGATGACCGCCTTCTTGGAATGGCTGAATACCGACGGCAATGTTGACCCGGTTTTGAAAGCTGGCATCGCCCACTTCCATTTCGTCACGATTCACCCGTTTGAAGACGGGAACGGTCGCATTGGCAGAGCGATTGCCGACCTGATGTTGGCGCGGGCCGACGGCACGCGCGAGCGCTTCTACAGCATGTCAGCCCAAATCGAAGCGGAGCGAAAGGAATACTACTTGCAGCTTGAACGTGGCCAGCGCGGCAGCTTGGACATCACGAACTGGCTCGAATGGTTTCTGCAATGCCTCGGACGTGCCATCGAAGGAGCCGAAGATGCGCTCTCAGGAGTGCTTCGCAAGGCGAAGCTTTGGGATCGGATCAACCATGAGTCGGTCAATGAAAGGCAGCGCAAGATTTTGAACCGCCTCATCGACGGCTTTGAAGGAAAGCTCACCACGTCCAAATATGCGAAAATAGCGAAGTGTTCCGAAGATACCGCTCTACGGGACATTCAAGCGTTGATCAAGCGAGGTATCCTCACACAAAACGAAGGTGGCGGCAGAAGCACCAGCTACAGCATTGCTGAAACACCGGAGTTGCCACTTTCATGAACGCCGTTGAGATCGAAGAAGCCGTTTCCAAACTCGCCGAAACCCCTTTCGACGCGGAGGGCTTTCCGTATGCCTTTTTGGAAGCCTTCGGCAACAAGCCGACCACGATCCAGCGGCTGAAAAGTGGCAGCACCAACCAGTCCGATCTTGGCGGTGTGCTCCAGCGGAGCAATATCCACATCAAAATTTGCGCCCCCGGCGAAGTCCCCGCAACGCTAAATGCGTTGAGAGAAAGTCCCAAGACCACCGCGCAGAAGGTAAAATTCATCGTGGCCACCGATGGTCAGACTTTCGAGGCGGAAAATCTTGCGGATAACGATGCGCCTCTTGTCTGTCCTTTTGCGGAATTTGCCAATCACTTTGGCTACTTTCTTCCCCTGGCAGGCATCACCACCGTCCGGCAAATTAGGGAAAACTCCTTCGACATTAAGGCGACCGGCCGACTGAATCGGCTCTACATCGAGCTACTCAAGGATAATCCTGAATGGGGCGGTGAAGCTCGTCGCGAGGACCTGAACCATTTCATGGCCCGGTTGATTTTTTGCTTCTTTGCCGAAGATACCGCCATCTTTGGTGAACGCGCCCGCTTCACTCCCACGGTGGAACAGATGACCAAGGGGGCGCCTGAGGTCACCGCCGAGGTGCTTTCCGAACTATTTCGCGCCATGAACCTCCGGAGTGCCGACCGGGGAATGGCAGGCATCAAAAGCTGGGCAAACGAGTTTCCGTATGTGAACGGCGGCTTGTTCTCAGACAGCGTTGAAGTCCCACGTTTCAGCAAAATCGCCCGCTCCTATCTTCTCAAGGTGGGAGAACTTCCGTGGGAGAAGATAAATCCCGACATCTTCGGCTCCATGATCCAAGCCGTGGCCGACGACGAAGAGCGCGGAGCCCTCGGCATGCACTACACCAGCGTGCCGAATATCCTCAAGGTTTTGAATCCGCTGTTCCTTGACGAGCTGCGGGCGAAGCTAGAGGAAGCCGGGGACAATGCCCGCAAACTCCTAAATTTGCGCAATCGCATTGCGCGCATCCGCGTCTTCGATCCCGCCTGCGGCTCCGGCAATTTCCTAGTCATCGCCTACAAGCAGATGCGCGAGATCGAGGCCGAGATCAACCGACGCCGCGGCGAACCTGACCGCCACTCGGACATTCCGCTCACTAACTTCCGCGGCATCGAAATCCGCCACTTCTCCTGCGAAATCGCCCGCCTCGCCCTCATCATCGCCGAGTATCAGTGCGACGAGCTGTATCGCGGTGAACAGCTCGCGCTCGCCGAGTTCCTACCGCTCGAAGCCGCCAATTGGATAACCTGCGGCAACGCCCTGCGCCTCGACTGGTTGAGCATCTGCCCGCCCACCGGGAAAGGGGTGAAAAATCGCGCCGAGGATTTGTTCGAGACGCCGCTGAATCAAGCGGAGATCGATTTTGAGAATGAGGGTGGGGAGACGTATATTTGTGGGAATCCGCCCTATAAAGGTCAGTCTGAGCAGACAGCGAAACAGAAATCTGACATGGAAGCGCTCTTTGGCGATTCGGGAATAGCGTGGAAGAGCTTGGATTACGTTTCGGGCTGGTTCTTCAAATATAGCCAATATCAGAAAGCAACTACCGCGAAAGCAGCCTTCGTCAGCACCAACTCGATTTGCCAAGGTCAACAAGTCGCTGCGCTTTGGCCTCATCTATATGAATTGGGCGTTTCCATCTTCTTCGCCAGAACTTCGTTCAAATGGAAAAACCTAGCTGCGAAAAATGCGGGAGTCACCGTAGTTGTAGTCGGCCTCAGTTCCATCGCCAATTCTACAGTATTCCTTTTCAGCGAAGATGATGGGGAGCAACCGACAAAGCGTCAGGTTAATTTTATTGGTCCATATCTCGTTCCGGAAACGAAGGTGATCGTAGAACCGAATAGAAGTCCTTTGAATCGACTACCTTCAATGGACTACGGTAGCAAGCCGGCAGATGGAGGCGGACTCGTTGTCAAACCCGCTGATTTTCTATCACTCAACGATCCAATAGCGAAGCGTTTCATCAAGCCATATGTCGGCAGCGACGAGTTTATCGATGGAAAACTCAGATACTGCGTTTGGGTAGCAGATGCGTTCATAGAAGAAGCTCGGCAATCCGCATTTCTACGAGATCGAGAGAGCCAAGTCCGAAAGTTCCGAGGAGTCAGCAAGAAACTCCAAACGCGTGAGTTGGCTAACCATCCATTTCGGTTTTCCGAGATTAGACACAGCGAAGTTGGATCAGACGAGGTTCCGCTGATTGTGCCAATTCATACCGGGGAGGATCGGGAATACCTGCCGATCGGTGCGTTGTCGCAGGGAGCCGTGGTCTCGAACGCAGCATTCGGACTTTACAATACCCCGCTCTGGAACATGGCGCTCATCGCCTCCCGGCTCCATCTCGTCTGGATCGCCACCGTCTGCGGCAAGCTGGAAACGCGTTATCGCTACTCCAACACCCTCGGCTGGAATACCTTCCCTCTCCCCACGTTGACCGAGCAAAACAAAGCCGACCTGACGCGTTGCGCGGAGGACATTCTGCTAGCGCGCGAAGCGCATTTCCCGGCGACTATCGCCGAACTCTACGAACCGGAGAAGATGCCCGACAATCTCCGCGTTGCCCACGAGCGTAACGACGAGGTGCTGGAGCGCATCTACATCGGTCGCCGATTCAAGAACGATACTGAGCGGCTGGAAAAGCTCTTCGAACTCTACACGAAAATGACCGCCAGCGCTCCAGCTGCCAAGAAAGCCACAAAAAAAGCCGCCCGGCGGACGAGAGGAGATGGGGTATGAATGAATTCAGTCGCATGACCGTGGTGGGTGCGCTGGAGGTCATCGCATCATTCAACTCTCACGCTGACATGGAGGTTTTGAATGTTCAGTGGGGAATCGATGGTAGGATTGACACTACTAGCAAAGCTGCTCGCGTTGCTAGCGTTGCCAAGATCGCCCTCGGTGAAGACCTTGCTGTCCAGACGGAAAACGGGTGGGTGCCGCTCGCGCGGGCTGTGGTCGAGAAGGCCATTAAGGCTCCAGACTTCCGTCACGAGACCGAGGCATGGAGGAAGTTCGTTGACGGGCTTCGGTCTGATGGGTTCGAGGTCGCGTTCAAAGAGGTCGAAGTCACTTCCAGCTCGATCTTCGGTTCCGACGAGACCAAAAAAGTGGCGAACCTTGTGAGGATGCTCCCCGACAGCATCACGGGGATGGACTTTCGCAAAGCCGAGGACGAGGTTGTGATGTTGCTTGAAGAAAGCGGCTTCCACGTCGCCAAAGGCCACCTGAATCAGGCGCTGTCCGCTTTTCAGCGAGGCGAGTGGTCGGCAGCGAATGGCGAACTTCGGAATTTTTACGAGAGCTACCTGAACGATATAGCCGACGCCCTTGGCTACTCGGGAGCTGCGGACAGCAAGGCAAAACGGGATTTTCTCGGCAATTGCCAGCCCCCGTTCTTGCTCGCGAATTACAACGAGTGGAACGCGAACAACCAAAAGCCTCAGTTTGTGCAGGGACTGATGACTCGGTTGCATCCCCATGGAGGGCATCCCGGCCTATCTGAAGAGGAGGATGCGACCTTCCGGCTTCAAATTTCGCTTGTGACAGCCCGCCTATTCCTCCGCCGCTACAATAAGAGAAAGAACCCTTGAAATGAGCTCCATCGATTCCATTCCATCCGTTTCCGTCACCTACGCCCAGGATGGCAGCTCCACGCGCTCAAACGCGCTGGGCATGCGCCCGATGCAGGAGCGCGCCTACCAGAAACGCGGCGAGCAATACCTGCTGATCAAATCGCCCCCTGCATCGGGCAAGAGTCGGGCGCTGATGTTCATCGCGCTGGACAAGCTGGCGAACCAAGGTCTCAAGCAGGCAATCATCGTGGTGCCGGAGCGGTCCATCGGTGCGAGTTTCCATGATGAGCCACTGAGCAAGTTCGGATTTTTCGCCGACTGGAAGGTGGAGCCAAGATGGAACCTTTGCGATGCGGCTGGCTCCGACAACGGTAGCAAGGTGGAGGCGGTAAAGGCGTTTCTCGGAAGCGGCGACAAGGCGCTGGTTTGCACCCATGCCAGTTTCCGCTTCGCGATGGAGAAGTTCGGTCCGGAAGTGTTCGACGACCGGCTGATCGCCGTGGACGAGTTCCACCACATTTCGGCGAATCCGGACAATCGCCTCGGCGAGCACATCCGTCAGCTCATGGCGCGGGACAAAGTGCATATCGTCGCGATGACCGGTTCCTATTTCCGCGGCGACGCGGAGGCGGTGCTGCACCCGGATGACGAATCGAAGTTCGATACCGTTACCTACACCTACTACGAGCAGCTCAACGGCTACGAATACCTGAAGCAGCTCGATATCGGGTATTTCTTCTACAGCGGCAGCTATATCGACGACATCACGAAAGTGCTGGATTCCAGTCTGAAGACGATTCTGCACATTCCCAACGTCAATTCACGTGAAAGCACGAAAGACAAGATTCGCGAGGTGGAACACATTATTGAGGAACTTGGCGAATGGCAGGGAGTCGATCAGGTGACTGGCTTCCAGCTTGTGAAAACGAAGAACGGCCGAATTCGCAAGGTCGCCGACCTGGTGGACGACGGCCCTGACCGCCACATCAGGGTGATGGCCGCACTGAAAGACCCGGCGCAGAAGAACAACCGCGACCATGTGGACATCATCATCGCGCTGGGCATGGCGAAGGAGGGTTTCGACTGGATCTGGTGCGAGCACGCGCTAACCGTAGGCTACCGCTCCAGCCTCACGGAGATTATCCAGATCATTGGCCGCGCCACCCGCGACGCGAAGGGTAAGACCCGCGCCCGTTTCACCAATCTTATCGCCGAACCGGATGCGAGCGAGCAGGCGGTGACGGAGGCAGTGAATGACACGCTCAAGGCCATCGCGGCAAGCCTGCTCATGGAGCAAGTGTTGGCCCCGCGTTTCGAGTTCAAGCCGAAGCATTCGAATAACGAGCCGACGCCGGGGTTCGATTACGGTCCTGGGGGCTACGATCCGGACAAAACCAACGTGGGTTACAACCCCGCGACAGGACAAATCCAACTGGAAATCAAGGGACTGGCTGAACCGAAGAGCAAGGAGGCGGAGCGCATCTGCCGCGAGGATTTGAACGAACTGGTGACGGCCTTCGTGCAGGACAAACCGTCGCTGGAAAAAGGTTTGTTCGCCGGTGAGGAACTCGTGCCCGAGGAGCTTACCCAGGTGCGCATGGGCAAGATCATTCAGGAGAAGTTTCCCAACCTGGACGACGAAGACCGTGAAGCGGTGCGGCAGCATGCCATCGCCGCCTTGAATCTGGTGCAGCAAGCAAAGAAGGCCCTCGACGAGGAAGGCGGCTTCAGTGGCGGCGGCACAGGCGGCGAAGAATCGAAGAATACCGCGCTTATCGACGGCGTGAGGAAGTTCGCGATGGACATGCGGGAGCTGGACATCGATTTGATCGACCACATCAACCCATTCAGCGAGGCATACGCGATTCTTGCCAAATCCATGAATGAGGAGCGGCTGAAGCAAGTGGCGGAGATCATCGCCGCCAAGCGGGCGACTCTGACCCTCGAAGAAGCGCGGGGGCTGGCGAAGCGCGCCTTGGTGTTTAAGAAGGAGAAAGGTCGTCTTCCTTCCATCACGGCGGCTGATCCGTGGGAAAAACGCATGGCGGAAGGGATCGCCTTCCTGCAACGTAAAGCTCGGGAGGAAAAGAATGGCTAAGACGATCACAGATGAAGACCTGGACCTGCTGGACGAGCTGGGAGTGGAAACCGAGTCCGACCATAGGGGCGGACATTCGGCGCGCGAGCAGCGCATCATCGCCGGGTTCGAGGAGATCGTGCGCTTTGTGGAACAACATGGGCGTGCGCCGGAGCACGGCGAGAACCGCGACATCTTCGAGCGCCTCTACGCTGTGCGACTGGAGCGCCTGTGCGCGTCCGAAGAATGCCAAGCCGTTCTTAAAGGGCGCGATCCGCACGGGTTGCTTGGACGCAGGATGCATGATGAGATGCCTACCTCCATCGTCCGGGAAGATCCTGCCGAATATCACGTAAGTGCGGGCATGGATGCCGAACCAAGCGACGACGAGCTCTTGGTCGCCCTGTGTGGTGAAGAGGCACTCCCGAGTGACATCACGGAGCTAAAGCACGTGCGCTCGCGCGAAGAGATCCGTGCGGCGGAGGAAGTGGCGAAAAGGAACCCTTGTGATGATTTCGAGACGTTCCGCCCCGTTTTCGAGAAGATTCAGCGCGAGCTGCAAACCGGAGAACGGCAAACCCTGAAATACAAAGACAACGCCGATGTAAAAACAGGCGATCTCTTCATTCTCGACGGGCAGAAGGTTCTCGTGGCGGAGATGGGAGAGGAATTTGTCAGCGATTTTGGTCGTCTTGACCGAAGGCTCAGGGTCATTTACGACAACGGCACGGAGAGCGACCTGCTGCTTCGCTCGCTGCAAAGAGCCTTGAACAAAGACAAGGCCAGCCGACGCATCACAGAACCGGATTATGGACCGCTCTTCTCCGGAGAGGAGGAAGACGACGATTTGCCCGCGGGCTGCATCTACGTCTTGCAGAGCAAATCCGAACATCCCTTCGTCGCGCAGAACCGCTCGGTGCTGCACAAAATCGGCGTGACCGGAGGAGATGTGAAGGCTCGTATCGTCAATGCGAAGAAGGATCCAACCTATCTCCTGGCCGACGTGGAAATCGTCGCCATCTTCAAGCTGGCGAATATCAATCGAAAGCTCCTTGAGGCTCTGTTGCACAAATTTTTCGGGAGCGCGCGGCTAGACTTCGAATTGAAGGATCGGTTCGGCTTCGACGTGACGCCACGGGAATGGTTTCTCTTACCTTTGCCCGTGATCGAGGAAGCGATTGAGAAAATCAAAGACGGAAGCATCGGCCATTACCGATATGATCCAGAGACCGCGCAAGTAATTCCTGTGTAATAGAGCCCAGCAATAAGAGAGTGACGAACTCGAGTGAGATCTAACCATAAAAATAATCCACGGGCTTCCGCGCTTCCGCGCGCCGGTTCGTCGTTGTCGGCGCACTTGGTGATCCTGTCCCTAAGGAGCAAACCGACGACCATTGATTGCGCGTGCAAAGAATCTCAATCTTATAGGGCCGCAGGTGCGAAAATTAAGAGTTCGACGAGGGTGGACCCAGAAAGTCCTTGCCGCCAAGTTGCAGATGGTCGGATGGGATATTTCAAGAGAAGGAGTGGCCAAAGTGGAAGCACGCATGGTTCGTGTGATGGATCACCGACTTTACTTCCTCGCAAATGCCCTGGGAGTCACCATCATGGATTTGCTCCCGCCCATTGATGTCCGTGACCCGAATATCTCCGAAACGGTGGGTCATTTCATGAATCATAGATATTGAAATGGTATCCTGAATCTAAGATTGATTGGGGAACTAGGCCAACGCGCAACGCAGGGCGTAGATCACCGCCAGAAAGATCGCCAGTTTGACCAGCGCACGGACGATGCGCTTCTTTCTGAGCCGTCTTCGCAGTTCCACGGGAATCCTGCCGTTCCCGTCGCACAATTCGCATTCGGTGGACCAAGTGGTCACTGGCTGCCCCCCGCAATCAAGGCACGAATGGCTTTCCCGACGCACAACGGTTTCCTCCCGCGTGCCTCTGCCGCCACACGTCCAGCACGGCTCCGCATCGGGGCTCAACTGCCGCCCGATCCCCCCGCATCCCCCGCATGTCACTTCGACACGTTCGGGAATCTCGGTTTCACGGGTTCCCCTGCCGAGACAGCCGGGGCAATAGGAATGGT
>CAZVSA010000179.1:0-8745 GCA_964629955.1 uncultured Luteolibacter sp.
GCGCGCAAGCGGGGCTTGCTGTCGTGGAGCCTGGCGGGGCTGCGTTTTCACAGGCAGACGATGCGGCGGATCGTCCGGGTCGGCGCGCCGCAGTCGGTGGAAATCGCGTTCATGTGGGGCATCCACGCCTATGGCATCCATGTGATCGCGACGCTGCCGGGGGAGGGGAATCTCGGCGCACACATCCTGGCGATCCGGGTGGAGTCGATGAGCTTCCTGCCCGGTTGGGCGATCGCGACGGCGGGCGCGGCGTTGGTCGGGCAGTATCTGGGCGCGGGGTCGAAGGAGATGGCGGTGCGCTCGGTGCGGCTGTGCTGGAAGGCGGCGGTGATATTGATGGGGCTGATGGGGCTGCTTTTCGTTTTCGGCCGCGATGGATTGATCGCGCTGATGGCGCCGGACAGCGAGCTGCACCGGAACCTCGCCTCGCCGCTGGTGCTGATCTGCGCGCTGGCCCAGCCGTTCTTCGCGACGTGCATCATATTGAAGACCTCGATGCGCGGCGCGGGGGCGACGGGGGTGGTCATGCGTTGGTCCTTCGGCAGCATGATTTTTTACCGGATCGTGGTGCTGGCGTGGCTGAAGGATGCGCCGTGGTTCGACCTGCGGGTGATCTGGATCGTGTTCTCGCTCGATCTGTTGACCCAGGCGCTGGTTTTCTCGTGGGTTCACTTCCGCGGGAAGTGGCTGGAGGCGAGAGTGTAGGGGTGGGGAAAATTACTAATGACTAAGCATTAATGATTAAACGGATTGGCGGCTGCGCCGTGGGGAGAGGGGGTTGCGGAATTCGGGCGGTTTGTTTTCGCTGACTTTTGGTTGGGAAATCCTGCTGTGGGCGTCTTCCGTTGACCCCGGATTCGCGTTGACCGGCTCGGTTCCACCCCCGAACGTCCGCGCTTCATGTTCATCGATCACATCCGCGTGTTCGCCAAAGCCGGCGACGGCGGGAACGGCTGCGTTTCGTTCCGCCGGGAAAAATTCGTGCCCCGCGGCGGGCCGGATGGCGGTGATGGGGGCAAGGGGGGGGACGTGATCCTGATCGTCGATCCATCCACCGACAACCTGCGGCAGTTCCACTACGATCCGAAAATGATCGCGAAGCGCGGCGATCACGGGGCCGGGGTGCGCAAGACGGGGAAGAGCGGCAAGGCCTTCGTCGCGAAGGTGCCGCCCGGGACGGTGGTCTATCGCAGCAACGCGGCGACGGTGCAGGAGGCGGTGGAATTCGAGCGCGGCGAAGAGGGGATCGATCTCGATCCGGTCGCGGACCTCGTGGAATACGGCCAGGAGTTCGTGCTGTGCAAAGGCGGCAAGGGCGGGATGGGGAATTCGAACTTCGCCACGCCGACACACCGCACGCCGACGGAATCGACGCCCGGCGAAGAGGGGGAATCCGGCGTTTTTTATCTGGAACTGCGCCGCATCGCGGATGCCGGGCTGGTGGGTTTTCCCAACGCGGGAAAATCGACGCTGCTCGGCAAGCTCTCGCACGCGCACCCGAAGGTGGCGGCTTATCCCTTCACGACGCTCCAGCCATCGGTCGGGGTGGTCGAGTTCGGCGGTTTCCGGCGCTGCACGGTGGCGGATATTCCGGGGCTGATCGAGGGCGCGCACGAGAACCGCGGCCTGGGTCACGAGTTCCTGCGCCACATCACGCGCTGCCGGGTGCTGCTTTTCGTCGTCGACATGGCGGGCAGCGAGGGGCGCGACCCGATCTCCGATCTGGAAATCCTGCGCAAGGAGATCAGCGAATACGACGAGGAGCTGGCGCGCTTCCCATGGATCGTCATCGCGAACAAGATGGACATGGACGGCGCGGAGGAGAATCTGAAGATGTTCGAGCAACGCTTCCCGAAGGTGAGGGTCATCCCGATCTCCGCCGAACTGGAGGAGGGGCTCGATGCGCTGAAGCTGTTCCTCGACGATGAAGTCGGATACCGCGTCTGAGCTGGTTTTCGTGTACGGCACGCTCCGTAGCGGGGCGTCGAACGCGTGCCGGATGGAGGGGGCGGAGTTTGTCGGCCGGGGACGGGTCGCGGGACGGTTGTTCCGGATTTCGTGGTATCCCGGGATGGTTCTCGACAAGGATGCCGGTTGGGTGACCGGCGATCTTTTCAGGGTGAGCCCGGAGCAGCTCGGAAAGCTGGACGAATACGAAGGACTGGCCGCGGGCGAGGTCGAGGGGAGCGAATACCGGCGAACCATGGTCACGGTTTATCAGTCAGATTTCCCGGATGCTTCGTGGAATGCCTGGGTATGGGAGTGGACCGGTCCGGTGGATCGGGAGAAGATCGTCACTTCCGGAGATTGGATGGACGTGGAGCAACCGAGACAGGCTCCGTGGTTCACGGCGACCGCGGGGATTTGCCTGCTGGGGTTTCCGGTGGGAATCGTGATGAGCGCTCTGACCCGTTATTACGGCTCCGCGGCGGCGGATGTCGTGAGGAACGTTCTTTCCATGGGGGTGCTTCTGTCGCCGTTCACCGCTCTTTGGGCGACTTATCTGGCCAAGCGACGCCGGGAAAGGGCGGAGGTGGCCCGGATAATGATTTTCGTCTTCGCTTTCATGGGCGGGATTCTCGTCGTAGCCACGATACTCATGTGGCTTCTCCGTGTGCTGGCGTGATCGGGGTGTCCCTGCGATCCAGTCCTGGAAGAATGGCCAACAGGCTGCGCCGGGCCCTGCGATAAGGAGTGTCGACGTGCCGTCGACACCGTGTGGACGGCACGTCCACACTCCTTATCCTGCCGGACACGCGGAACGATCCATCGAATGAAAGTGGTCGTTCCACCAGGCTGCTTCCCATTTGCGGGATCATTGCCCGGAGTAAGGAGCGGCCAGGGCGGAGTAATCCTGATCCGCATGGCCTGCGTCGCAAAGCTCCTCCATGCGCTCTGAAACCGTCCGGATTGCCGGGGTGTCGAGGCCGGCCTGCGAGGCCAGTTCCAGCGCGTAGCGGCTGTCTTTCAGCATGTTCGCCAGCGAGAAGTGGGTGTCGAAATCCCCGGCGGCCATGGTCGGCAGCTTCATCGCGGCGAGCGGGGAGCCGCAGGCGTTCAGCGCCACGGCGTCGATCAGGCTTTGGGCCGGAATGCCGTGGCGGGTGGCGGTGGCCAGCGACTCGGCCAGGGCCTGAACGGTGCAGGCGGAAATGAGATTGGTCACCAGCTTGAGGATCGTCGCGTTGCCGGTTTCCCCGCAACGGATGACCGCCTTGCCGGTGCGCAGCAGGATCGGTTCGAAGCGGTCGATCAGATCCGGGGCTCCGGCGGCGTAATAGACCAGCGCTCCGTTCGCGGCGGCCTCGCGGCTGCCGGTGAAGGGGCAGTCGAGGAAGCCGAGGGAGCGTTTTTCGCATTCCTCCGCCAGCCAGCGGGTCGTCGCCAAGTCGATCGTCGAGTGGTTGACGATCGTGCCGCCGGGAGAGACGGCATCGAAACAGCGGCCGGCGATTTCCCGGACGGCGGGGGCGTCTTTCAAATAAAGCGCGACCGGATCGGCGCCCGCCACGGCGTCTTCGACGGAGGCGGTTTCACCCGGAAAACCCTTGGGCGTCCGGTTCCAGGCGGAAACTTCCAAATCCCCGGCATCCCGCAGGCGGGCCGCGGCGCGGGAGCCGACGATGCCGAGACCGAGAACGGCGATTTTGCGCGGAGTCATGGGCCTTCCTGGCGTTGGAGGGCGAGTTCGGCGAGCTTCGCGGCCTGCGTGCTGACTTCCGTGGCGGTTTTGTGTTCGGCTTCTTCCTCCCCGAGGGTCATTTCGCTGCGCAGGCCGGCGAGCAGGTCGCGCATCGCGAGGTAATTCGGCCGCTCCGCGACGCGCGGTTCGAGCGAGCCCACGATGGCCGCGTAGTAGTCGGCGATGTCCTCGCGGAGAATGTGTTTCGCCCGTTCGGGGCTGAACTGCTTGTCCACCGCGGCCGAAGACACCTGAAGCGCGCGGATCCAGCCGCCGAGGGAAATCAGGTGCGCGAGGTCGGCGTCGCGCAGGGTGACGAGTTCCATCTCGACGTCCTTCTGGGTCGCGGCGAGTTCCTTTTTGAGCTGGTCGATCTGCTGGTTGCGGGCGCTTTCCAGCAGACTGGCGGCGTGGCGGTTGACCCGCTCGCCGGCGCCGAGGGCCTTGCCGTAGCGTGTCAGATCGGCGGCGAGTTGCTCGACCTTTCCGAGTTCTCCGGCCTGCACGACGAGGAAACCGTCGGCGATCAGGAAGCCGAGCTCGATCGATAGATCGGCGCGGTTCAGCGGCATCCGGGCGGGGATTTCCCGCTGGAACTGGGTCAGCGGCAGGGGGGCCAGAGCTTCCAGCGAATCGAAGATCCTGGCGATCGACGGCGCGGTGAATTCATTGATGGCGAGTTCCTCCCGCACATGGGGATCGTCCAGCAGGTCGGCGGGGATTTCAGGCCTTTCGGCGGCCTCCTGTGCCGGCAGGGCGGCGCAGCCCAGCAGCAGGCCGAAAGCGGCGGCAAATGGATGACGGAAGAAGGTCACGACGGGCATCCTTGCACCGACCCGGCTCCCCGGCAATCGGCAAGTGGAAGTCGGAAGTCGGAAGTCGGAAGTCGGAACGCGGAATGAAGAATCGCGGGGGGGGCAGCTTCCGTGGTTTCAAAATTCCGCGTTCCGCGTTCCGACTTCCGCATTCGGAGATCCCGGCTTGACTCGTGGTCCGCGACGTGGTGGCCTCTGGCCCGCGGGGCGTCTCGTTTTCAAGCGCTTGCCGCATTTTTTATCTCCTCCGCTTCATCCATCCGCGATCTCACATGGACTGGTCATCTCCTCTCTGGTACGCTTCCTACATTCTGGTGCTCATCGCGTTGGCGGGCTACGGCTGCCACCGGCTGACCATCGTCTACCTCTACCTGAAACACGCGAGGAACAAGCCCGTGCCGAAGGAACTCTTCGCCGAGTTGCCCCTGGTCACCGTCCAGCTTCCCGTCTTCAACGAGATGCACGTGGTGGACCGCCTGCTCGACTCCGTGGCGGCGCTCGATTACCCGCAGGACAAGCTCCAGATCCAGGTGCTGGACGACTCCACCGATCAGACCGTGGAAATCTGCCGTGCGGGCGTGGAGCGGCTCCGTGCGCGGGGTTTTGACGCCGAGCACATTCACCGGACCGACCGTACGGGCTTCAAGGCCGGCGCGCTGGAGAACGGCACCCGCTTCGCGAAAGGGGAACTGCTTTTCATCCTCGACGCGGATTTCGTGCCCTACCCGGATGTCCTCCAGAAGACGGTCCACTATTTCACCGACGGGAAGATCGGCATGATCCAGACCCGCTGGGGTCACCTCAACCGCACCTACAACGTGCTGACCCGCATCCAGGCGATGTTCCTGGACGGCCACCTGGAGCTGGAGCAAACCGCCCGCAACCGCAGCGGCCGCTTCTTCACCTTCAACGGCACCGGCGGCATCTGGCGGAAATCCTGCATCACCGACGCCGGCGGCTGGGAGCACGACACGCTCACCGAGGACATGGACCTCAGCTACCGCGCCCAGCTCAAGGGCTGGCGCTTCATTTTCCTCAACGACGTGGAAACCCCCGCCGAACTCCCCGTGGACATGGACGGCTTCAAAAGCCAGCAACACCGCTGGACCAAAGGCTCCATCCAGGTTTGCAAAAAAGTCCTCCCCGCGATCTGGAAGAGCAAGGTTCCCCTCTTCATCAAACTGGAGGCCACCGCCCACCTCACCTCGAATTTCGCCTACCTCCTCCTCATCTGCCTCTGCTTCCTGATCTATCCGAACCAGCAGTTCCAGCCGGACTTCGGGCCGCTCACCTACTACATCGTCAACATCCCGATCTTCTTCTTCGCCTCCGTTTCCGTCATTCTCTTCTACCTCGTCTCCCAGAAAGCCCTGCGGCCGGACTCCTGGTGGAGGGAAATCCCCTACCTCCCCCTGCTCCTCGCGCTCGGCATCGGCATGTCCGTGAACAACGCCAAAGCCGTCATCGAAGCCCTCTGCAACCACCAGACCGCCTTCATCCGCACCCCGAAATACGGCATCGGCCAAGTGAAGCGCCAGGATTGGAAAAAAAGCAGCTACAAGGCCATGAAAACGCTCACCCCCTTCGTCGAGCTGCTCTTCGGGTTGTTCTTCCTCTTCATCGTCATCGAAGCCGCCATGAACGGCCGCTGGTCCTCCGCGATTCTCCTGCTTCCCTTCCCCATCGGATTCTTCTACACTTCGTTGTCCTCCTTGGCACGGATGCTGCCGTCCGGACCTCCGGCCGCGGCCGCCCCGGCCCACAACCGACTCGACCCCTGACATTCCGCCCATGATCCGAAGCCTTTCGCGCCGCCTCACCCTCGCCGCCCTCGGCCTCTCCGCCTTCCATTTCACCAGCTGCAACCCGATCGCCACCCCCATGGATGATCGCAATCAGATGATTGTGAGCGTCCGCGATCAGAAAATGCTGTTGATCCGCGATGGCGAGCCGGTGAAATCCTACAAGGTATCCACCTCCAAATTCGGCATCGGCGACGAACCCGGCAGCAACCGCACGCCCCTCGGCACCATGCGCGTCGCCCGGAAAATCGGCGGCAACGCACCCATGGGAACCGTCTTCAAAAGCCGCCGCCCCACCGGGGAAATCCTCAAGCCCAACGCCCCGGGCCGCGATCCCATCGTCACCCGCATCCTCTGGCTCGCCGGGACCGAGGACCACAACCGCAACGCCTACCGGCGCTACATCTACATCCACGGCACCCCCCAGGCCAGCCGCCTCGGCACCCCCGCCTCATTCGGCTGCATCCGCATGGGCTGCAAGGACATCGTCGATCTCTACAACCGCGTCGGCACCGGAGCCAATGTCACCATCACCCGCGGCCCCCTCTCGGAAACCCCCGAGGGCCAGGCATACCAGGCGAGCCGGATCGGAAAAATTCCGCTGCCCGGCTGGCTCTCCGGAAAAACAGGAGCTTGACACCCCGGACGCAACCTCTACTTTCCCGCCCCCGCCGCCCGGCAAAACATTCCTTTTCCATCCACCACCATGGCCAACCACAAGTCCTCCATCAAGCGCGCACGCCAGACGATCGTCCGCACCGAGCGCAACCGCGCCGAAAAAAACCGGATGAAAACCCTCCGCAAAAACACCCTCAGCGCCATCGCTTCCGGTGACAAGGAGGCCGCCGCCAAAGCCAGCTCGCTTTTCTCCTCCGTCGTGGACAAAGCCGCCAAGCGCAACCTCATCCACCCGAACAAAGCCGCGAACCTCAAGAGCAAGACCTCCAGGGCGCTTGCTTCCATCGCCTGACCATCGGTCATCGCCGGGTTTCAGATTTTCCAACCGAAAACAAAGCGGACCGGCCCCCCGGTGCCGCTTTTTTCATGGATCCCATGCCACCATCACCACCACCCAACCGCGCGGAAACCGCCGCACGCATCGCCTCCAACCCCACCGGCTACAAAGTCTGCGAAGGGTGCGACTCCATCGTGGGATCCGGCACCGCCATCTGCCCGAACTGCCACAGCTACCGCTTCGATTCCGATGCCGGGCGCGTCATCCTCCAGGCGCGCATCCTCGGCGCGCGCGAGCAACGATCCGTCACCGCGGATGATCTGGGGTGAGGAACATCGAACATTGAACGTCCAACATTGAACGTCGAAGAAAATCATTTCGCATTCAAGGAATGGCAGGTGGTCTGCGACGCACTCGCCACCGGCAGGCAGGCCATCCTCCTCCGCAAAGGCGGCATCCATGAAGGACGCGCCGGATTCTCCTTCGCCCACGACTCCTTTTTCCTCTTTCCCACCCGCTTTCATGCCCGGCCGGACCAGATCCGCGAAGGCTCCGTGGAAGCGAAACCCGAATGGCAGCCCGGCGATTCCGTGGAAATCACCCACCACGCCGAGGCCCTGTGGGCCGTCACCCTCACCGATTGGGAAAAAATTTCCTCCCTCGAACCATTCCACATTTATTCCGAAACCACCGTCCGCGAGCGTTTCGATTGGGAGGGGAAAGGCATGGCATCCGGCGGCATCCACGTGGCATTCGTCCGCGTCCGCAAGCTGGCCGAACCATGGATCCTCGAATACGCGCCAAAGTACGGCGGATGCCGTAGCTGGGTGGCCTTTCCCGATGCCCCGGCGGATTGGCGGGAAGCCTCCACGCCGGTTCTCGACGACGACGCCTTCTCCGCTCTTCAAGACCGGCTGCAAACCCGCATCGCATAGCCACCCTCCGGTCTCACCAGCCGCCGGAGCGCGAGGGCAATCAAGGAGTGTGGGCGTCTCGCCCACATCAACCCGGGGAGCACACGCGCCCCCGCGTGTTGTTTCCGGCGCCCTCGCCGGAAACCTGGCGGACATGGCGGGGAGCTTTCCGAATGCGGAACGGCTTGGCCATACCAGCCCCCCGGAGCGCGAGGGCGCACTCCGGAACACGCGGAGGCGCGTGTGGTCCCCGAAGGCAAAAGAGATGGCGACTGGTGATCGCCACCACGACGCATGTGCCCCCATCGCTGGAAACCAAATCCGGGCTTCCCGCCGGGTGCCGGGTGGGTTCCAATTCCCCGAGCAACCGATGCCCGAGAACTTCTACCAGCAGACCACCACCGCACCGGCCACGCCGTTCGACGTCTCGCTGCGTCCGCCCGCGTTTTCCGAGTTCATCGGACAGGAAAAGGTCAAGGAACGCATCCTCCTCATGCTGGAAGCCGCCAAACGCCGCGGCGACGTGCTCGACCACGTCCTGCTTTCCGGCCCGCCCGGCCTCGGCAAAACCACGCTC
>CAZVSA010000180.1:0-8719 GCA_964629955.1 uncultured Luteolibacter sp.
CCGCCGAGAATCCGCGCGGCGGCACGTCCGTTGCGATGGGGGTTCTGCCGATGGGGACTTTCAATCTCGCCGCAAGAGACTTCGGCGTGCCTCTGGAGATCGGCGAGGCCGCGAAATTCCTCGCCACGGCCGGCATTCATCCGATCGATGTGCTCGACGTGTCCGGCCATGCCTGTCTTTGCACGACGATCTTCGGATTTTACCCCGAGTTTTCCGGCATCTTCGAGACCCGCGACCACGGCGGCCACTGGTGGAGAAAGACCCTCAAGCTGGCCGCCAGCCTTCCCTCCACTTTCACGAAATCTCGTCCGCTGCATCTCGATTGGAGCGGAGATGGCTGCGAGCGGGGCCGGGCTGCCACCAAGTTCTCCGCGTTCGTTCCCGGCCGCTACGAAGACCGCGCAGGCCTGGTCCCCGCGCGCACCGATTTCTCGTCGGGAACGATGACCGCATACATTGGCCGGCACCGGAAATCGTCCGCAGCGATCCGCGGCATCTTCGACTATGTGCTGGGCAGGCAGGAGGTCGATCCCCACCTGGAAACGTTCAAGGCGGCGCGGCTTGAGTTGCGGGCCGCCCGCCGCAGGTCCTGCAAGGTGATGATCGACGGGGAAATCCTGAACCTGCATTTTCCCATCCGGCTCGAAATCCTGCCGTCCCATCTGCGGGTCCTGTTGGACGAGGCG
Source organism: uncultured Luteolibacter sp. (assembly GCA_964629955.1). Lineage (GTDB taxonomy): Bacteria > Verrucomicrobiota > Verrucomicrobiia > Verrucomicrobiales > Akkermansiaceae > Luteolibacter. The sequence continues at coordinate 687 of CAZVSA010000180.1, forward strand.
AAGCTTGGTGATTCCTCATGACGCGCATCCTCCATCTTTCCGATCCCCACTTCGGGGCTTCCGATCCGGACATCGCGGAGGAATTTCTCCGCCATGCCGGGCGGATCGCGCCGGACTTCACCGTCCTCAGCGGGGATCTTACGATGCGCGCGAGGCACAAGGAACTGGCCGCGGCGAAGTCCTTTGTGGAAAGGCTCCCGAGGCCGTTTCTCGTCATCCCCGGGAATCATGACATTCCGGGAGGGAACCAGCCGTTCCACCGGTTTTTCCTTCCGTTCAAGCGCTATCAGGATGCCTTCGGTCACGAGATCGAGCCGGAGGAGAAAATCCCGGGAATTCATCTCGTGAGCCTCAACAGCGTGCGCGCTTTCGGATGGTATGCCGATTGGTCGGAGGGAAGGTTGTCCCCCTCCCAGTTTCAAAGGCTGGAGCATCGCCTCGCGCAATCTCCCGGCGGAGCGTTCCGCATTCTGGTTCTGCATCATCCGTTGCTGTCGCCGGAGGGTCACGGGCGGGAGGTTGTCCAACCTCTTCCGGGTCTTCTCGCCGCGATCGACCGGACCCGTCTCGATCTGATCCTTTGCGGGCATTTTCATCTTTCGCATCTGGCAACCGCGGGGACTCTTTCCGGTTGGAAATGCGTTGTCTCCCAGGCTCCCACGGTCTGCTCCACCCGTCTCCAGGGGCAGCCGCAGGGGTTTCATGAGATCACTTTGTCGGGCGAACGGATGGAGATCGCCCATCATGCTTTTTCCGGCGGATGCTTCGCCATCCGGTCCAGACATCACTTTTCCCGCAGCCCGGCCGGATGGATCGCGGGAGATGAGAACACCGATGAAATCCTTTCCACCTTTTGAACTCGTAGTCATCGGCGGAGGCAGCGCCGGTCATTCCGCGGCGGCGGAAGCCGCCCGCCTTGGTCTCCGCTGCGCGTTGATCGAAGACGCCGCCGAGCTCGGAGGCCTGTGCATTCTCAGGGGATGCATGCCTTCAAAAACGCTCATCGAAACCTCCAACAGGATGCGGGCCATCCGTGAAGCCGCGGAATTCGGCATACGTGCCGCCGGACCGGAGGTCGATCTGGAGAAACTGCGGGACCGCCTTTCCCGTTTCACAGCGGATTTCCAGCAAGCCCGCATCGACTCCATGAACCGGAGCGGCTACGAGTTGATCCGCGCCAAAGCCCGCTTCGTTTCGCCGCAGGAAGTGGAAGTCGTTTCCGGCGGAGAAGCCCGGGGAATCCTCCATTCGCGGGCGTTCGTGATCGCTACCGGCTCGTCTCCATCGATTCCGGATATTCCCGGTCTCGCGGGATCGCCGTTCTGGACCAGTGACGATGCCGTCCGCATGACGAGGCTGCCCCGGCATGTGGCGGTTGTCGGCGCGGGGGCGATCGGCATGGAGTTCGCGCATTTCTACGAAGGGATGGGATGCCGGGTCTCCGTCGTGGCGAGGGGAGACCGGCTGATGGAGAGGCATGACCGGGATCTCTCGGAAGCCTTGGAGCGGGCCAGCCGCGAGCGCGGGATCGAGCTGCTGTTTCAGACAAACATTTCCCGGGTGCGTCATGAACCGGAGGCGTTCCTCCTCGATCTGGACACGGGCCGCAGCCTGGAGGCCGACGCGCTGTTGATCGCCACAGGCCGGACTCCGAACGTGTCCGGCCTGGGTTTGGAGGATATCGGGATTGTCGTGGAGAAGGGTTCCATTGTCATCGATGAGCGGACGACCACCTCCCTTCCTCATGTTTTTGCGGCGGGCGATTGCGCGAGCCCCGTGCCCGTCGTTCATCTCGCCGTCATCCAGGGAGAGGTGGCCGCGAGGAACGCCGCCCGGATGATCCGCGGGGAGAAATCCGTCATCGCCGCCACATGGAACCGGAGCTCCGCCATGACCGCGTGGTTCACCGAACCGCAGTGCGTGGAGATCGGAACGGGGGAGCGCACGGCGGAACAGAACGGCATCCGCATTGTCACCGGCAGGGAAAACTACGGGGACAACGGCAAAGGCATGATCGCCGGTTCCAGGCATGGTTTCGTGAAAGTCATTGCGGAGCGGGAAAGCGGCCGTCTCATCGGGGCCGTGGGTGCCGGGCCGCAAGTCGCGGAAACGGGCCATCTCCTGCAATTCGCCATCGAGCGGGGCATGACCATTGGCGAATATCTCGCGCTTCCCCACTATCATCCGACATTTGCCGACGCATGGTCGCGCGCCGTCGAGGATGCGAAAAGGAAAGCGCCCACGGAGGACTCCCCGTGAGCGCCCCATTTGAGCGCCAAACACACAATTTACGCTCAAAACCCTATGGATCCAATGCCGCGACCGAGTTCCCCGGGCGTCCGTTGATGGACAACTCGTGGGCCTCCACGGCAAAGACTCCGGTCACGTAGCATTTCCCCACCAAATCTTCCCAAAGTTCCCGGCTGCCGATTTCGCCGGAGAGCCGCACGATTCCATCGGTTACATGGACGGAAATCGCCGCATTCTCGTAGGATGGATCGTCCGCAACCATGAATTCGATCTGCCCGCCGATCTGGGCGTCCGTCCGGATGCTGTCGAAAACGATCTCAATCCGGTTTTCGATTTCCACAATCCCCGGCACCCGGGACACCAGCTCGCGGGCCAGTTCGTTTTCATCGAAGGAGCCGATTTCCCCCGTCAACACCGCCCGGCCTTTCGACACGGATACCTTCACCCGTTCCGCTTGCAGCAGGGTTTGGTTGCCCAACGCTTCGAGCGCTTTCCGTTTCAAAATTTTGTCGGACTCTCCTCTTGGGATCACCACCTCGTTGATGATTTGGGTTGCCGCCGGATCGGAGGATGCCCTGGCCACCGCGCGTTCCATCTCGTCCAGGCTGGCCGCCACTCCGCTCAGCCGCACCGTGCCATCCTGGATCGAAATCTCCACCGCGCCCGCAAACGGGGAGGCGAGCATTGTTAGGAGAAGAAGCGTGGATTTCATGAGCAGCAGGGTTTGTTTTGCCGGTTCTCATCGCATGGCTCGTGCCATTGGCGGTTGGCGATTCATATCCCGTTGGTGGCAAATGATTTGATGCGCGATGAGTCCGCGCTTCTTGCCGGGCAATAGGGTCCTCCGCATGCAAGATGCACGGGCGATCGTTCATACCCGAACCAGGGGGCCTGTGGCGCGCCGTGGTAGCGATCACCGGTCGCCTGCCGTCGTCGTTTCGCGGCGACCAATGATCGCCGCTACTTCCGCAAGTTCCCCGCCAATCAGCCTTCCCGGTTAACGGTGCGGAGCACGATCGAGAGGATCAGGAGGGAGAGGAAAAGGACGAAGAGGATTTGCCCGATCAACCCGGCCGCGCCCGCCACTCCGGTGAACCCGAGGAACGCGGCTACGATCACCAGAACAAGAAAAATGACAGTCCATTGCAGCATGACAGTATTCCAATCGTGCCAGGATACCCGCATGAATCGCGCCAAAACCGGGATCGTGGGATTCGTCGTTGATAATCAGAAGGATGCGTATTTTTCGTGAAATGGAGACTTTGGAGAATGGCGGGAACACAGTGGCGTTTGCACCCCGGGATTGCGTTATACATTCCGGTTTTTAGGCACGTCCTGCGAATGTCATCCGGGTTTCTCGATTGTCGTCCGTTTGGGAGTCATTACCCTCGCCGCAACGTTTTGTTCCGGAACCCGACCATGTCCACCACTACCAAACCCACCGGCAAACGCGTGCTCCTCATGGGCACCTGCCTCTGCGATGCATTTTACGACGATGTCGCCCGCGCGACCGTCCAGGTTCTCGAACATCTCGGTGTGACCGTGGAGTTTCCCGAAGACCAGACCTGCTGCGGCCAGCCCGCCTTCAACTCCGGCGATTGGCCCGCCTCCCGCAAGGTGGCCCGCCATTGCGCGGCGGTTTTCGCGGGGGATCTTCCCGTGATCGTCCCCTCGGGCTCCTGTGCCGCCATGAATTTCCACGGAAATCTTCTCCAGTTCGAGGAAGCGCCCGACCCATCCGTCGATTCCCTGGCACGCCGCACGTGGGAGGTCATGGATTTCATCGCGAACGGGCTTGGCGTGAAGGAATGGAAGGGGAAGTTTGCAAAACCCACGCGGATCGCCTTTCACCGGTCCTGCCACAGCCGCGGCACCAAAAGCGGCGAGGCAACCCTCCGGCTCCTCAGCTCCATTGAAAACGCCGAGGTGATCCCCTTCGGGCAGGCCGAGCAATGCTGCGGCTTCGGGGGAACCTTTTCCGTTACATTCCCTCACATTTCCGGCCGAATGGGATCGCTCAAGCTCGACCACATCCTCGAAACCTCTCCCGACGTCCTCGTCAGCGGCGACATGTCATGCCTCATGCACCTCACCGGCCTTGCCCGGACGCAGGGCCGCCCCGTTCCGCATTTCCACGCCATCCAGTTGCTCCGCGATTCCCTGTCCGGGACATGATCCGCGTTCCCGGCAGCCACCCGATTTCTTCCCAATGCCTTCCACCCAGCCCATCGACCAATACGCCCGGGACATCACCGACGAGAAGCAGGCTTCCGTCCTCGACGGTTCCTCGAAAGGCACCGACAAACGCCATGAGGTTCTCCATCAGGATTACGGGGACCCGGATGCCCTCCGGCGTCTCGCGGGCGAGATCAAGGATCACACGCTTCATCACCTCGGCGAATATCTGGAAAAGGCGGAAAAAGCACTGACCTCGCGCGGCGTCCGGGTCCATTTCGCCTCCACCGGGGAGGATGCCCGGAACACGATTCTCGACATTCTCCGCGAGCACGGGGCGACCCGCCTCACCAAGTCCAAATCCATGGCGGCGGAGGAGATCCATCTCAATCCCTTTCTGAACGAGAATGGCATCGAATGCCTCGAATCCGATCTGGGCGAATTCATCGTCCAGCTCGATCACGACGAGCCTTCCCACATCGTAAAACCGATCATCCACAAGAACCGGAGGGAAATCGCGAACACGTTTCTCCGCGAAGGCATCGCGAGCGATTACAACGACGATCCCGAAACGATCACCCGCCGGGCGCGCGTCCACCTGCGGTCCAAGTACATGGAGGCGCACGCGGGAATCACCGGGGCCAATTTCGTTTGCGCGGACAGCGGGCGCATGGTGCTGGTGACCAATGAGGGGAATTCCCGTTTCGGAATGGCGCCGGTGCCCGTTCACATCGCCCTTGTGGGCATCGAGAAAGTGATTCCCCGGGAAAAGGATCTCGCCGTTTTTCTCAATCTGCTGGGCCGTTCCGCCACCGGCCAGCAGCTTACGGTTTACACGGAATTCATCAATGGTCCCCGCGCCGCCGGCCAGCCCGACGGCCCGGATCACATGCATGTCGTTTTCATGGACAACGGCCGCACGGATGTTCTTGCGTCCAATTGCAGGGAGATCCTCCGCTGCATCCGTTGCGGGGCCTGCCAGAATGTCTGCCCCGTGTACCGGCAGGCGTCCGGTCACGCCTATCGTTCCACCTACGGCGGTCCCATCGGCGCGGTGCTCTCGCCCATTCTTTTCGGCTCCCGCTTTCCCGAACTGGCGGATCTGCCCAAGGCGTCCTCTCTTTGCGGGGCCTGCAACGAAGTCTGCCCCGTGGACATTCCCATCCCGGATCTGTTGCTCCGTCTCAGGGACAAGGCCAAACGGGAATCCATCCCTTCCGCCGGAGCGATTCCCATGTCCCCGTTCGCGACGCTCGCCACTTCCCCCTCCATGTGGAGAACGGCCATGACCATGAGCAAGGCCATGAACCATCTGCCGATCCAGGTGGCGCCGGTAAAACCCCTCCAGGAATGGCTCGGCCAGCGCACCCTTCCCGAATGGCATGGCGGGGATTTCCGCAAGTGGCTGAAGAACCGGAAGACGGAGGAAAAAACGAAATAAGCGTCAGCCGCAACCCTGCAACGAATCATCATGTCACGCTCCGCCATTTTCGCGAAAATCGAAGCAGCCACCAGCGCCCTCAAAACCAAGGCGGCTCTGCCGGACTATCCGCCCGAGCTGCTTCATTCCCTGCCCAGGCTCCAGGGCGGGGATTTGTGGGAAATCTTTTCCCGCAATTTCAAATATGTGAACGGAAGGCCCATGACCTCCATCGCGCAGCTCGCCGCTTTCCTTTCCGAGGGCGATTATCGCCACGGCTACTGCGATCCCGCTCTCTTTGAAGCGATCGGAGCGCCGCTGGCCGCCGGGGGGTTCACCGTGGAAACCACATACGATCGCGACCGCTACGAGGTCTATCAGTTCGGGATCACCCGCGGCAGCGGAGCGATCGCCGAGTCCGGCACGGTGATCCTCGACGACGACCGGACTTCCCGCAGGCTCGCGGCGCTTTCCCCGTGGGTTCACGTTGCGGTGATTTCCCCTGCGGAAATCCACCGCACGATTCCCGACGCCATCGCGGCATTCGGTGATTGCCCCAACATCATCTGGTGCACCGGTCCGTCCAAGACCGCGGACGTCGAAGGAATTCTCATCGAAGGGGTTCACGGCCCGGGTGAGCAGGTCGCGCTCTGTCTTTGAAAGGTAGGGCGCGACCGCCGGGCGCGCCGTGACTCTCTCTCCGCAGCAGGTGGGGCTGGTATCTGACGAAAAAAGCGGAATGGCCGCGGAACGCCTCACACCTGCCGGGAAAAAGTGGGACGGCCCGGCGGTCCGTCCCTACCCCGATACCAGAGGCTGAATCCCGGCGAGCCAGAGAGCCGCGTGAATTTTGAGATCGACCGCGATCCCCTCCGCCGCGCGGGCGGCCAGCCATGTCCGGAGATCCTTGAGGGGAACGTGATGGACGGTGATGTTTTCCCCGTCGATGCCGCCGCCGGAGTGTTCGCGCACCAGGCCGCGCGCGTGGAAAAGGTGGATGACCTCGGAGGTCAGCCCGGCGGAGGTGGGGGAGGCGATGAGCGGGGTGATCGTGGCGGCGCGATACCCGGTTTCCTCCAGAAGCTCGCGACCGGCGGTTTCGGCCAGGGATTCGCCCTGATGGGCGGGCTCGTCCCCCACCAGCCCCGCGGGCATTTCGATGACGCGGCGTTGGATCGGAATACGCATCTGCTCGACGAGGATGATTTCGTCGCGATCGTTGATGGCGAGGATGCCGACGCAGGTGTCGCCATGGGGGCGGCGGACGAAATCCCAGGTTCCGGTTCGGCAGAGGGAAAGCCAGCGGGTTTGGAAAAGAACTTCGGTGCCGGACATGGTGGAAAGGGGTGAAGAAACGGTGGCGCGTTCCCGTAATAGGGTCTACTTCTCGCGCCCGCTGATGTCCCGCTACGATTTCAAGATTCCCGTCACCTTCAAGCATCGTATTGTTTTCACCCGTGGGGCGTTTTCCCCCGGAAACCGCGAACTCGCGGATCTGCTGGTGGAAGGAGGAGGCAGGAGGGCCGTGGTTTTCATCGAGCAGGCGGTGGCGGATTCCTGGCCGGATCTGGCGGACGAGGTGCGGGCGTATTTTCCGGATTCGAGCGTGGAACTGCGCGGGCTGTCCGTCCTGCCTGGAGGGGAGGCGGTCAAGGCGGACGAGCAGTTGGTGAGGCGGGTTTGGGAGGCGCTGGACGCCGCCCATATCGACCGCCATTCCTACGCGCTCGTGATCGGCGGAGGGGCGTTTCTCGATGCCGCCGGTTATGCGGTGGCCACGGCGCACCGGGGTGTGCGCCTGGTGCGGTTTCCTACGACGACGCTCTCGCAGGATGACAGCGGGGTGGGGGTGAAATGCGCGATCAACGGCTATGGAAAGAAAAACTGGATCGGCGCGTTCTCGGTGCCGTTCGCGGTGATCAACGATTTCCACTTTTTGCGGACGCAGGACGATGAGACCAACCGGGCGGGATTGATCGAGGCCGTGAAGGTGGCGCTGGTGAAAGACCGGGAGTTTTTCGATTGGCTGGAAAAGCATGCGGAAGACCTCGCGGCGCTGGTTCCGGAGGTGATCGAGGAATGTGTGGAACGCTCCGCGCTGCTGCACGCCAGGCATATCGCCACGGGCGGGGACCCGTTCGAGACGGGTTCGAGCCGCCCGCTGGATTTCGGCCCAGTGGCCGAAATC
>CAZVSA010000181.1:0-8692 GCA_964629955.1 uncultured Luteolibacter sp.
CCGCTGCGGAGAGAGAGTCACGGCGCGCCCGGCGGTCTCGCCCTACCTGCCGGAAGGCGCGAAGCCGTCCAATCCGCCCTGCCCTTGAAGCACTGACTCACGGGCTGGGATCATTCCCCGGAACACCTTTGGCATTCTGCCCGCCGCCATTCACGAACAAGCAGCGCCAAAACCCGTTCAATCGAGATAGGGATTTTCCTCCCTCTCGGCACAGATCGTGGTGGGCGGTCCGTGTCCCGCGAGCACCGTGGTTTCCGGAGGCAACATCATCAGATGCCGGGCGATTCCATCCAGAAGCAGCTCATGGCTTCCTCCCGGCAAATCCGTGCGACCGATGGAGCCCGCGAAAAGCGTGTCCCCGGAAAACACCAGCGAGGCGGCGGGAAGATGAAACGTCACACTGTCCGCCGCATGTCCGGGAACGTGGGCGAGTTGAAACTCCAATCCACATACCGACAGAATCCGCGCGACATCCAGGCGCTCCGCGATCCGGTAAGGAACGACCGAAATCGGAAGCCCCCAGGCACGCGCCGCGTTCTCCAGCGTGAGTTCCGTCGAATAATCCTCCAGGGCATGAAGCACCGCCCCTGCCTCCTGCAATGCCGCCGCGTCCAGCACATGATCGTAGTGCTGGTGGGTGAGCAGGACGTGATCGACACGCACCCCCCGCTCCGCGCACCAGGCGGCCATGCCTTCCGGCGCGTCGATCAGAAGATTCCCGTCCGCCGTTTCGACGAGATAGCCGTTGGTTTGGGCGAAGCCGCCGGTGTAGGAAGTGATTTTCATGGAAAAAGCGCCGGTCAACCGGCGAACGCCGCATAGATTCCCACCACCAGCAGGGCAAGTGCCGTGGCCGCCCATTTCGCGTTTTTCCACGGAGTGAGATCGATCCGATTCCGGCTCACCAGCACCCACGGCTCCGGTCTCGGCCGCACCCAGCCAATGAGGTTCATCACCAGAACCAGCAGCGCGAACACGATCCCCAGAAAGTGATATTCGTGAATGCCATGCTCTTTCAAAAATTCCTTGAACGGGGGATGGAAATACCCCGCCGGAATGATCACCAATCCCAGCACAAGACCCGTCACCCCGGCACAGGAAGGCACCCGCCGGTTCAACATCCCCACCACCACGACCGCGAAAATCGGGATGAAATAAATCGCGTTCATTTTCTGGAGATACTCGAAAATCGTCTTCTGCCCGGCGAGCTGGGGAGCAATGAGCATCGAGGTAATGGCCGTGATCACCACGAAAATTTTCGCCGCGCGGACCATCGATTCCTCCGATCCGCCGGGACGCAGCAAACCGCGATAGATCCCGATGCTGAACAGGGCGGATGTGCTGTTGAGCGCGGCATTGAAGGAACTCAGAATCGCCCCGACCATCACCGCCGCGAAGAAACCGGTGAGAGGCGCGGGCAGGAGATCGAAAACGAGTTTCCCGTAGGCATGGTCCGGCGCCACATCCTGCCCGCGGTAAACCTGCCACGCGATGAGCCCCGGGAGCACGAGAAAGAGCGGACCCAGCAGTTTCAGCAAGCCGCAGAGCAGCACGCCCTTCTGCCCTTCCGCGAGGCTTTTCGCCCCGAAGGTCCGCTGGATGATCTGCTGGTTGGTGCACCAATAAAAGAGATGCAGCAGGGCCACTCCCGTGAACAAGGTGCTGAAAGGCACGCTCTGGTCGCTCCGGCCCATCGAGTTCAGTCGATCAGGCTGCGCCGCCTTCACCGACTCCCAGCCGGCCTCGATCCCCTGCCCGTCACCCACGTGGTTCAGGGCGTAGAACGTGATCATCAACCCGCCGGTGAGCAATCCCACGCCGTTGATCGTATCCAGAACCGCCAGGGTACGCAGCCCCCCGAAGCGCGAGTAAAGGGAACCCATGATCCCGATCAGAATCACGGTTCCCCAGAGAATGACCGTGCCGGGCGGAATGGTTTTCCCGAAAATTTCCACCGGCTCGTCGATCCCCGTGAGCGTGGACAGATCGAGCATGCCCGACAGGCCGACCGCCCCGCTGTAGAGAATGATCGGCAGCAGAATCCCCACGTAGGCGATCAGGAAAACCATATTTCCCAGCACTTGAGCGCCTTTACCAAAACGCGACTCCAGAAATTCCGGCACGGTGGTGATTCCCATGCGAAGGAAGCGGGGCAGGAAAAACATCGCCATTGCCACCAGGGCCAGAACCGCAATCACCTCCCATGCCATCACGCTGAGCCCCTCTTTGAACGCGAGGCCGTTGAGCCCCACCATCTGCTCCGTGGACAGATTCGTCAGCAACAGGGAACCCGCGATGATCGGGAAGGTGAGGGAGCGCCCTCCCAGGAAAAATCCGTCGGAACTGCCCTTCTCGTCGCGCCTCGTGATCAGCCAGGTGAGAAACGCCGCGAGAGCGGTGAATGCGAAGAATGACAAAAGGGTCCAGGCGTGCATGAGGGAATGGGAGGTTTAGTGACGGGAATCGGAGTTGATCGAAAAACGGTGAACCAGCGTGTGCGAATACACCTCGCCGGGGCGGAGAACCGCGGAGGGAAACGAGGCATGATTGGGAGCATCCGGGAAGTTTTCCGTTTCCAGGCAAAGAGCGGAACGCTTCTGATAGATCGCACCACCTTTCCCGGTCTGGCCGCCGAGAAAGTTTCCGCCATAAAACTGGATGGCCGGTTGATCCGTCAGGATTTCCATGACGCGGCCGCTCGCTGCTTCCTCAAGGCGGGCCGCAAGCGACACACCCTTCCCTCTCCTCAAAACCCAGGCATGATCGTACCCACCTGCCAGTTTCAGCGCCTCGAAATCATCCTCCACCCGTTCCCCGATCCGCATCGGCGAAGTGAAATCCAGCGGCGTTCCCGCCACGGGAAGAATTTCTCCCGCGGGAATCATCCCCTCATTCACCGGAAGATAATGGTCCGCATGAATCGTCAGATCGTGATCGCCGGCATCCGCGGAGGGATTTCCCGATAGATTCCAGAAACTATGATGAATCAGGTTGAGAACCGTCGGTGCATCCGTCGTCGCCTCCGCCTTCCAGATCAATTCATTTTCCTCGTTGAGGGAATACGTCACCTTCACGGCGAGATTCCCCGGATACCCTTCCTCTCCATCCCTCGAAAGATAGGAAAACTCGACGCTCCCATCCTCCGTCACAAACCCTTTCCACAACCGCTTGTGAAATCCCTCCACCCCTCCATGGAGGTGGCATGGAATCCCCCCCGGCGTTTCGTTGTTCGCCAGGGCATATTCCTTGCCATCGATGGCGAACCTGCCGCCAGCGATCCTGTTCCCGAACCTGCCGACGGTCGCGCCGAAATACGATTCGTCTCCGGTCCACCCCTCCAGCGTGTCATGGCCATGGGTGAGATCCGCCATCAGGCCGTCACGGTCCGGAGCTTCCATCGAGACAAGAATCGCGCCATACTCCATGACCCGCACCCGCAGGCCGTTGCGATTGGTTAATGTGTAAATCCCCACCTCCCTGCCATCGGGAAGCCTTCCGTAGATTTCACGCCGCACGCCGGCTTCGGTCGGGAGGTTCATGAGCATGGAATGAAAGAAGCGGCCCGGCAAATGGTCGCGAAATGGGTTTTCATGGCGTTGCGGAGGCTCGCACGAATCCCCCACCCCGTGCCAAGCGCGAATTTGTGGAACCACGGGACTCCCGGCGGCTTCAAGTTCGTGCGCCCTGAAAGGTGCGATGGATTTTCCGCGTTCCCAACCGACGGGAAAACCCCTTTGATAACCGCTCATGGCATTGCTCCACGCTGATTTCCGCCTCGTTGCCTGCCTTCTGGTGGCATTCCTTCCGGCTTGCGAAAAGGCGCGGGAAACCGTCGCCGCGCCCCCGGTGGAAATCATCGGAGAAAGCACCGCCGAAGTGCCTGAAGAGGAACTTCTCCCGCTTGAAATTTCCTTCAACGAGCACATCCAGCCGATCCTTTCCGAGTATTGTTACCAATGCCACGGCCCGGACTCCGGCACCCGCCTGCCGGAGGAAGATCCCCTGCGGATCGACCGCCCCGAGGACGCGTTTCTCGTCCGCGAAGGCAGCGGAAAACCCGTGATTCTCAAAGGCGACCCCGAAGGCTCCCCCATCGTCCGGCTCATGCGCCATGAAGACCCCGGGACGAAGATGCCGCCTCCCGAAAGCCATAAAACCATGCACCCGCGCGAGATCGCCCTGATCGAGCGCTGGATCGAACAGGGAGCCGAATACGAAGACCATTGGGCATTCACCCCCGTTCGGAAACCCGGAGTGCCCGCCGCCGGTGCGGACTGGTCGGACAACCCGATCGACCGGTTTGTTTCTGAAAAACTCTCGGAAGCCGGCCTTTCCCCCAACGAACCGGAAGACCCCAACCGATTCCACCGCCGCCTCGCGCTCGATACCACCGGCCTTCCCCCCTCCCCCGCCGAAACCGCCGCCTTTGTGAGCGCCTACCGGGAAAATCCCGAAATGGCAGTGAAAGCCGAGGCATCCCGCCTCCTCGCCACCACCGCAAGCGCCGAGCACTTCACCCGCCACTGGCTGGACGCCGCCCGTTATGCCGACACCCACGGCATCCACATCGACAACTACCGCGCCATCTGGCCCTACCGCGACTGGGTCATCCGCGCCTTCGAGGCGAACATGCCATGGGATCAGTTCACCACCGAACAAATCGCCGGCGACATGATCCCGGATCGAACCCTCGACCAACACATCGCCTCCGGTTTCAACCGCTGCCTCTCCACCACCGGCGAAGGCGGCGCGATCTCCGAGGAATACGAGGCGATTTACGCGCTCGACCGCGTGGACACCACTTCCGCGATCTGGCTGGGGCTCACCACCAGTTGCGCCGCCTGCCACGATCACAAGTTCGATCCCCTCTCCACCCACGAGTTCTATCAGCTCACCGCGTTCTTCCGGAACAACACCATGAACGCCATGGACGGAAACAACGCGGAGCACCCGCCCTCGATCTTCGTCCCCATTCTCCCGGACCGCGAACGCTGGATCAGCCTCGCCGAAGAACTCCGCTCCGCCGAAAGCCAGCTCGCCGCCCGCAGGGAAAACGCCCGCCCGGATTACGAAAACTGGCTCGCCACCGCCGTCATCGAAACTCCCCGCGACATCGACTCCACGCTCTCCCTCCACCTGCCCCTCACCGAGCCCGAAGGACCGTTCAAGGGAACCGTCGATGGAGAACCCCGCGAATGGCACTTCGATCTCCCGCGCATCGCCGCTCCTCTCGGTCCCGCCCCTCTCGTCAGCCATCAGCCCGTCGAACTCGGAGACCTCGCCTCCTTCTCGCGCGATCATCAGATCAGCTACGGAGGCTTCGTTCGCATCGAAGGCACCCCCTCCGGAGCCATCGTCGCCCGCATGAATCCGGGCCAGGCGTTCCGCGGCTGGGACCTCTGGCTTGAAAACGGCAAACCCGGCGCCCACATCATCGATTCCTGGGACAAATCGGCCAACAAGATCGTCGCCGCGAAGGCCTTGGAATCCGGCAAATGGCATCATCTCATGATCGTGTTCGACGGCCACCAATCCGGCCACCAGTCCCTCTCGATCTACGTCGATGGAGTCAACGCCCGCGGCCACACCTATCCGAACACCGTCGGCGGAAACATCGAAACGGAAGTTCCCCTCCTCTTCGGTTCGCGGCACGGCGGCGATTCCCGGCTCAACGGCCAGGTCGCCCTGCAGGATTTCCGCTTCTACCGCCGCCTGCTCTCCCCTTCCGAAATCCAGAGTCTGGCGAAATCCAGCGAACTCCGCCACATCCTCGCCCTCCCCGCGGAAGATCGCACGCCGGAACAAAACGAATCCCTCTTCCAGTATTTCATCGTCAACGTCGATGCCGCCTCACGCGGCTTCCGCGAACGGATCGACGCGCTCAAGACCGAACAAGCCACCCTCCGCGAGCGCGGCTCCGTCTCACTCGTGATGGAGGAGAAAAAAGACGGCGAGCCCTCCGCCCACATCCTCATCCGCGGCGAATACGCGAACAAAGGTGAGCAGGTCTCCGCCGATACCCCCGGCTTTCTTCCCCCCATGCCCGCCGATGCTCCGAAAAACCGCGCCGGCCTCGCCCAATGGCTCAACGACCCGGAAAATCCCCTTCCCGCCCGCGTCACCATGAACCGCACATGGTACTACTTCTTCGGCACCGGCATCGTGGAAACCACCGAAGACTTCGGCATCATGGGCAGCCGCCCGTCCCACCCGAAGCTCCTCGACTGGCTCGCGGCCGAGTTCGTCGAAAACGGCTGGAATTACCGGGAAATGCTCACCCGCATCGTCACCTCCGCCACCTACCGCCAATCCGGAAACGTTTCACCGGAAAAGCTCGAAGCGGACCCCTCCAACACCCTGCTCTCCCGCGGACCCCGCATTCGCCTCGATGCCGAACAAATCCGCGACCTCGCCCTCGCCGCCTCCGGTTCTCTCTCCCCGAAGGTCGGCGGCCCTCCCGTCAAACCCTATCAACCCGAAGGCATCTGGGAAGCCGTCGCCATGCCTCAATCGAACACCCGGGACTACCGCCAGGACAGCGGCGAAAGCCTGTACCGGCGCTCTCTCTACACCTTCTGGAAACGCAGCGCCCCTCCCGCCTCCATGGAAATCCTCAACGCCCCCTCGCGTGAAATCTCCTGCGTCCGCCGCGACCGCACCAACACCCCGCTCCAGGCCCTCGTCCTCCTCAACGATCCCCAGTTCCTCGAAGCCTCGCGCACCCTCGCCGCCCATGCGATGACAGCCTCCCCTGAAACCAGTGGGCGCATCGACTTCATCACGCAGCGCCTCCTCAGCCGCGTTCTCGATGCCCCGGAACGATCCATCGTGGAAGCAACCTGCGACAAGCTCCTCGCCACCTACAACGAAAAGCCGGAAGAAGCGCAAGCCCTCATCTCCACCGGAGAATCCCCGCCGCCCCCGGATCTCAATCCCGCCGAACTCGCAACCTGGACCCTCATCGCCAGCCAGATTTTCAACCTCGACGAGACGCTGAACAAATAGTTCGGCAATCATTGGATGGATCATTATCTCCAGGAATTTTTGGACGACCTTGAAGACGAAGCAGGCTTCAATGATGAGAAGATCCATGTTCATACCCGTGCCCGGACAGGCGATACGCCGCTGCATATTGCTTCGATTCGGGGCAACACCCGAGCAATCTCACTGCTAGCGAACTATGAAGCCGACCTGAACGCCCAGGGAGAATGGGGTTTCACTCCGCTTCTTTATGCAATCCAGCAAGGCCACACCGAATCCGTCCGACTTCTTTTGAAACTTGGCGCGAATCCTTCCCTTCAAAATCAGGATGGCGATGATGCTTGGGAACTTATGCAATATTTCCCCAATCCTGAAATTCTTCGCTTACTCGAAGAGAACGCCACCGGACAAAATCGCGTAAATAACATCCACTGATCACCGATCACTGATCACTCGGCACTTTATGAATCTCCACGACTACAACACCATCCTCACCCGCCGCCAGTTCTTCCGGAAGTCCGGCACCGGCCTGGGTGTCGCCGCCCTCGCCTCTCTTCTCGGCCCGCGCGGCTTCTCCGCCACCGGGGACATCGGAAGCATGCTTCCCGGGATCGCCCCCAAGGCAAAGCGCGTCATCTACATTTCCCTCATCGGCGCCCCTTCCCAACTGGATCTCTTCGATTACAAACCCCATCTGAGGGAACGCTCGAAGGAAGACCTCACCGGTTGGCTCAAGGAACAGGGCGAACGCCTCACCGGCATGACTTCCGGTCAGGCCGCGTTTCCCCTCGCCCCCTCAACTTTCAATTTCTCCCAACACGGCCAGTCCGGCATATGGATCAGCGAGCTACTCCCCTGGCACGCCAAAATGGCCGACGATCTCTGCATCGTGAAATCCATGCACACCGATGCCATCAACCACGAGCCCGCCAACCAGCTCATCTGCACCGGCTCGATGCAATCCGGAAAAGCCTCCCTCGGTTCCTGGCTCTCCTACGGCCTCGGCTCGATGAACCACGACCTCCCCTCCTTCGTCGTTCTCCACGCCACCCACACCTCCCCTTACGCGAACGTCCAGGCCATTTCCTCCCGCCTCTGGGGCTCCGGCTACCTCCCGGGAAAATACGCCGGAGTCTCCCTCCGCTCGCTGGGCGACCCCGTCCTCTTCCTCAAGGACAGCCCCGGCATCTCCCGCGAAACCCGCCGCAGTATGCTCGACGGCCTCAACCAGCTCAACCAACGCTCCCTCGAATCCGTCGGCGATCCGGAAATCCAAACCCGCATGCAGCAATACGAAATGGCCTTCCGCATGCAGGCATCCGTCCCCGAACTCACCGAGCTCTCCGGCGAGCCCGAGAGCGCCTACGCCCTCTACGGAGACGACAGCAAAAAACGGGGCACCTTCGCAAACTCCGCCCTCATGGCCCGCCGCCTTCTCGAACGCGGCGTCCGCTTCGTCCAGATCTTCCACCGCGGCTGGGACCAGCACGGCGATCTTCCCCGTGATCTCGCCGCCCAGTGCCTCGACGTGGACCAGGGCTGCTACGGCCTTATCCAGGATCTCAAACAACGCGGCATGCTGGAGGACACCCTCGTAATCTGGGGCGGGGAATTCGGCCGGACCATCTACTGCCAGGGGCAGCTCACCGAAACCAACTACGGCCGCGACCACCACCCCCGCTGCTTCACCATGTGGCTCGCCGGCGGCGGC
>CAZVSA010000182.1:0-8681 GCA_964629955.1 uncultured Luteolibacter sp.
CACATGGTCGCACATCTCACTCAGAATACGACAAATTAATTAGAAAATGCTCTAGTCCGTCATAATGGATGTATTCGGGAAAAGGCCGGGTGGATGACGGAGAAAGTGTGAAAAAGTGCGGAATGCCGGAAAATTCCGGGTGACGTTGCCGGAGTATTTCGCGGGGGAGGGGGAAGGAGCCTTGTTTGGCGGGGGTGATTCCGGCACCCGCCGATGCATTTGAAGAGCATCGGAACCCGTTCCGGGTTCTATTCCGGCAGGGGAACCTGCCCGTCGTGCATGAGGTAGGCGAAGAGATCGCGGACCTCATTGTCGCCGAGGGCGGAGAGGAGCCCTTCGGGCATCAGGGAGATGGGGAGTTGTTCTTCCTTTTCGATGTCGCCGAGTTCGACGGTTTGCCCGATGCCGATCATTTTCAGGGTGAGCGTGCGTTCGGTGCGTGCGGCGATGTTGCCGCTGAGGGTGCGGCCGTCCTTCATGGCGAGGATGGTGATCTTGTAGTCGTTGGCGAGGATGGCTCCGGGGTCCACGATGTTGCCGATGAGATAGGCGATGTCGTGGCGTCCGCTTCCGGTGAGGTCGGGGCCTAGGTCTCCTCCCTCGCCGTAGAGTTTATGGCAGGAGGAGCAGAGGTTGTGGAAGATGACGCGACCGCTGGATTTGTCGCCTTGTGCGAGAATGTCCGGTGTGAGGCGGGTCTGGAGGGTTTGCATGAGTTGTTTTTTGTCGCCATCGGCTTCGCGGAGGCTGCCCCAGACTTCTTCCAGCCGTTTGTTCAGCCCGGCGTCGTGGAGCGACTGGATCCGCTGGACGTGCGCGGCGGTGAGGTGTTCCCGGGGGATCACGCGGGGGTTGATGTGTTCCAGGAGTTCCCGGGCGAATTCGCGCCGGGAGACGAGGGTTTCCAGGACGGCGCTTTTTTCGGCGGGGTAGAAGGTGGGATAGCTGAGGCAGATTTTTTTGCCGATGTCCGGATCGTCGAAGAGGGAAAGCCCGTGCAGGGCGGTGACGCCGAGGCCGCGCACGCGAAGGAGTTTTTCGCAAACTTCCTGGAGCCCGTCCGCGCGGGCGGTGATGAGCGAGCGCAGGGCGCTGGCGCGGGTGGCGATTTCCGCGGTTTCGTCGAGGGCGAGGCGCTTGATGTCGTCGAGAGCCCTGCCGTCGCCGAAGAGGACCTTGAGGGCGAGAAGCTGGTCGGTGGCGGAGGCGGGGGCGTCCGGGGGGATGCGGGTGGCGAAGTCCGGCCAGGCGGCCGGTTCGGGCGCTTTGGTCCAGCCGTTGAGCGCGTCGGTGATGCCTTGGAGAATGGCGGGAACGTCGCCGGGGGCGGCGAGGGCGAGGAGTTCGTTCAGGGGGGCGGGATTTTTTTCCAAGTCCCCGGCGCAGCGCCGTGCGATGAATTGCTTCACGAGGGGGATGTGGGATACGGAGAAAAGGGGAACCAAGGCGGCGGGAGGGAGGTCCATGATGCCATACCAATACATGAGGGGGAGGTTGGGATCGTTGGCGTCTTCGGCGCGGGAGAGGAGGGCGGAGGCGAGGATGGGGCGCTGGTCGTGAGGCAGCGTGCCGAGGGCGGAGGCGAGGGCGAGGCGAAGCACGGGGCTGTCGTGCCTGGCGGCCAATTTGGCGAGGATTTCACCGGATTTGCCGCTGGCGTGTTTGGGGCCGGGTCCCCACAGGCTGAGGGTGCGGACGGCCCAGGCGTGCAGGTGGGGATCGGCGGATTCCATGGCGTCCCGGAGCATGAAGGCGAGGTGGTCTTCGAGGGCGGGGCTGGTTTCTCCGGCGGTTTCCGCGAGGAGCCGGAGCGTCCACCAGTGGTTGAGTTTTTTCGCGGTGGTGGGGGTGGTTTGGAATTGTTGGTAGAGGGGCTGGGCGAGCGAGCCGGGCTGCATGCCGCGGTGGACGCGCTCGCGCAGTTCCCAGCGGGCCATGCGGACGAGCCATTCGTTGTCGCTGGTCTGGAGGGAGGCGAGCGCGGCGTCGTCGAGGCGGGTGAGGTCGGTTTCGGCGGGCTTTTCGGGGGTGCCGTGGGTGATTTTGAAGATGCGGCCGGAATTGCGGTGAACGCCGTCGTCGTCGTGGCATTCGCCGATGTCGGACCAGTCTAACAGGTAAACGCCGCCGTCGGGGCCGCAGGTGATTTCGATGCCGCGGAACCATGGGTCGTCGGTTTTTAGGATGTCGGGCTCGTGCCTGCCGATGTAGCCGCTGCCGTGGGGTTCGAGGCGCTCGACGTTCACCCTGCGTCCGCCGAAGTTGATGGTGAGGAGTTTTCCGCGGTATTCGGCGGGCCAGTTCGTGCCCTGATAGATGGTCATGCCGACGTGGGCGTGGCCACCGCCGAGGGCGTCGGCGGTGGGGGCTCCATCGCGCGAATCCTGCCAGACGCCGCCGGTGTCCCAGTGGTAATGGTCGGCGATCTGGTCCATGAGCTGATAGGCGCGGGGATTGAGGTCCGGGCCGAACATGCGCTTGAAGTGCGCCCCGTGGATGCCGTGCCAGAGGTGTCCGATGACGGTATTGATGAAAAAGAGTTCGCCGTGCTCGTTCCAGTCGTGGCCCCAGGGGTTGGTGGTTCCGGCGCAGACGATGTCGAATTTTTTGTGGACGGGATGATAGCGCCAGAGCCCGCCCGCGGTGCCGGGGCGGTCTTTTTCCGGTGTGCCGGGCGTGCCGATGTGGCTGGTGCTGCTGATGCCGATGCGGCCGTAGAGCCAGCCGTCGGGGCCCCATTTGAGGCCGTTGGCGAAGGTGTGGCGGGAGGCTGCCTGGGTGCTGAAACCATCGAGCATCACCTGGGGCGGGCCGTCGGGAACGTCGTCGCCATCGGCATCGGGAATGAAAAGGAGGTGGGGCGGGCAGAGCGCCCAGATGCCGCCGAGGCCGCGCTCGATGCTGGTGAGCATTTGGAGCTTGTCCGTGAAGACGGTGCGTTTGTCGTGGACGCCGTCGTTGTCGGTGTCTTCCAGAATGATGATGCGGTCGCGGAGCTGGAGGTTGTAGCGTTCG
The DNA here is from genome assembly GCA_964629955.1 of uncultured Luteolibacter sp. Classification (GTDB taxonomy): domain Bacteria; phylum Verrucomicrobiota; class Verrucomicrobiia; order Verrucomicrobiales; family Akkermansiaceae; genus Luteolibacter. The sequence continues at coordinate 3,016 of CAZVSA010000182.1, forward strand.
TTGCTGTCTCCGTAGGTGAAGTTTTCCGCGATCCAGAGGCGTCCTTTTTCGTCCCAGGTGCATGCGATGGGATTGTTGACGTCCGGCTCGGAGGCGAAGACGGTGGCCTGGAAGCCGGGAGGGAGATGGAGTTTGGCGAGGGATTCCTCCGCGGTGGGGAAGGGGATGTGGAGGGGCTGGGTGTCGGGCGGAGAAGGGAAATCATCCGCGGAGAGCGGGGAGGCCACGAAGGACAGGAGCAGGGAGAGGCGGCGCATGGGGATGGGTTTTGGTTTGCCGGGGAAGCGGGTCGGATACGCGGGCGGAGGTTGGGAGGTTTCATGCGGCGCGTGCCGCGGGGGACAGGGTTGCGAAATCCATCGAAACGCGGAGGCGCGGAGGTCGCGGAGAGAAGCGCAAAGTGCTTCCTGCGAATCTCCGTGATTTCCTTTGCGATCTCCGCGGCTCCGCGTTTCGATTCATCCACCGTTGTGAGTCACATCATTTCACGGAAATGGTGGAATCCATTGGCCGAATCCCTGAAAATTGCCATGCCCTCACGCGGACGCCATCAAACCACCTCGAAGGAATGCCAGAGGATCATGCGGAGGATCGAGGCGATGGAAGGGGTGATCGGCGTGATCATCGGGCGGTCATACGGCGGAAAATCCCTGGGCGCCGGAAGCGCGACGGGAACCTTGAAAGTTCAGCGCAAGGTGTCCGGCGGTCTCAAGGCGGTCACCCAATCGGCGAAGGGGATTCAGGAAATCTACATCCGGACCGAGGCGGGTATGGAAGACCGGATCGCCGGGGAAATCCTGAAATTGTGATGCCAATCTCCACGGCCATTTCCCGGCGGCATTACTTCCTGCTCGCTATACGTGTATGGCGGGTGTAGCGTTTCCGCATGTTGGCCATCCGTTTGCGACCCGATCTTGAGGAGCGTTTGGCGCGGCTCGCCCGCGAAACCGGCCGCACCAAAACTTTCTACGCCCGCGAGGCCATCGAGCAGCATCTCGAGGATCTGGAGGATTATTACCTCGCCGCCGATGCCCTGAAGGATCGCGGCCGCACCTATTCGGCGGAGGAAGCGAAGCGTGAGCTGGGATTATAAAATTACCAACCGCGCCCTCAAGCAGTTGCGGAAGCTCGGTCACGAACCGTCCCGCCGGATTTTCTCGTTTCTGGATTCGCGCGTTGCGGGCAGCGAGGATCCGCGCCAGTTCGGCAAGTGCCTCAAGGGCGATCTCGGCGAGTTCTGGCGCTTCCGGGTGGACGACTACCGCATCCTTTGCCAGCTCAAGGACCGGGAGTTTGAGGTGCTGGTGGTCCGCGTCGGCCATCGCCGCGACATCTACGACTGATCCCGTGATCCAAAAAGCCAAGGGACGTTGGTGTAATGCGGCGGACCGTTTCCGGAATCAGGTGGTGGAACAGGCGGCATCCGCGATGCGCATGCCATCGAGGGCGGCGCTGACGATGCCCCCGGCGTATCCCGCTCCTTCGCCGCATGGGTAGAGGGAGGCGATTTCCGGGTGCTCCAGGGTGTCGTCCCGGCGCGGGATGCGGACGGGGGAGCTGGTGCGGGTTTCAAAACCCAGCAGGAGAGCGTTGCCGGTGGCGTAGCCGCGGATTTGCCGGTCGAAGAGGCGCAGGCCCTCCTGCATCCGGCTGGTGATGGCGGGGGGAAGGAGTTCGTGAAGCGGAGCGGGGCGGACTCCCGGGAAGTAGCTGGTGTCCGGCAGGGTGCCGGAGATTTTTCCGTTCAGGAAATCGGAAACCTTTTGGCCGGGGGCAACCTGGCCTCCGCCGCCCGCGGTTTTTGCCGCCCGTTCCAGTTCCTTTTGGAAAACGATCCCTGCGAGCACCCCGTGTTCGCGTAGCAGGGGGGCGAGATCTTCCGGTTCCACGGTGGAAACCATCCCGGAGTTGGCATAGGGGGAATCCCTGCGGGAGAGGCTCATGCCGTTGACAACCACCTCGTCATTCTCCGTGGCGGCGGGGACGACCCAGCCGCCGGGGCACATGCAGAAGGAATGAACGCCCCGGTCGCGGATTTTCGTGGCGAGGCGGTAGCGCGCGGCGGGCAGCAGGTCCGGGCGCTTTTGCCCGGAGGAAAGATGATATTGCGAGCGGTCGATGAACGGCTGGGGATGCTCGATCCGGAAGCCCACCGCGAAGGCTTTCGGCTCCAGCAGGATCTGTTTTTCAAACAGCAGGCGGTAGATGTCCCGGGCGGAATGGCCGGTAGCGAGGATGACCGCGTCTCCATGGACTTCTCCGCCCGCGCCGGTGGCCACTCCGTGGACGCGGCCGCCCGAGACGAGGAAGTCCGTGACTTTGGTTTCAAAGCGGACCTCGCCTCCCGCGGCGAGGATCGAACCTCGGATCGCCTTGACGACATTCGGCAGGAGGTTCGATCCGATGTGCGGATGGGCGTCTGTTAGAATGACGGGTGGAGCGCCGTGGGCCACGAGGATTTCATAAACCCGGGCAACGGGGCCGCGTTTGGTGGCGCGGGTGTAGAGTTTTCCATCGGAGAAGGTGCCCGCGCCGCCCTCGCCGAAGCAGTAGTTGGACTCCTCGATCACGCGGCCTTCGCGGAGAATGGGCGCGAGATCGAAACGCCGGGCGCTGGCATCCTTGCCGCGCTCCAGCATGATCGGGCGGACGCCGTTTTCCAAACAGCGGAGCGCGGCGAACAATCCGGCGGGACCGCAGCCCACGATGACGACGGTCTTCGCGGATGCCGGCGGAGGCGGCGCGCTCCAGACGGGGGTGGGTTTCTCGGGAAGCGGTTCGTCGATGGCGGCTTCGACGCGCAGTTGCACCTTGATGGAGCGTTGGCGCGAGTCGATCGAGTGTTTCAGCAGGCGGATGCCCGCGATGCGCGAGGCGTCGATGCCCAGCTTGCGGGCGGCGGCGGCTTTCCACGCGGATTCGTCCCCGGAGGATTCGAGGGGCAGGATGAGGTCGAGCGTCTCGATCATCGGGCCGCCGTCATCGCAGGGGAAACGGATTTCTGCAAGCCGGGTTCTTCACGGGGGCAGGGGCACCCCATTTTGGGAGTTATTGGAGATGAGGGGGATTCCTTCGGATGGTGGCTGTTGTCAGATGGGTTTGCCTGAATGACACGTAGATCAGGCGGATCACGGAAATGGGGGAGCACACGCGCCCTCGCGTGTTGTTTTCGGCGCCCTCGCCGGAAACGGGCGGACATGGCGGGGAGCTTTCCGGATGCGGAGTGGTTTGGTTGTGCCAGCCGCCGGAGCGCGAGGGCGCACTCCGGAACACGCGGGGGCGCGTGTGGTCCCCGAATCCGAAGAGGAACCCGAAGAAAGGTGGCGACCGGTGATCTCCACCACGGTGCGTTTCTTCAACCGGCGGGTTTTTCAAAGATCATGAAATGCTGCCAGGGGAGATGGCGCTTGTTGGATACGAAGCGGAAACCGGCGTGTTCCAGTTCTTTCCTCGCCTGTTCCTCGGTCATTTTGTGCAGCGGCTTGATCGGTACCCGAGGGTCTTCCCCGCGGAACTCCAGGAGGAAAATCCTGCCGCCGGGTTTCAACGCCTTGCGGAGGGAGGCGAGCATTTCCGCGGGGTGGGAAAACTCGTGATAGGCGTCCACCATCAGGGCGGCGTCGAGCGAGGAATCATCGAGCTGGAGATCGTCCACCGCGCCGAGGTGCGGGATGACGTTCGTGATTCCCAGTTCGCCGCTGCGCCGCTGGAGGAACTCCAGCATTTCGGGCTGGATGTCGACGGCGATGACTTTGCCCCCGGGGACATCCGGCGAAATACGAAAACTGTAGTAGCCGGACCCCGCGCCGATGTCGGCGATCACCGTGTCCGGGGGGAGGTTGAGCGCGGCGATGGCTTTGGCGGGGGCTTCTTCCTTTTCGCGTTCATTGCGTTCCAGCCAGCCGATTCCGGGATGGCCCATGACCTGCGAAATCTCGCGGTTATGGAAAAACTTTCCAATCCCGTCCGGGGATGCCCCGGCGTAGGTGTAGGCGGGTGGGGGTGGAAGGGAGGGGGGAGCGGTTTCCGCGGCGGTGGCGGTTGCCGCCGGAGTGCGAACGTGGGAAACCCAGCCGTAGCAGGCGAGGAGTGCCAGAATGACGAAGGCCAGGGGAAGAAAACGCATGACAGCGGGCAGTTTCACGCATCCCGCCGGGTCCCGCAAGCAGCGAAGCGGCCGGGCAAGTGATCGAAATTGCCCCCGCGCCGGAGGCCGGATACGGTTCCGGCAAGTGATCTTCGACAGCTTGCAACTATGGATGGACCCGGTTCCGCACGAGGGGCCGGAGGCGATGGCGGTGGACGAGTGGCTGCTGGAGGCGGCTTCCCCGCCGGTTTTGAGAGTATATCGCTGGAAGGGGGAATGGGCGAGCCTGGGGTATTTCGGGAAGATCTCGGAAGCGCGCGCGGCGATTTCCGGTGTGAGCTGGGTGAGGCGGCGGACCGGAGGTGGGGCGGTCGATCATCGCGCGGATTGGACCTACTCGCTGGCGGTTCCGGTTTCTCATCCGCTGGCGGGGATTCGCGGGGCGGAAAGCTACCGCCTGATCCACGCGGCCCTGGGGGCGGCCCTTGCGGAGGAAGGAAGCCGCTCCGGCCTGGCTTCCGGAGGGGGACAGGCGAAAGGCGCCGCTTGTTTTGAAAATCCCGTTTGCCACGATCTCATCGCGATGGACGGGCGGAAACTGGCCGGCGCGGGGCAGCGGCGCACCCGTGCGGGATTGTTGCACCAGGGATCGGTGGCCGGGATTTGCGGCTTGGCGGAAAGCCGCCGTCGTGCGGAAAATTTTGCGAATCATCTGTCCCGGGCATGGATTCATGTGGATTTTTCTCCGCCCGGAGCGGTTGTTTCATCCATTGCGGGGCGGAGCTACGCGATGGATGGATGGACGGAAAAATACTGATAAGGGCTTCTTGATTTTCAGGATTCCGGAATGTTCTCTCGGGTCTTCGGGGCGGGCTTGTCCTTTCGGATTTCATGCCGTAACGCTTCCTTCCCACCATTCCACGGAATTGGTTCCCAATGTCATCTTCTCCGCTACCACCGAACCTTCTCATCGTTGACGACGACGAGACGATCCAGCGCCTTCTTTCCATCGCCGCCAATGACAACGGATGGCGTCCCCTGGCTGTGGAAACCGGCCAGGAGGCGCTCGATTCGCTGAACCCTTCCATTGAAGCGATCATCCTCGACCACGGCCTTCCCGGCATGGACGGCATCCAGACTCTTGTCCGGATCCGGGAGCGCGATCCGCAGGTGCCCGTCGTCATGCTCACCGGGCTCAACGACGCGGAAACCGCCGTGCAAACCTTGCGCGCCGGGGCGGACGATTACCTGACCAAACCCTTCGAGCTGAAACGGCTTTTCGACCTGCTCCACCAACTGCGCGCCGGGTGCAAAAAGGACGCCCCGGCAAAATCCCCCGCGGCTTCCTCCCGGCCTCCGGGGAGGGCTTCCCTACGGAGCAATTCGCCGCGGGTCGCCGGGCTGCTGGGACAGATGAACAAGGCGGCGCAACTGGACAGCACGATTCTGCTGACCGGAGAGAGCGGGACGGGAAAATCCCATTTTGCCCGGGAAATCCACCGCCTGAGCCCGCGCTCCGGTGGCGAATTCATCACCGTAAGCTGTCCGGCACTCCCCCGCGAGCTGTTGGAGTCGGAGC
>CAZVSA010000183.1:0-3964 GCA_964629955.1 uncultured Luteolibacter sp.
GGCGCATGCGGAGCGTCCAGTCCGCGATGGTGCGGACGTCCATCGACTCGGTCTTCCCATCCGTGCTGTGTACGCCAATCAGCAGGATTTCCCCCATCAGCGAGGCGACGGGGGTGAGGTGGGGCTGTGCGCCTTCCGGCAGGGATTCGCCCGCGCTTTGCAGGCGCTCCTGAACAAACTGCCGGGCCCGGTAAATGTCCGTGCCCCACTCGAATTCCGCGAAGACGACCGACAGCGCGATGTCCGAGGTGGAACGCAAACGGCTCAATCCCGCCACACCCATCAGGGAGTTCTCGATCGGCTGGGTGACCAATGCCTCGACCTCCTCCGGAGCGAGTCCCGAGGCCTCTGTTAGAATCGTGACCGTTGGCTTGGTGAGATCGGGAAGAACCTCCACGGGAAGTTCCCTCCCCGTCTTGAACCCCAGCACGAGGATCAGGATGGAGATGCAAAGAATGGCCGCCCGATTTTGGAGCGCCCACCGGATGAGTTTGTTCAACATCGGTTCAGGCCGGGTCGGAGGTTTCTTTGGTTTCGCTCCTCTTCACGAGCGATGTGAAAATCAGCAGGAGAAGGAGCAACGCGGTGGTGATCATGAAAAACTTTTCGCGGATGGAAGACCCTCCCCCGCCGCCATGATCGTGCCCGTCTTCACCGGACCGCGCGGCCCTCGCCGCCAATTGCTCCGGAGTAAATTCGGAGCCGTCCTCGTTGTGTTCGTGGCCGTGCGCGGCATCCAGCGCTTCTTTCAGGGATAGGGTGGCTCCCCCGCCCGCGTAGCCGAGCGAGTAGGAACCCCGGGTGACCACCTCATCGCCCGGAAACAAACCGTCCACGATTTCCACGCGGTCGTTGCTGGAATCGCCGGTCTGCACGTTCACCCGGTCGAAGGCGTTCTCCAGAGTCATATGCTTCACGTAAACATGGCGGTTCGCGGGATTTCCCTGGAGCGCCACCTTCGGCACGGAGAGCACGCCCTGCCGCGAGGATTTCACGATGGAAAACTCGGCCCGCATGCCGGGACGGATCACTCCGCCGGGATTCGGCAGCAGGAAATACGCATCGATGGTCCCGCCTTCGGTATCCGCCGCGGTGCCGAAACGAAGCAGCTCCCCCTCGAATTCCTCGTCGCCGAGCGCGGCCACCTTGATCCTCGCTCTGGCTCCCGCCGCCAATTTCCCCGCCTGATACTCCGGCACGCGGGCGACGGCATACACCTCGGACAAATCGGTGATCTCCAACAGCGCCTTGTCCGGCTCCACCGGATCGCCGCGGCGGGCATCCAGACGCATCACCAATCCTCCCAGCGGCGCGCGGAGCGGAATCACCGGCGGCGGATCGCCCGGTTGCCGGCTCTCCACCCGGGCGACGATCTGATCTTCGGAAACGGCATCGCCCGGCGACACCCCCAGCTCGACGAGCCGCCCGGAAATGCGGCTGCTCACGGCGCCCGTGCGACCGGGAACCGTCTCGATCCTCCCGAGTGCGAAGGCGGTTTCCTCGAAATCCGATTCCTCGACCAGAACGGTCTCGATTCCAAGATTTCTCACGCCTTGCTCGGTGAGGAGGACGGTGCCTTCCCCGGAAGCAAACAGGAAGGCGGCGGAGAGAAGCAACGCTCCCGGTGATAGAACAAAGGAAAGTTTCATGTCTTTTCTAACAAATCGTTTCAAGGTTTCGCCACGGCCGCTTCGTAACGGGCGCGGGCAAGGTGGAATTCCCGCAGCGCGTCGATCCGCGCGGCGGCAAGCTGGAGGCGTTTTTCGCGGGAGCGGATCACCATCTGGATGTCTCCCTGTCCGGCGCGGAATGTCTCTTCGGCGGCGGCGGACTGCTCCTCCGCCAGGGGAATGAGCGCGCCACCCAGCTCCGTCAGAATGCCCGCCCATTCGCGCATTTCATTGCGGGCCGTCTCCGCTTCGAGCCGGATCGAGCGACCCAGCGCGACGGCTTCCAGCTCCTTGCGTTTCCGCGTGGCTTGGGCTGCCTCGATGTTCCCCTCGTTCCTGTTCCAGAGCGGAAGGGGGATCGTGAAACGGACTCCGACGATGGCTTCGTTTTCGTAGCCTTGGGGGGCATCCTCGGAACGCTCCGCCGCGACGAAAACCCCCGCTCCGGCATCGTCGTAACGTTTCGCCTGTTCGAGCTCCACATTGCGGGCCGCGGCCTCCTCCTCCAATACGGCGGACTGGAAATCCGGCCTGCGCGAAGGGTCCGCGTTTTCCCCCGGAATCACGGGAGCGGGAAGGCTGCCACCCACGATGAGCGGCGCACCCGGAAGCATGCCGAGCAACGGCTTGAGCACTCCGGCAGCCGAAGCTTCAGCCGCGTCGAGCTGCCGCGTCTCCAAAGCCAAAGCGGCGGTTTCCAGCCCGGCCTGTCCGGCGTCGAGAGAAGAACCCTCACCCCGCTCCGCCACCGAGCGGAGATGATCGGAAAACTCCTTGGACAGCCGCTCCTGCTCACGCAGCAACTCCCGCCGCTGTCGGATCGCCAGAACATGCACCAATGCCTGGCGCGCCTCCGATACGAGCCGCCGCTCCACCTCGCGGACTTCCGCCTCCGCGGCCTTGAGCTGGGTGACGGAAATTTCCCTTTCCAACCGCAGGCGGCCCGTAACGGGAAACCGCTGGAAAAAACCGATCTCCAGTTTTCCCTCACGGAACCGGGGATCGTGTTCAAAGGACGTTTCCAGATCCGGATTGGAAAGCCGGCCGGATTGATTCATGCGGCCGAGCGCCTCATCGATGCGGAGACGCGCGGCGGCGAGATCGGGATTCGAGGCGCGGATGCGCCCGGGCAGACTGTCATACGTGACAATCTCGGCGGGTGAAGCCCCAAGCGGCCCGGCCGGAACAAGGCAGGCAAGCAGGATGGCAAAGGATCGAAAATGCATGATCGGAACGGGAAGTGGCGCAACGCAAACACGCGCGGCCGGAAGGCGGGATGGAACAAGGCAACGCCCCCAACAAGGAAAGGCGCGGCAGCCGTTCATGAAACGCTCATGGCACGGCCGGACACAACGGGGCCGCTCAGATCAAAGGCGGCTTGTCCAATGCGAACACCGGATCCTCCGGCGGCAGGACATCCCCGCGAACCATTTCCACCAGCGAGGCGGCGGGCGCGGTCAACCGGGCAACGCCGCATTCATACGCCGGAACCGGCTGCAAGGTGCAGCACGCGTGATGATGTTGATGCTCGTGGGATGAATCCTCCATGCCGCCATCGGCAATCTCATCCTCCCCACAGGAATCATGCGGAACCTCATCCCCCCCGCAGCAGCTTTCCGCCACAGGCTCGCAGCAATCGTATTCGTGGGAGTGCAACGTGTGGCCAAGACCACGCACCGACAACCCGGCGACAACGCCGAGCAGGAGAAGATACGTGGCAAGCTTCCGCACGCCCCCAAGAAAACGAAGATCCGGTGTTTCGCAAGGAGTTTCTGTCCAAGGCTGACGTCTCAAAAAACGGGTTTTTCCTTTCACCGCAAAGCCGCGAAGGTCGCAAAGGGACGCGAAGGCACCTTCTTCACGAATAACGAATAACAAATAACCCCGTCCCTGCCTTTGCGGTGAATCCAATGGTTTTTCAATCGGGTTCCTACGCGGGATCTCTCCGGCGCTGCTTTTCATTGAGGGCTCCGCAGACCGGGCAATTCACGATTTTCTCATCCCGGAGATCTTCAAAAGCATGCAGGCAAAGCCGGCAAACCACCACCTCCGCGCAAGCCCTTGCCTCGTCGCGGGCGTGCCGGAGACGCGAAATGGCGGCGAAAATCCCCACCAGCCCGAACGAGGCGAGCAACACGAAAAGCACAAGTTCAACGGGCGTCAGATCCATCGGAAGGTTGATTGATGAAACCGATTCCCACGGCAATCCAGCGCGAATCCGCTTCCGGATCGGCGGCAAAGCGGATGCCGCGCAACCAGCCTTCCAGCGGGGCCAGCCCCGGAGTCTCCGCGCC
>CAZVSA010000183.1:3974-4840 GCA_964629955.1 uncultured Luteolibacter sp.
CCGCGCCCACGAGCGGGACGCTTTCCGCGACGCTTCCATCGGAGCGCAGGCGGACGAGGAATCTCCACGGGATCGAGGAAACACCCTCCGCCGCGGCATCGTATGCGGGAAGCTCCTCCGGCATCTGCTCCAACGGCAGACCGGACAACGGATAAAGCACGGGGACCAGCTTGGTGCCCCCTCCCGTCCGGTCCGCGCGCGGCGGCGGCTTCCTCTCCGGAAACACCGGGCCGCCCGCTTCTAACAGCGACACCGGAGGCACCGGCATTTCCGCGGGCAGCTCCCTGAGCGGCGGCACATAAACCGCGGGCGGCTCCCTCAGCACGGTCCGCATCACTTCCTCCATGGCTTCCGCGCCCGGCGATTGCTCCGGCTCGAAACGCGAGGGAAACGGCCCCTCCTCGCGCGCCCGCAACGCCCACTGCCTTCCCTCCGCACCCGGGGGAAGGTAAATCACCGAGGCCTTCCGGCCGATCCACGGGGACGGACGCACGATCTCCACCCGCACCGCGCCATACAGAAGCACGAAAGCCCCCGCCACGATCGCAACCGCCATCCATTTCGGAAACCACGGACCATCCAGCTTTTTCCACCGGAAAATCCAGCCGGCATTCCTGCCGTCCCGCGGGTTCCGCTGCGTGTCCCTGGCTTTCATTCTCCGGCATCCGGTTCCTCCCTGGCGGGTTCGTCGGCTTCCGCCCGCCCCACCATCGCAACGCGAAAACCCTTGTCGAGAATCAGCTCCGTGACCAAACGCTCCTCGCCCACCTCGGTTCCTTCGTCCGTCCGCAACAGCACCACGGCCTTTCCCGCATGGCCGGTGGCATGCAGTTCATCGAGCTTCGCGGAAAGCTCCTCCAGCGTCA
>CAZVSA010000183.1:4850-6832 GCA_964629955.1 uncultured Luteolibacter sp.
CGTGGCGTTCCACACCGTTCGTGTCGGCCTGAACTACAAGTTCTAGGGGATTCCAGGAAAAGTGCGTAGCGATTTTCCGTCCGGAATTGCCTGAACAGGGTGGTGGAGCGCTTCCACGTCTCGCGGAAACGCTCCATCTGAAACCTTGAGGGAGGAAGATCCACCGAAATCCCCGATTGCAAAACCAGCGACGGCCCCAGCAGGAAAAACAACAAAAGCAACCCGAACAGATCGAAAATCGGAATCACATGGAGAAATCCCGGACGTTCCTCCAAGGTGGTTTCCAGTTTCATGGCACCGGGTTGCGCTTGGGTTTCGGAGCCTTTTTGCCGGCCGTCACCTCATCCCGGAAAGGAGCGTATTCCTCTTCCTCCCGCACGTCCGCGATCAGATGAACCATCTCGATGCCCGCCCGCTCCAGCCGGTGGACGAGCCGCTTCGCCCTCGCGACGAAATACAGGTAAAACAAATACAGCGGCACCGCCACCGTCAGCCCGATCACCGAGGTGATCAACGCCGTGAACACCCCGCCCGAAAGCTCCGCCGGACCCGTGAATCCCCCCAGCTCGCTCACCCTCTGGAACGCCTCCAGCATCCCCACAAGCGTTCCCAGCATCCCCACCAGGGGAGCCAGCATCGCCGTGGCAAGGATCACCCGGATGTTTTTCTCGATCCGCGGCACCTCCAGCTGCCCCGCTTCCCGAACCACATCGCGCAGATCGCGCCTGCCCAGGTAATAACGCAGCAGCGCCGCATGCGCCACCCGCGCCACCGGCCCCGGAGCCCGCGCCGCCTCGTGCAGCGCCTCCGCAAACGCCCGCCGCCGGACGTGATGGGAAAGCCCCACCAGCAGATCCCCCACATTGATTCTCGCCCGGTGGAAATAGAACATCCGTTCCACCACACAAACCGCGCCCACAAACCCCAGCCCGAGCAATACCCAAACCAACGGGCCGCCCTGTTCGATCAACCCCATGGGTTCCAGCAATCCGACGATCATCCGCCCCCAAACTAATCCCCCCTCCCTCCCGCTGACCAGCACCAAAAGGCGTTCGGCACTTCCAGTCCGGCACATCCAAAATGCCGGATACACCGCAAAGGATCGGAATCCTCTTGAAGACAAAACGATCGCCCCCCGACCCACGTGGCGCGGGCATTCATGAGCAAGCAGCGCACTTCAATATTCGGGAGAATTCCCGGAAAATCTTCCCTTCGACGTTCGATGTTGGACGTTCGATGTTCGATGTTCGACGATGTTCGGCACTTGCCTCTCCCGGAGCGCCCCGCGCATCATCCGCCATGCTCCAAACCACCGCTTCCCTGAAAAAACTCCTGCTGGAAAAATCCGTCCGAACCGGAAATTTCACCCTCGCTTCCGGGAAACAAAGCGATCTCTACATCGACTGCCGCGTCACCTCGCTCGACCCCTTCGGCGCGAATCTCATCGGCGATCTCGGCTGGCACGCCGTCCGCTCGAAAATCCACTCCGAACACCTGAAAATCGACGCCATCGGCGGCATGACCCTCGGCGCAGACCCCATTTCCCTCGCCATCGGCATGGCCTCCGCCTCCAAACACCCCGACGAAGCGCTCCAGGTCTTCACCGTCCGCAAGGAACCGAAAGGCCACGGCGCGGGAAAACAGATCGAAGGCAATTTCCAATCCGGCGACACCGTCATCGTCGTCGACGACGTGATCACCACCGGCGGCTCCACCCTCAAGGCCATCGACGCCATCGAGCGCGAGGGCGGAAAAATCGCCTTCTGCCTCGTCCTCGTGGATCGCGAGGAAGGCGGACGCCAGGCCATCGAGGCCCGCGGCATCCACGTGATTCCTCTTTTCACCCGCAGCTCCCTGTTGGATTGACTGCTCCGCCCGGAATTCACCACCGCCCGCCACCATGAAAGCCCTTGTCAAAACCCACGCGGAACGCGGCCTCTGGCTGCAGGACGTTCCCGAGCCCTCCGTCGGCATCAACGACG
>CAZVSA010000183.1:6842-8645 GCA_964629955.1 uncultured Luteolibacter sp.
CCTCATCAAAGTCCGCAAAACCGGCATCTGCGGCACCGATCTCCATATCTACGCATGGGACGAATGGGCGCGGAAAACCATCCCGGTGCCCATGGTCGTCGGTCATGAATTCGTCGGCGAGGTCATCGAAACGGGATCGAACGTGAGCGACTTCCACCCCGGGGAAATCGTCAGCGCCGAAGGCCATGTCGTCTGCGGCCGCTGCCGCAACTGCCTCGCGGGCCGCCGCCACCTCTGCAAGGACACCGTCGGCATCGGTGTCAACCGCACCGGCGCGTTCGCGGAATACATCAGCGTGCCCATGACCAACGTCTGGCACCACCGCGCGGGCGAGGACGAGGAAGTCGCCTCCATTTTCGATCCTTTCGGCAACGCCGTCCACACCGCCCTCGCCTTCGAGACCCTCGGCGAGGACGTCCTCATCACCGGCGCCGGCCCCATCGGCATCATGGCCGTCGCCGTTGCGAAACACGCGGGCGCGCGCCACGTGGTCATCACCGACATCAACGACTACCGTCTCGAACTCGCCCGGAAAATGGGAGCCACCGTCGCCCTCAATGTAAAAACCGGCAGCCTCGACTCCGTGCGCGCGCAGCTCGGCATGAAGGAAGGCTTCGATGTCGGCCTCGAAATGAGCGGGAATCCCGCCGCCTTCCGCAGCATGATCGACCACATGTGCCATGGCGGAAAAATCGCGATGCTCGGCATCCCCTCCGGAAATCTCGACATCGACTGGAACAAGGTCGTTTTCAACATGCTCACGATCAAAGGAATCTACGGCCGCCAGATGTACGAAACCTGGTACCAGATGAGCGTACTGCTCGAAAGCGGCCTCAACATCAAACCCGTCATCACCCACCGCTTCCACTACACCGAATTTGAAAAAGGCTTCGCCGCCATGGAATCCGGAAACTGCGGCAAAGTCGTGCTCGATTGGAACGATTGAACTCCAATGAGAGACCCACGGTTTTCCCGCCGCCAATCACAAACAAACAGCGCATTCCAAAGAAATCCTGGTGATTCCTTTTCACTTTCAAAAGTACCGATCATTCGATGAAAAACCACGGATTGCACGGATTACACGGATTTTTTAAGAGATTGTTATGAAAATTCTTTATCCGTGTAATCCGTGCAATCCGTGGTTTCTAATTTTCCCTTTTTAGGTTAATCAGATGGTTAAATTACCATCTTGAAAGCGAAATGGAATTATCAGCAAAATTCATCACCGGTAGATTCCCGTTTGGAATTTAATACTTAAAATTTAAGATTTATCAGCATGAATCCCTCATTCACCCGGCACCTCAACGAACGCCTCGACGCCATCCGCAAAGCCGGCACCTACAAAACGGAGTGGCCCCTCGGCACCCCCCAGAACTCGCGCGTCGAGGCCGACGGAGGCAGATCCCTCCTCAATCTCTGCGCGAACAACTACCTCGGCCTCGCCCAGCATCCGGCGGTCAGACAAGCCGCCCACGAAGCCCTCGACCGCTGGGGATACGGACTCGCCAGCGTGCGCTTCATCTGCGGCACCCAGGACCTCCACCGCGAACTGGAAAGCGCGCTCAGCTCCTTCCTCGGCACCGAAGACACCATCCTCTACTCCTCCTGCTTCGACGCGAACGGCGGCCTCTTTGAAACCATCCTCGACGCCGAAGACGCCGTCATCAGCGACGAACTCAACCACGCCTCCATCATCGACGGCGTCCGCCTCTGCAAAGCGAAACGATTCCGCTACAAAAACCGCGACCTCGCCGACCTCGGCCTCGAGCTCATCGAAGCCACAAACGCCGGAGCCCGCCACAA
>CAZVSA010000184.1:0-8634 GCA_964629955.1 uncultured Luteolibacter sp.
GATCACCGATCACTGATCACCCGGCACTCCATGACCGACCTCCTCTCCAGCCCCTTCTTCCAGCGCGCCCTCGCCGCCGCCGCCTTCATCGGCTTCACCAACGGCTTCTTCAGCGGCTTCGTCGTCCTCCGCCGCAACGCGCTTTCCGTTTCCGCGCTTTCCCACACCATGCTTCCCGGCATTGCGCTCGCGATCTTCGTCACCGGCGCGCTCAGCCAGTGGAATGCGTTTCTTGGCGCGCTTTTCGCGGCTCTCATCGTCGGCCTCGGTTCCGTTGCCGTGGCCCGCGGCAACCGCATCCACCAAGGGACGGCCCTCGCGGTGCTCTACACCTCCGCGTTCGCGGGCGGTGTGGCTTTGCTGCCGAAGCTGGACACCCGCCAGGAACTCGAACACTGGCTTTTCGGCGACATCATCGCCGTCGGAAACGCCGAGCTGTGGATCTCATTCGGCATCGGGGCCGTGATCCTGCTCTCCACCAATCTCCTCATGCGGCCGATCCTGCTCACCCTGTTCGAGCCCAATGTCGCCGCCGCGCAGGGCGTCCCCGTCCGGGCCATGCAATATCTCATCTTCGGGCTGCTCGTTCTGGCCCTTGTGTCCTCGCTGCAAGCCGTCGGGTGCGTTCTCTCCGTGGGGCTGCTGGTCACCCCGGCTGCGACCGTTTCGCTGCTCACGGACCGCACGTCCGCTCTCTTCTGGGGAGGCGGGCTTGTCGGCGGAGGGGGATCGGTTGCCGCGGTGCTTCTTGCGGGAAGCCTGGGAATCACGCCCGGCCCCGCCATCGTCATTGTTCTCGGGCTCCTGTTCATCGCGGCCTACCTTTTGAGCCCGAAATACGGCCTCCTCGCCTCCAAAGCGCGCTGATGGCGGGTTTCTCCGGAAAAATCCGGCGGATTTCCTAAAATTCCCGGTTTCTCCGACGTTTCTGGTCGAGATTCCGCGATTCCGGTTCATACGTATCGCACATGCAGGTCCGCTTTTTCATCCTCCTCGCAAACCTGATTTGCTGCTGCCCGCTTGTCGCGCAGGACCGCTCCCCCGTGGAGCCGCGGTCCCTGCCCGCGCCCGACCAGCCGGTGGCACCCGTCGAACCCGTTATCGAGAAACTGGACGATTCGCGATACCGGATCGGCGACGTCACCCTCGACCAGCGCACCCGGGAGATCCGTTTTCCGGCCAAAATCAACATGAACGAGGGATTGCTCGAATTCCTCATCGTCCACCACAACGGCAAGATTCACGAATCCCTGTTTCACACGGCGATCTCCGCGAACCATCTCAACATCGCCTTCAAGCTCCTGCGCTATCCCGCCTCCCGGGAGCTGTATCTGATCCCGAACGACAAGGGCGGGCTCTCCGGCGAGTTCGAGAAGGCCACCGAGGAGGAAAAGGCCGGAGCCCGCATTCGCATCGACGTCGAGTGGAAGGACGGGGAAAGAACCCGCAGGGTTCCCGTAAACGAATGGATCCAGCACGCCGCCACCGGCTCCGTGATGCCATCCGGGCCATGGGTGTATGGAGGCTCCGAGATCTACGGCGGAAAATACGTGCCGGAGACCACGGGCGACATCGCCGCCATTTTCATCACCAACAGCGCCATGATCAATTACTCCGGAGCGGACAACCAGGACGACACCGTCTGGTTTCCCTACCCGAAGCGGGTGCCGGAAATTGAAACGGATGTCACGCTCATCATCGCTCCCTATCAACAAGACCAGCCCTCGAAGAAACCATGAAAACCACCACCGCTCTCCTTCTCGCCGTTGCAGGAATGGCATCGGCCCAGCCGTCGGCTCCCTATCCGTACGAATCCCTCAAACAGGAAATCCGCCAATCCATCGCGCGCGGCAACGCATGGCTCAAAGCCCAGCAGAAGCCCGAGGGAAACTGGGATGACGGCGGGCTTCCCGCCTTCACCGCGCTCGCCCTCAACGCCGCCGTCCGCGATGTGAACTTCGACCACTCCAAGCCGTTTCCCGAGCATGTGGAAAAAGGCTTTGTCTGGCTGCTCGACCAGCAGAAAGAGGATGGCGGCATCTACAACCGCGGGCTTTCGGTGTACAACACCGCCACCGCCGTCACCGCGCTCATGGCCGCCCGCAAGCCGGAGTTCGAGCCCGCCGTGGTCCGCGCGCGGAATCACCTTATCGGCAACCAGTGGGACATCGGCGAACCCGGACAGACCGACAACGCCAACGACGGAGGAGTGGGCTATGGTTCCAACAACACCCACACCGATCTCTCCAACACCTACCTCGCCATCGAGGCGATCGCGCTTTCCAGAAACGTCGTCGCCGATGGAAAACACGGCACTCAGCCCGATCTCGATTGGGAAGCCGCCATCCAGTTCATTTCCCGCTGCCAGAACCTTGAGGAGACCAATGACCTCGAATGGGCGTCCAACGATCCGAAGAACAAAGGCGGATTCATTTACAATACCTTCGAGTCCAAAGCCGGGGAGGACGAGGTGGAAGGCGGCCGCACCGCGCTGCGTTCCTACGGCTCCATGTCCTACGCCGGCCTGCTTTCCTTCATCTATGCCAATCTCACCGCGGACGATCCTCGCGTGAAAGCCGTCAAGGAATGGCTCGGCAAAAACTACACCACCGACGAGAATCCCGGGATCGGCGCGCAGGGTCTTTATTATTACTATCAGACCATGTCCAAGGCGCTCAGCGCGGCGAACATCGACATGCTCGAACTGGAAAACGGCGCCAAGGCCGACTGGCGCAAGGAGCTGGCCGAAAAACTCCTCTCCACCCAGCGCGAGGACGGTTCATGGGTGAATGACAACGGCCGCTGGATGGAGTCCAATCCCGTTCTCGTCACCGCCTACTCTGTTCTCTCCATGCAGCAGATCTACGATTCCATCCCGGAGCGTTGATAAGTTTTCGCCCTGCATTCTCAAGGAGCGTGGGCGTCCCGCCCACTTGAACAGGAATGTGGGCGGGACGCCCACGCTCCTTGACGTGAATCAGCATGGATGCCCCCCCCGGGCGTTGGCGTATCAATCCAGCCCGTCGGGACGGGGCGGACTGGATGATTTCCCCCCGACGGTTCTCCCGAATGGCAGGAAGGCGGCCAGCAGGGTGATGGCGGCATTGATCGGATAGAACCAGGGGGAAGCGATCCGCGGACGGGTTTCCGTGATGAAAGCGGCGAACGAATCCGCTCCGAACCAAGAGAGAAGCTGGGGCAGCTCGGGCCGCACCCAGGCGACGATCAGGATCGAGAGGATGACTCCGGAAATGAGCCCGTTCAGGCTGCGTTTGCCGGGAAGAATGGCGGCGAGGAGGATGCCCAGAAGCGGACCGTAAGTGTATGCGATCATGCCGAAGGCGAGATCGATGAGGTTTTTGTTTTCGTTCTGGGCATACCCTCCGGAGAGGATGATGGCGACGCCGGAAAGAATGATGGCCCAGACCACCACGGCGACGCGGGAGCGGAAGACCATGGACGGACCGTGGCCTTCTTTTTCGAGTTTTTCCCGCCCGTACCAGGCGGACAGCGTGGTCTGGGAAAGGGCGGCGAGGATGGAATCCAGGCTGGAGATGGCGGCGGCGAAGGCTCCCGCGAGAATCAGGCCGCTGACGCCTACGGGAAGCACGGTGGTGATCCAGACGGGGAAAACGTAATTGGAATCCTCCGCGAATTTGGCGGCTTCGTCCGGAGTGACGCCGTTGATGTGATACCAGGCGAAGAGCCCCGAGCCGACGGCGAGCATGAGCAGGGTGATCAGCATGGAGACGCTGCTCCAGACCATCGCCTTGCGCGCGTCCTTCGCGTTGCCGCAGCAGAAGATGCGCTGGGCGTTGAGCTGGTCGGTCCCGAACGCGGCGAAGTTCTGGAAAGGCATGGCAATGACGCCCACCCAGAAGGTGAAGCTGAGCATCGGATTTTCCCAGGGCGGGGTGAAATCGAAGATGCGTGTTTTGTCGATGGAACCATCCGGCCCGGCGCTCTGGTTGATCAGCATGATGTTGTCCCAGCCGAGGCTGGCGACCAGCCAGCCCAGGGCGAGCAGACCGGCGAAGATGAAAATGCCGAACTGGATGACATCCGTCCAGATGATGGTCCGCATGCCGCCCATGAGCGTCCAGATCACGGCGAAAGCGCCGATGGTGAGGATGCAGATCTCCATGGAGAGCCCGGTGACGGTATTGAGAATGATGGCGGTGACGAGGACGCGCACGCTTTGCCCGAGGATGGCCCCGAGGGAGAAAAGCCCGGTGACGAGACGGCGGACGCCTTCCCCGAGCTTCAGGCCCATGTAGTCGTAGGGGCTGTAGATCTCCTCCTTGAAGTAAATTGGAACGAGCCAATAGCCGACGGCGAACCGGGCCATGACGGAGCCGATGCCCCATTGCAGATAGGTCCAGTCTCCATTGAGGGCGAAAACCCCGCCGGGAACGCCGATGAAAGTGAGGGCGCTGATTTCCGTGGCGACGATCGAGCCGCTGATCGCCCACCATGGCAGGGTGCGCCCGCCCAGGAAGAAATCGCGGATGGTCGAGTTTTTCCCGCTCATCTTGTGACCGATCCAGGTGGTCATCAGCATGTAACCGGCGATGACCAACCAGTCCCACACGGTGAAATGAGTTTCGATGGCGCCTATCAGCATGTGCGGAGGCTAGGGGAGGAAAGCCGCCAGCCAAGCGCCAAGTTGATCAGGGGCCGGTGCTTCAAAAAATTGGATTCACCGCAAAGCCGCGAAGGTCGCAAAGTTTCGCAAAGGGACGCAAAGAGGATGAATGGAGAATTGGAAACCGGAAAAACCGGCGAACGTCGTTCCTCCGCCCCTGATCTCCTCCAGAGTTTTTCTTCGCGTCCCTTTGCGACCTCCGCGGCTTTGCGGTGAAAGAAAACCCCGTCTTTGGATGGGGCAACCCTGCCAGACTCACGACGGCACCGCGCTTCATCGAGCCGTCGTTTTTCACCGGTCACCGGTGTCCCGGAGGCGCAGGAGTTCCCTGGTTTCCTTCTGAAGCTGAACGGCGACTTTGTATTCGTAGGGAGTGATTCCGGGAAAAGCCGGGTCCAGTTTGAGGGATTCGTCGCGCTCCGACCATTTTCCGGCGGACGCGACGAACGGCGGGATCAACCAGATGAAGAGAAGTATCGCGAAGCCGTAGGCGGGAATCAGGATTTTGGCGGTCGTGCCGGATCTCAGCAAGCGCGCGGGACTGGTGTAAACGGCGAGGAGAAGGGCGGCGGCCAGCCACAGGGCTTGCGGGAGAAGGAGCAGGGAGGCGGCGAGGAGGACTTTGTTGGAACCGTCCTTTGCGGCGAAGCCGATGAGCAGGGTGAAGGCCGCCGTGCATGCAACGGCGATCCACCCGGGGATGGAGCTTTTTTGCCGGAAACCGAAAGCCCCGGCCCGCTTTGCCAGCCGCTGGCGGATGATCAGAACCGGAAGGAGCAGCAGGAGCAAAACCAGTCCGAGATACTGGGCGGCGGGCATGATGGATTCCATGCCCGATACTCCGAAATCCCTCGCTCCCAGAGGGGTGTGGCGGTTGAGGAGCAGAACGGTTGCAAAGGGAAGGATGACGCCGAATCCCAGGATTCCGGCCCAGTCCGCGGGACGCAACAGCGACTCCACCCGAGGGGTGACACCGCGGATCATCCGGGGTTGGCGGAAGCGGAATGCCCAACAAACGAGGGCGGAGAATCCCAGCAGAAGAAATGCCGACAAGGCACCGCCAGCCGACATAATTTCATGTTCGGCGAGACGGCCGGGTTTCAGAACCTCATCGGTGATTTTGGGGGGATTTTCCACCAGGTGGGTGGTCATGGAGAATGCGAAAATCATCAGGAAATCCGCTTTTTCCAGGAGATCCACACCATCGACCCGAGTATCCCTTTGTGAGAGGAGATGGTATCTCTCCTTCATACGGTCGTAGAGGAGTTGGTATTTTTCCGCTTCCGGGAGACCGAGCGTCCGCGCTCCGGATGCGAGTCCTTCGTATGCGATCGAGATATTCGTGTAATAGACGAGACCTGTGGTCTGGTTGCCCGGTTCGGCGGAGAACTGATGCTGTACCAGAGCTTCCGCATCCTTCATCAGTTCCCGGAACCCGGTGATGTCCCGTTCCTCCGCCAGAGAGAAGGCTTCCGCGGAAATGATGGATCCAAGATTCAGAAATGATATGATATCGGAGGACGGTATCGTCATCAGGTGGAAGATGGAATGCACTTGGGCGAGCTTTCCGTCCTGGTTGAGCAAGGGGATTTTTTGCCGGACGAGTTCCGTTTTATAATCGTCGAAGTCCGGTTGGGCTCCCGCTTCGCGCAGGAGCTGGAGCGCCCGTTGATAGTTTTTCTCGGAGAGGATTTCCCATTCATGAGGGTCGGATGTCCGGGGTCGATGCTTCCGCCTGACGCCGGCTTTCGCTTCCTCCGCTGCGGCGAGGTAGGTGAACCAAGAGTTTCCGGGAGCGATTTGCCGCGCGATACTCAGAAACTCGTCAGGCAGGCGCGTGTGCTCGCTCAGGTGGGCGGAGACGTAACTGCTGAAATACGCGGGATTTTCGGGATGCCGCTCCCATCGTCCTTTCGCTTTTTCCGTCTCCGAGCTTCGGGTTACGTCGCCATAGAGGATGAGTTGTTCCTCTTCGGTGAGGTCTCCCCGTCCGGTTGGCAAAATGGAAGGTGGGGTGACTCCCGGTGCGTACATTGATTGCCCGATGGTGAATTGTTTCCGGAACCGGGAAGCGCCGGGCGTGGCAAGGATCGGAACGATCACCGCGCTCATCACGAGCAGGGCGAGGAGCAGGAACCGCCACTTGAAACGGCGTTTGTTAGAGTCGGCCTCTTCCCATCCCGCGACGGCCGTTTCCATTGCGGGGGCATCCTCCGCGGCGATTTCCCGGAGCAGGCGGTCGGCCGCGAGCTTCATTTCCGCGTCTCCGCTCATGGAACGGACGGCGGTTTCGATGAAGCGCTGGGTGCT
This sequence comes from uncultured Luteolibacter sp., assembly GCA_964629955.1. Classification (GTDB taxonomy): domain Bacteria; phylum Verrucomicrobiota; class Verrucomicrobiia; order Verrucomicrobiales; family Akkermansiaceae; genus Luteolibacter. The sequence goes on from CAZVSA010000184.1 coordinate 6,956, forward strand.
GTCTGGCATCCGCCCTGCATAGGGATGCCGCTGCGGGATGGAAAGGGAGATCATGGCTGGTGGTCGGGAAGGAGCAGGACCAAAATGGCGGTTTTTCTTCTGGTGAAAGGGCTTTTTTGCCAGGCTCCCGGGCATGGATGAATCGAAAGCGGATGAATTGCCGGAATTGCGCCGCACCATCGGTCCTTGGCAGATCTTGTTTTACGGGCTGGGCTCGATGCTCGGCGCGGGGATTTACATGCTGCTCGGGAGGGCGGCGGGCATTCTGGGGAACGCGGTGTGGGTGGCCTTCGTGGCGTCGATGGTGGCGGCTCTTCTAACAGGTCTCTCCTACGCGAGCGTGGGCAGCCGCCATCCGAAGGCGGGCGGCGCGGCGTATGTGGCGCAACGCGCGTTCCGCAGATCGTGGCTCGGCTACACGGTGGGAATCGCGGTGATGATGAGCGGATTGACCAGCATGGCGACGGGATCGCTGGGGATCGCGGAAATCATCGTGGTGAAGGCGGGCGTCAACCTGCCGGTGAAACTGGTGGCGATTTCCGGCGTTCTGATGCTGGGTGCGGTGATCTACCGCGGCATCCGCGAGAGCATGTGGGCGAATATGTTGTGCACCTTTGTGGAGGTGGCGGGTTTGTTGTTCATCGTGGCGGTGGGAGTCAGATTCTGGGGCGGGGTGAATTATCTGGAAGTCCCTCCGCATGCTGAGGGAACGGGGCTCGCGGGGATCAGCATGATCGTCATTCTGCAAGGGGCGGTGCTCACGTTTTTTTCCTTCATCGGCTTCGAGGATATTCTGAATGTGAGCGAGGAGGTGAAGGAGCCCCGCAAGTCGATCCCGTTCGGGTTGGTGGGGGCGATGATCGCGGCGACGGTGATTTACATGGCGGTGGCGATCACGGCGGTTTCGGTGATCCCATGGAACGAGCTTTCGGAAAGCTCCGCGCCGCTGATGGAGGTGGCGAAGCGGGCGGCCCCATGGTTCGGCGGGATCGATCTGGTGTATGTTTTCATCACGATCTTTGCGGTCGGGAACACGGCGTTGCTGAATTATCTGATGGGATCGCGGCTGATGTACGGGATGAGCAGGCAGGGTTTGCTGCCCGCGGTGCTGGGCAAGATTCATCCGGTGCGCCGGACGCCGTATGTCGCGGTGGCGGTTTTGTTCGGGATCGTATCGGTGCTGATCCTGGTGGGCGGGGTGAGGCAGCTCGCGGAGGCCACTTCGCTGCTGTTGTTGTCCGTGTTCGTGGTGGTGAACGCGGCGCTGGTGGTGCTGAAAATGAGGCAGAGCGAACCGCACGGGGGATTCGAGGTTCCGTATTTCGTGCCGGTGCTGGGGGCCGTGGTGTGCATGGTGCTGATCGCAAGCCGCATCCATGGAGCGATTTCCAGCGGGGACGCCGGGATGTACACCGCGCCGCTGGTGGCCGGGGCGATCATCGCGGGGAGCGTGGTGCTCCACTGTCTGCTGAAGCCGAAGGAGGTGAAGGAGTGAACGGGTGCTTTTGATGCCCGCCCGGCTCACCGATAAGTCTTTGGGATGTGCCACATGCTCATGATTGGCGTCGGGCATCCTGCCAAAAGTGTTCCGGGAATCGCGGCGGCAACGCCGGAGGCGGGTTTCCCGGTAGGGATGGACCGCCGGGCCGTCCCACTTTTTCCCGATTGGTATGGCATCC
>CAZVSA010000185.1:0-8622 GCA_964629955.1 uncultured Luteolibacter sp.
TCCAGCGCAGCCGTTACACGCGGGGCGTGGCGGGTGTGGTGGAAACCTCCACCTCTCTTTCGGAAGACTCCTGGGAGCCGGTGGAAACCGTGGAGGAAGTCTCCCCGCTGGATGCATTCACCGACGAGGTGATCGTCCGCATGCCGCAACCGGAAGCGGGAGAGACGAAACGCTTCCTGCGGTTGAGGGTGGAAGAAACTCCCTGACGGGGTTTGTGGTTTCCGTTCCCCGCCTCCCGCTCGCGTTTTGCCGGAGGCGGGGATTTGCGGATGTATGCGGTGGGCTTCGGCGGCTCCTCCTTGTCATTTTTCCCTTCCGGTTCATCGGCTGACCGGGAATCTCCTCTTTCCCTCGATCCCGGCCAATGCTAGACCCCTCGGCACAATGACCCTTGCCGAAGCCCGCAAGATCCTTGGACTGGGACCGAATGACGATCCCGGGCCCAAGCTGCAGGAATTGGGCGACGCCAGGGAGCGGATCGCGACGATGGTCCGCAACGCGCCAAACGAAACCATCGCCAAGCGCTACCAGAAGGGTTTGACCGAATTCGACGAGGCGCTCGCCCTGCTCACCAGCCCCCCCGCTACCCAGGCCCCAGCTCCGCCGCCCGCCCCTCCTTCCGTTTTCCAAAAGTCTCCGGAGCCCGAACCTCCCGAGCCCCTTCCGTCTCCCCCTGCTCCGGTTGCCGAAGCGGAAGCCCCCGCGCCCGCGCCTCCGGTGCCCACTCCCGAAGCTCCCGTGTTCCAAAAATCTCCGGAGACCGAACCTCCCGAGCCTCCCTTGTTTCTTCCCGCTCCGGCTCCCGCAGCGGAAATCACCGAGCCCGAGCCTCCGGTTCCTGCGGCGACCAATGATCGCCGCTACGAGCCGCCCCTCACCGCACCCGTTGCGGATTCCGGCGCTTCGGAACCCGGCCCCGAAGATCCGGAGCCTCCTCCCGCCCCGCGGAAATCCCGAGCCCTCGCCTACACCTGCTGGTTTCTCGTCGTCTTCATCGCCACCACCGGCGCGGGGCTCTTTTATCTGAAAGTGGAGAACGACAGATATCTCCAGCGCCAGGCGCGAATCGTTTTTCTGGAACGCCAGGGAGCCGTCTTCATCGAGAACCGCCGCTGGCCGGAAGCCGCCGCGGCATTCGACGAGATCGAAGGCCTCGAACCCGGTTCCCGGATCGCCTCTCTCGGCCGCAACAGCATCGAGGCGGGCATCACGGAAGAACAAACCCAATTCATCGCCTACTGGACCGGCCAGGCCATCGCCTCTCTCGAAGCCGGGCTCTGGCAGGACGCGGAAGCCGCCGCCCGCCAGGTGCTCGACAAATTCCCCGGAGAAAAGGAAGCCATCGACATTCTCGCACGCGCCGAGGAAACCCGCCGCACCGCCGAGCGCAATCTCGCCATCGCGAAGATCCGCAAACTGCTTGAATCCAACAACTGGGATCCCGCCATTTCCGCCGCACAGGAACTCGCCGCCTCCCACCCCGACGATCCGGAGATTTCCGGACTTCTCGCCCAGGCCATCGCGGACCGGGACACCTCCATCACCAACATGGCCAGAGCCCGGGAGATTCTTACCCGGGCCAAGGCCCTCGATCAGGGCCGCTTCGATCAGGCGATGCTCGATCTTCTCCGGGAAGCCGCCGCCCTCTCCCCCGGAGATACAGAAATCCAGGAACAGCTCGAAAAAATGTCCTCCTACACGCGCACCATCCGCGTGCCCGGAGATTTCGACACTCCCGCCGAAGCCCTCGCGGAAGCCCGCGACCGCGACCGCATCGTCCTTGCCGCCGGCGTCTGGAAAGGCCCGCTGATCGCAAACGCGGCCATCGATCTCCAGGGGGCCGGCCCCTCCGAAACCATCATCGAGTGCCCGGCGGAGGAAGGCTGCGCCCTCACTCTCGGCCCCGGAGCGAACGGCTCCCACATCGCCGGGATCACCTTCCGCCATGAAACCTTCGCTCCCGGAAACGACCGCTTTTCCACCGTGCTCGCCCGCGGGGCGAATGCCACCTTCTCCGATTGCCGCTTCCTGGAGGCCAGCGGCCACGGCCTCGCGGCGATCGAGGGCGCGCACATCATCGCCACCCGCTGCCGCTTCACCGGAAACGGCTGGAATGGCGTCGCCGCCATCGGCGCGGGAACCCTGCTGGAAGTCCGCGAGTCCGAGGCCGCCGGAAACTTCGAGCACGGCATCGAATCCTGGGACGGCGCCGCCGTGATCCTCGTGAAAAACCGCTGCGAGGACAACAGCCGCAACGGAATCCATGCCGACAACGGCGCCGCCTCCGCCACCATCGAGGGCAACCAGCTCATCTCCAACCGCGAGTTCGGAATCGTGATCGGCAGCGCCGGTTCCGGAAGGGTTTCCGGCAACACCATCCGGGGAAATTCCCTCGGCGGACTCGTCCTCCGTGCGGCGGCCGCCTCCGTCTCCGTTACGAACAACACCGCCACCGGCAACCGGGGCCCCGGCATGGTGCTCGACAAAGGCCTGCTCCCCGCCGCCTACACCGGAAACAAATTCACCGGAAACGGCGACCCCCAGATCCTTGCGGACACCGATCTCTCCGCCGAGGAAAAACTCCCCGAAGCCCTCGCTCCCGCACCGGACGACGCCACCGAGACCCCTCCCGCCGCGATCATCGTCCCGGAAGACGAAATCCCCGGCCTTGAGGAACCCTGATTCCTTTCTCCGGAGACTCATGAAGACCCTCTTCAAGTGGCTGCCGCGTCCCGCCGCAATGCCACCACCACCGCGGCGACCGGTGATCGCCGCCACGATCAATCACTCCGGGACGTAATGTTCGGGTAATCTTGCCAGCCATACTGGCGCGTGCCAGCCTCCGCCCCAACCCGCCACCGTAAAAAACCCTCAAACATGAAACCAACCCAGCTACTCGCCTTCTGTATTCTGTCCGCCGCATTCCTTCCTCCGCTTGCCGGCGCGGGCGAATCGAAATCCGTCATCGAAGAGGAAAAGAAACCCAAGGAAGGCAACAACGGGAATTGGTGCGATTGGCTCTCCGACAGCCCGGGGCTGATCTACACCTCCAGAAGGAGAGACAATCCCTACGTACAGACCCTGCGGATCAGCGGGCGCTTCCACTATCAGGCGGCCTATGTTTCCGGAACGGACGTGCGCGGCAACGATTTCAACGAAACCCACGATGAATTCCGCCGCGCCCGCATCGAAGGGCGCTTCGATTTTCTCAAATACTTCCGCTCGGAGGTCAACGTGAACCTCGTGAGCGACAGCCGCTTCCGCGGCCAGGATCTCGACTGGGGTTACGATACCTTCGACGAAGCGACTCTCCGGTTCGACATCGGCAGGCTCTTCGACAGCATCCCCCTCGACAGCCTGAGGCTGACCTACGGACGGATGAAACTGAAAATGGGCGAGGAAGATCATGAATCCTCCCGCCGGATTCTCACGATCGAACGATCCGCCATCGCGGACAAAATCGGCGGGGACCTCAGCCGCCCCACGGGAGCCATGCTGGAGCTTTCAAAAGGCGATTGGGACGCCATGCTCGGCCTGTTCAGCGGAGAGATCGACCGCTCCACCCTCGCCGGATGGGGCGCGGGAAAAGCATACTATGCAAGCATCGCATGGCAGACCACCAAGGAACTCCGGCTCCTGCTCGACTACATCGAAAACGACGCCAAGGGCGGAGAGGACTTCCTTGGATACTCCTGGGGGGTATCGCTGGGCGCCACCTATCAGCAGGACCGCTGGGGGGTGATGGCAAACCTCCTCTACGGCGACAACGGCGGGGAAGCCAACGGATGGAGCGATCCGCGCCGCCAGGGCGATTTCCACGGTCTGGTCGTTTTGCCGTGGTACTGGCTCGTGGAGAAAAAGCTGCAACTGGTCTTCCGCTACCAATACCAGGGCTCGGACGAAAGCGAAGGCGTGCGCATCGAAAGCCGCTACGCCCGCGCCAGCCACAACACGCCCGCGGTGGATCTCGACAGCGGTTACGGCGACAGCCACCACGCGTTCTACCTCGGCCTGAACTATTATCTCTGCGATCACAACGCGAAGATCATGGCCGGCATCTCCTACGACGAGATGAGGGCCCGCACCGCCTCCTTTGACGCGACGAGCTATCTCATCGGTTTCCGCACCTCCTTCTGAGAACCCGTTTGGGATTCCGGAAAAGGGAAACGGAGCGCGTATGCTCCCCGAATCTCAAACAGGTTTCTGAGGCGGCCACTCCACTTCGATCTCCAGCATCCCGCCGCTTGTCAGGCGCGCCTCGCAGCGCCCCCCGAGAAGCTTCACGCACGCGTCAACGATGGACAACCCGAGGCCCGAGTGGCCGGAACCCGTCCGCGACGCGTCTTTCCTCCAGAAACGGCGGAAAAGATGCGGCAGGTCCGAGGACGACAACGCCGGAGCGAAATTCGCCACCAGCAGCCTTTTCGGGGAAACCCGCACCTCCACATCGCTGCCCGCCGGAGCATACGACACCGCGTTTCCGATGAGGTTGCCGAGCACCGTGCCGAACAGATCCGGATCGGAAACGAACGCGTTCGCCTCCACATTCGGAAGAATCCGGATGTTCCGTTCCAAGGGCTTCGGCTGGACGCGTGCGATCGCCGTATCCACAGCGGCTGCCAGATCGATCTCCGCGGACCGCAGCGACTGGCTTCCCGCATCCGTGCGGGAAATCAGGGCCAGCTTCTCTAACAGGGATTCCAGTTCGTCGATCACCTCCAGCATTTCCCCGCAACGCTCCGGCGTCGCCTCATCCCTCCAACGCGCCCCGCTCTCCGCGATCACCTTCAGCTCCGCCAGCGGCGTGCGGAGTTCGTGCGCCGCATCGCTGCTGAAACGGCGCTCCCTCTGGAACGATTCCTCCAACCTCGCCAGCCACGCGTTCAGCCCCATGGCCACCGGAGCCAGTTCGGCGGGCATCCCTTTCTCGTCCAGCCGATGATCAAGCTGCTCCGGGCTGATCGCCTGCACCTGACGCGACAAATCCTCCAGTGAACGCAACCCCCGCCCCAACGCGATCCGTATCAGGGGAACCGTGGCCAGCAATGTCCCCATGCCGCCGAGCAAAAGCACCATCGCCAAACCCGCGACGTTCCTGTCCATCTCCGCCGTCGGGCTGGAAACCACCACATGAAGATCCGAAAACAACGCCCTCTTTTTCCCTCCCCCGCGGGGCTGGAAACTCTGAACGAAAAATCGCGCCGAACGCCCGTCCTCCATTTTCCCGGAAATGATCCTCGGCTCGTCATCCTCCGGCACGGGAATCTCGCCGATCGCCTTGCTCCGCTCCCCCACGCTTCCCTGGAGGGAAGGAGAATCAATCACCACCTCCCCGCTCTCGCGCCGGATCTCGAAATAATCCCCACCCGCCCCGAATCCCGCGAAATCCTCCAGCGTCATCTCCACCTCCAGCTCGCCATCATCCACCTCCGTCGCGGTGATAATCGCGCTGCCCTTCGCGATCAGCGTCTCGTTGAACTGGTCGCTGAGCATCCGCTTCGTCGCGAAAAACACGAACAAACCCGCGATCACCAGCAACGCTCCTATCGCGATGCACAGCGAGGCGGTCAGGCGGCTCCGGATCGATCTCATGGCAGTTCCATCACGTATCCAAGGCCCCGCCGGGTGTGAATCAGCGGGGGCGCGCCCGGCGGGCACAATTTGCGGCGCAGCGCGCAGATCGCGGAATCCACCGCGTTGCTGAACGGGCTCTCCGTTTCCGAATACAAATGCGCCTCGATCTGCGCGCGGCTGAACACCTGCCCGGGCCGCCGGGCGAGGATCTCCAAAAGCGCGAACTCCCGCGCCGTCAGCGGCACGGAAACCCCATCACGCCGGACGGACTTCCCCGCCGTATCGATCTCCAGCGGCCCCACGCGCAGATGCGGATCCGGCTGGCCGTAGCGCCGCCTGCCCAGCGCTTCCAAACGCGCCGCCAGCTCCGCCAGGGCGAACGGCTTCGCAAGATAATCATCCGCCCCGAATCCCAGGCCGCGCACTTTTTCCTCGATGCCGCTCAGCGCGCTCAACAGCAGGACCGGGGTATCGATCGAGTCGCGCCGCAAATCCCGCAGAAGATCCAGCCCGTCTTTCTCCGGCAGCATCCGGTCGAGCACGATCACTTCATAATCGTTCATCCGCGCCATCGCCTCCCCCTCCGCACCATCCCCCGCCAGGTCCACCGCGTGCCCCATGCGTGAAAGCGCCCGCCCGAGTGTTTCGCGCAATCGGGCGGAATCCTCTACGATCAGCAATCGCATATATGGGAAACCTATTCCCGCCGGGTTGCCACGTCCACTCCCGAAATCGCTGGCCATCAGCCCTCCGGCTCCCTTGGATGACCGTATGCGTGCAATACCTTTCATTTTTGCCATGGGCTGGCTGGCCACGGTTCCGGTTTCCGCCGGACCCGAGTTGAGAACAGGCCAGTTCCAAACCCCCGAAGAAGCCAAAGCCGAGCTGGAGGAATGGGCGGCTTCCTACCCCGCGCTGAATGCCTGGCAGGAGCGCGCGGAAAAAATCCGGAAAGGATTGCTCGAAGGCGCGGGCCTCTCCCCTCTTCCTGAAAAATCCCCGCTGAATCCGCTCCGCCATTCCGTCCGCACCATGAACGGATACACCGTGGAAAACGTTGCCCTGGAAACAACGCCCGGCTTCTTCCTTACCGGCAATCTCTATCTCCCTGAAAAACGCTCGAAAATGCCAATCGCACTCTGCCCGCACGGCCACTGGGAAGGAAAGGAGCTGCTCGAGCACGGCCGCCTGCGCCCGGACATGCAGATCCGCTGCGCCGCCCTCGCCCGGATGGGCTTCGCGGTATTCGCCTGGGATTGCATCGGTTTCGGGGAATCGAAGGAGCAGGGTTGGGAGCACCGGGCGTCTCCGCAGGTGCTGAAAATGCAGCTATGGAATTCCATCCGCGTCCTCGATTTCATGCTCGGACTGCCTGATGCGGATCCCGAGCGGGTGATGGTGACGGGAGCCTCCGGCGGAGGAACGCAAACCATGCAACTCGCCGCCGTGGATGACAGGGTCACCCTCTCCGCCCCCTGCGCGATGGTCTCCGCCCATTTCTACGGCGGCTGCGTCTGCGAAAGCGGCTTGCCCATCCACGTCCGGCCCACCCACGTCACCAACAACGTGGAGATCGCCGCGCTGATCGCACCCCGCCCGATGTTGGTGATTTCCAACGGATCGGATTGGACGGCCACCGCCCCCGAACTCGAATTTCCCCATCTCCGCAAAATCTATCAGCTCTTCGGAAAGGAGGAAAACGTCGAAAACACCCACTTCCCGGACGGAAAACACGACTACGGCCCGCCCTCGCGCCACGCCCTCTATCAGTTCGTCGCAAAACATTTCTCCCTGGATGCCGGAGCGGCGGAAGAGGAAACCATCGAAACCCTCCCCGCGGAGCAATTGCTCGCCTTCGACGACGCCCACCCCTTGCCGGAACACGCTCTCCCCGCGAACACCTTCCCCGAGCCCTGATCCCCGCCGGCTACGAGTCAAGGAGCGTGGGCGTCCCGCCCACTTGAGCAGGATGTGGGCGGGACGCCCACGCTCCTTGATCGCACAAAATGCAACCAGCCTCTCAAAATCGCCTCACCACCTTCAGCGCGAGAAACAAGGGAAACTCCCGCGCCGCGAGATGCTCCGCCTTGCTGAACGCCCCTCCCCCCTGCGAACGGCGGTGGCTGTAAAGTTCCCTGCTGTCGATCACCGCAAGACCACCCTTGCCGATGGCCGCCAGGAGTTCGGACAGCGGGCGATGATAAAAAACCGTGCTCTCTCCGCTCCCTTTTCCGGGATGGGTGGCAATGGAAATTTCCAGAGGCGAGCCATAGCGGTCGATCCGGCGGAACTGCACTTTCTGGTCCGCGTCCCACCCCCAATGCGTCTGGCGCGGGATGCGGAAACAGGGATGCATGAACACCAACACCGCCCGGCCGGACGGCTTGAGAGCCCATGCGGCGTTCGCAAACAACGCCACCGGGTCCGGAACATCGTGAACCGCCATCAAACACGCCGCCGCATCGTATTGTCCATCCGCCCAGGCCGCACCAGGCTCGCAGGCGTCCGCGGCGAGAAATGAAACCCTCGGATCTCCTCCGTGACGCGACTTTGCCGCCGCGATGAGGCGGGGGCTGGCATCGACGCCGGTGAACCTCCCGATCCCAGCATCCAGCAACGGCTTCACCAACACCCCCTGCCCGCAGCAAATATCGATCACCGCATCCCCCGCCTGCGGCTCCAGCATTTCCATGGCGGCGGGGAGGATGACGTTCCGGTGGTAATCCGATCCCGTCTCCCCCACCAGCTTGTCATACCACGCGGCCACGGAGTCCCAACCCTGGTCACGCCCTTGCGGCGGAGGATTCTTCCCGCGGCGGGCATGATGTTGGGAAGAACGACGGGGCGGTGGTGGCATGCGGCGAAAATAACGAAGGAAACCAAGCGCCGCCAAGACGCCATGTGCAAACCTCCTTCCTTTTCATCACCCCATACGGAGGGGCCCGTGGTTTGCCCTACGATCGGGAAGCCGGGCGGATGGGCCGCCCCGCATCTTCCGGCAGGTAGGGCGAGACCGCCGGGCGCGCCGTGACTCTCTCTCCGCGGCGG
>CAZVSA010000186.1:0-8589 GCA_964629955.1 uncultured Luteolibacter sp.
CGTGGTCCTCCTCTTCATTGCGAAAAGTCCGATTGATTCATGGAGTTGGTATGAGACGGCGTTTCCGCAGTCCGATGGATGCCGCCCGGCTTTCCCGATCGCAGGGCAAACGGCGGACTCCTCCGTATGAGGGGTGCGGACAGGATTCGCGGCGACCGGTGATCGCCGCTACGGGGGCGCATTTTCCGGTGAATCCATGGATTTTGCGGAGGATTGGGAGTATTGCCTCGCGACATGCGGGGGCGCTGTTGTATGGAGGATTGAATCCGATCCGCCATGCCCATCCCGCGCAACCGCACTTCCCCCGCTGATGCGGCCGCCGGCATCCGGGCGATCCTCCTCGCGACGTTCGTTCTCGGGGTGTTGTATCTTGGCAGGGATATTCTGATTCCGATCGCCCTGGCGTCGCTGTTTACGTTTCTGCTGGCGCCGTTGGTCTCGCGGGTGCAGCGCTGGCTGGGGCGCATCGCCGCGGTGCTGGTGGTGGTGGCGATGGTGGTGGCGCTGGCCACCGCAGGGGGCTGGGTGCTCACCCGCCAGCTTGTGCAGCTTGCATCCGATCTTCCGAGTTACGAGGAGAACATCCGGACGAAGCTGCGGGCGTTCCAGCTTCCGGAGAACGAGGCTTTCACCCGCCTTTCCGAGACGTTCGAGGATTTGAAAAAGGAGCTTCCGGGCGCTTCCCCGCAAGATCGTGACGACGAGGCGGATCTTTCCTCCCCCCTTCTTCAGAGGGATGCGGAACCGCCTCCGACCCGTGTCCAGATCGTCGATGTGCCGGATGCCACCGCGGGGGAAATCATCCGGATCTACCTTGCCCCGGCGGTGGGTCCGCTGGGGACGGCGGCGCTGGTTTTGCTGCTGTTGATCTTCATGCTTTTGAAGCGAGAGGATCTCCGTTCCCGGGTCATCCGGTTGATCGGCCAGGGGCGCATCAGCGCCACCACGCGGGTGATGGACGATGCGGGGGCGCGGGTTTCCCGCTATCTGCTGATGCTGCTGGTGGTGAATGTGACTTATGGCATTCCGGTTGCCATCGGTCTTTATTTCATCGGGATTCCCAATGCGATTCTCTGGGGTTCGTTTGCGATCATTCTGCGTTTCATCCCTTACGTCGGCCCGTGGATCGCGGCGTCTTTTCCGGTGCTCCTGTCCATTGCGGTTTCGCCCGACTGGATCACTCCGATGATGACCATCTCGCTTTTCATCGTGCTGGAGATCCTGAGCAACAACGTGATGGAGCCGTGGCTTTACGGGGCCAGCACGGGGGTGACGCCGGTGGCTCTCATTCTCGCCGCCGTGTTCTGGACCTGGATGTGGGGTCCGGTGGGATTGGTGCTGGCCACTCCGATTACGGTCTGCCTTGTGGTGATGGGGCGTTACATTCCGTCGCTGTCCTTCCTCAGCATCATGCTCAGCGACGAGGACGCGCTGACTCCGGCGGAGGATTGCTATCATCGTCTTCTCCGGGTGGGGGAACACGATGAAATGGAACTCGTGGACCAGTATCTCCGCTCCCATTCGCGGGCCGAGCTTTACGATGGGGTGCTCGTGCCGGTGGTGATTGCCGCGGAGGCGGATCGCCGGGTGGGTTTGCTCGATGAGGAGCAGCGGGGTCTGGTTTTCCAGGGCTTGCGGGAGATCATCGAGGATCTTTCGCTGAGGCACGGGAATGTCCGGCCGAAGGGGGAGGAGCTGGCGAAGGAACTCCGGCCGGATTGTCATGTGCATTTGATTCCGGCGAGGGCGGAGCGCGACGAGCTGGCGGCCGACATGCTTTCCCAGTTGCTCGCGAAGGGGGGCTTCGAGGTCCGGGTGGGGAGCGGCAGGCTTTCGCTGGGGGAAAAGGCGGCCGCCGCCGCGGAGATGAGTCCGGATGTCGTTTGCGTGTCCGTGGTCGCTCCCACCAGGGTGGTGCAGGCCCGCATCCTCTGCAAGCGGGTGAGGGAGCTTTTGCCCGGTGTGAAAATCGTGGTGGGGTTCTGGGGGGCGCCCGAGGAGGCTGCGTCCGCATCCGCCGTGCTGCGCGAGGCGGGCGCCGACGAGGTGGTTTCCTCTTTTGCCGGAGCGGAGGATGTGTTCCGGAAGGTTGCCTCGCCTCTTGCCATGCAGATGGAAGCGGCGGGCATTCCGCCCGATGAGGACGAGCGTCTGGAGGCCATGGCGGCGTTGAATCTTGAGGATCCGGATTTGCATGCCCGCATGAAGGCTCACGCCGTCCGGGCGGCCCGCATCTTTGGTGTGGAAATCGTGATCATTTCCGCGATCGGCCGCGACCGGCAGGTCTTCCTCGCGCAGCATGGGCTGCCCGCGGATCTGGAGGATGCGGGAGGGGTGTCGCGCGAGCTTTCCATTTGCGGTCACGTGGTGGCCCGGGATGAGGTTCTCGTGGTGGAAGATCTCGTGCGGGACCGGCGTTTTGCGAACAATCCTTTGGTCAAGGACCACGGTTTCCGTTTCTATGCCGGAGAGCCTCTGCGGATGCCCGGAGGCGGACCGGCCGGTTCCTTGTGCCTGATCGGCCTCGCGCCGCGTCGGTTCACTCCACAGGAGATCCGCCTTCTGGATTCGTATGCCGCGGAGGTTTCGGAGGAGATGGCCGGGGTGCGTTGAGCGGTTGTGGCAAGATATGCCGTTTTGCCGGGGGAAATCATTGAACCCCGATGAATTTTTCGTCAGCCTCGGGAATTGGCTGGAAATGTTCCCAACCGGTTTTTCCAGACAATGGTTCCATTGCTGCTGCTCGAATTTCATCTCCCCATCCTCTCGATCCAATGAAAGTCCGTTTTTTTGCCTCGATTCTTGCTCTGACAACCCAACTCCCCGCCGTCGATTTCATCTGGGATGGCGGAGGCGGGAACAACAACTGGGGCGCTCCCGACAACTGGAACCCCAATGTCGCCCCACCCAACGACGGCACCGCAGACCTCATCTTCTCCGGCAGCACCCGCCCCATGCCCAACGCCCAGGCGGAATACACCATCAATACCCTGCGCTTCTCCCTCAACACCGCCGCCTTCACTCTCGTCGGCCAGAGAATCACTCTCCGCGAGGATGGCGGCCAGTCCCCCTTCATCCGCAACGATGCGCTGGTCGCCCAAACCATCAACAACGACATTGTCTTCTCCCACCAGCCCTCCTCCTTCGCGGCAACCATCCACGCCCAGAACGGAAACCTTACGCTCAACGGCGGGATCAATTTCGGCTTCAGCGGCTTCCCCAGCACACGGACCCTCACCTTCACCGCCGATGCCGACCGCACTCTCTTCATCGGAAGCGTCGCCGACATCGGCGGCGAAAACGTCACCGGTTCCTCGAACATCGCCGTGAGCGGTGATGGAATCGTTCGTTTCAACTCCACCATCAGCAACAGCGGCTCCTTCACCATCGGCTCCGCAAGCACCGCGGAGATCGCCGGGGTGGTCCCCACTACCTCCTCCATCACCATTTCCCCCGTGGGCTCCCTGCATCTGCTGAATCACGAGCGCCTTAGGAACAGCGCCCCCTTCGGCATGTCCCCCGGCTCTTCGTTTTTCCTCAACGACTTCTCCGAAACCATCGGCACGCTCTCCGGAAACGGCGGCAACATCCACCTCGGGACCGGTGGCGCCCTCACCGTCAACCAGGACGCGAACACCACCTACAGCGGAGCTCTCGACGGCTCCGGCTCCTTCGTCAAATCCGGCGGCGGCACCCTCGTCCTCTCCGGCCCCGTCTCCCACACCGGCTCCACCACCGTTTCCGCCGGCACCCTCCAGATCAATCAGAACCTCTCCCTCTCCCCGAACGCCACCCTCACCGTCAACGCCGGAGCCACCGTCCACATGCCCGGCCGCACCGCCGCCGTCCGCTCCCTCGCGGGCGGCGGCGCCATTTCCCTCGGCAACGGCTCCCTCACCGCCGGAGGAAACAACGCGAACACCACCTGGTCCGGCTCCATCAACGGATTGGGCGGCACCTTCACCAAGGCCGGCACCGGCATCATGCAAATCACCGCCGCGCAGACCCACAACGGCGGCACCCATGTCAGCGCGGGCGTCCTTTTCGCCAGGGCCGATGGCGCGCTCGGCACCGGCGGCTCCACCACCATCGGCTCCGGTGGGACCCTCCGGCTGGAGCGCGGCCTGACCCTCGCTCGGCCAAACGGCGTCACCCTCTCGGGAACCGGCGCGGCAGCCAGCGGCGCCATCCATCTGGCGGAAGCCGGTCCCGCCTCCGACTCCACCCTCACCGGCCCGATGAACCTCACCGGACCCGCCACCATCCGCAACGACAGCGGCGGGCGGCTCTTCCTCGGCGCTTCGGACGGCAGCGAGACCTTCGATATGGACAGATACCCCCTCACCGTCCACACCCAACAATCCGCGGGCAGCGTCCACATCCGGCACCAGTTGGCCGGAGGCGGCGGCCTCGTCGTCACCGGTCCGGGACGCCTGTTCCTCGAAGGCAACAACGGCAGCCACACCGGCCCCATCGATGTTCAGGCGGGAAGTCTGGAACTCGCCTCCGGTCAGGCGCTCGCAGGAGGCAATGCACCCGTGGCCATCGCCGCGGCGCGCGACATCATCCTCAGCCCCGGCATCGCCGTCTCCACCTCCCGCCCGCTCGACCTCCAGACCGGAAGCCTGCTCAGGGGAAACAACAACACCTCCTGGTCGGGAACCGGCGACATCCGTCTGCTTGGTGGTCATGCGATCATCCAGGCGGAGGATTCCTCCCATTTCACCATCGGCGGCTCCGGCTCCATCACCGGCTCGGCCTCCCTCACCACGCACACCCTTTTCGCCAATTCGACGCTCACCATCAACCGCTCCCTGACCATCACGGATATGCTCGGAAAATCCGGCCCCGGCATACTCATCCTCAACGGCGCGTGCAGCTACCTCGGTGCCACCGTCATCCATGAAGGCACCCTCCGCCTTGGCTCCGCCAACCGCCTGCCCGATGCCACCGAAGTCACCATCCACTCCGGGGCCATCTTCCATCTCAATAACCACGACGAAACCGTCGCCTCCATCTCCGGGGCCGGAACCGTCTCCCTCGGCAGCGGAACCCTGACCCTCACCCCAAGCATCGATGCCACTCACAGCGGAAACATCACCGGCAGCGGCAGCGTGATCGTCGATGGCGGCTCCGCCACCCAGACCTTCTCCACCGCCAACACCTACACCGGCCCCACCACGGTGAGAAACAACGGCAAGCTCGCCATCACCGCCGCCAATGTCCTCAGCGCCACCGCCCGGCTCACCGTGGAGTCCGGCGGGGAGGTAAGGATCGGAGCCTCCGGCCAGACCGTCGGCTCGCTGGTCGGAAACGGCGCCAGCACCATCACCCATACCGCACCGGGCGGCGTTTTGAGAGTGGGCGGAGACAATACCACCTCCAGCGTGTGGAACGGAACCATCCAAGGCCCCGGCGGACTCGTCAAAACCGGGAGCGGAACCTTATCTCTGAACGGCAGCCAGCCCTACACCGGCCCGACCACGGTCGAAAGCGGCACCCTGTATTCACTCGGCCTGCCCTCCAGCGCTGTGACCATCACCGCCGGGGCAGCGCTGAGCGGTCAGGGAACTTTCGCAAACATCGACTGCAGCGGCGTGATCAACAATACAGACGGCGGAGACGGCGAGGAGACGATTTCCGCCGGTGCCGTCATTCTCAGGAGCGGCTCCGTGGTTGGATTTTATTTCGACGATTTGGATGCCCCGGAGGCGCTCCATGCCGCTTCCCTCCAAATTCCCGGCGGGGACATTCACATCCATCTCTCTACAAACGAAACCCCCGATCTAGCCCCCGGCGAGACGAAGATTCTGAAAGTCATCCGCACCACCAACGGCATCACCGGCAATATCTCCGGGATCAATTTGTCGGGGAACTACGAACTTGAATCCTTCATCGGTACCGTCATCGCCCGGGTAAACGGCAACGACATCGAAGTCGTCTTCACCGGAGGGGAGGAAGGCGGCGGCTACCAATCCTGGATCGAAGGCTTCGACCTCGATGAGGAAGAATACTACTTCAACGCCGATCCCGACAACGACGGCATCCCCAACGTCATCGAATACGTCCTCGGCGGCGATCCCGCGAATGCCGACGACTCCGCCCTCCTCCCGACCTTTTCCCAGGACGCCACCCACATGGAATTCGTCTTCCGCCGCACCAGGCGTTCGGTCTATCTGAATCCTTTCGTCCAGCATTCCATTGATCTCGACGACTGGCACCACGCCGAAGACGGAGAGGACGGAGTCACCATCTCCTTCGTGGAACTCGACGAAGACACGGACGAAGTCACCGTCCGCATTCCCAAAAACGGCGAGCCGAAGCGCTTCGCCCGCCTGGGTGTGGAACGCTGACAACGCTCCCTTGCAGATGGATGAAACTTCCAAGTTCCTTGGGAGGTAGCCTTGGGCGGACGTTCCTTTTGGCTTGCCGCCCTTCCGGGCTGTGGAGAGGGTGCGGCTTTCGTCGATATGAAAACTTTTGGCCTTTTTTTATGTTTCGTGCCGTTTTTTGCGGCTTCCGCCGAAGAGGTTCCCGTAAATCCGAACATCGGGCACCGGCATCATTTCCATCGGTACGGGGAGAAGCACGATGCCGAACCGGCCGCCGAAGGGCGTTTCTCCACCAGTCGCGAAGGAGCCAGGGGGTTGCACCTGCCGGTTGCGAGCGATGAGGAGGAGTTCACCTTCGTGGTGTTCGGCGACCGGACGGGTGGCCCCGTCGCCGGGGTGGAAATCCTGGCCGATGCGGTGAGGGACACCAATCTGCTCGACCCCGATCTGGTCATGACGGTGGGCGATCTCGTGGAGGGTTACAACCAAGGGCCGGCCTGGCTGGAGCAGGCGGAGGAGTTCCGGGACATCATGGATGCCCTCAACTCTCCCTGGTTTCCGGTGGCCGGAAATCACGATGTCTATTGGAGGGGGCCTGCGGAGGCGGGGGCTCCGAAAGGGGGGCACGCATCGCTTTACGAGGAACACATGGCTCCCTTGTGGTATGCCTTCGAGCACAAGAACTGCTGGTTCGTGGTTCTTTACTCCGACGAGGGGGATCCGGAAACCGGCGAGCAAACCTTCAACAAGCCGGAAGCCCAGGTGATGAGCGAGGAGCAGTTTTCATGGCTGGATGAAACATTGGGAAAAACGAAGGACGCCAACCATGTCTTCGTTTTCCTGCACCACCCGCGCTGGCAGGGAGGAGGGTATGGCGATAGCTGGAACCGGGTGCACCAGCGGCTTGTGGAAGCGGGCAATGTTTCCGCCGTGTTCGCCGGGCACGTCCACCGCATGCAGTATCACGGCAAGCGCGATGGCATCGAATACATGACCCTCGCCACCACCGGCGGCCATCTGAACGAAACCGCTCCGGAGGCGGGCTACAAACATCACTTCGATCTCGTGAAAGTCCGCAAGGGCCGGATCTCGCTCGCCGCGTTCCCCGTGGGTGAAACGATGGATGTGCGGGAAATCACGCCCGCTTTGACGAGGGAGATCCTCAAGATCAAATCGCTTCCGGTGCGTGTGGCCCGTCCGCTGTCGCTGGACCCGGGCAGCCGGTCCGGGAGCGTGGAGTTCGAGGTGGAGAACCCCGCGGACGCCTCCATCGAGGTGACGGTCCGGCCTCATTCAAAGGATTCGCGCTGGCGGTTCGCGGAGGAGGAAATCCGGTTCGGGCTGGAACCCGGGGAGAAGAAGCCGCTGGAAATCGGAATGTCCTACCGGGGGGAGTTTCCCGGCGAGTCGTTCGAGATGCCGTTTCTGGAGTTCGAGGGCCGCTATCTTGCGAAAGGCAAAAAATACGCCGCGCCGAAGCTGGAACTGCGTGTTCCCATAAGCCTCGCCTCCGCGCTCGGGGAGAATCCGGAGAATCATGCGATCCGGCTGGATGGCGCCGGGCAGTGGCTTGAGGTTCCTTCCGATGCCGTTCCCATCGCGAATGAGATCACCGTCGAGTGCCGGTTCAAGGCCGACAGGTTCGACCAGCGGACGGGCTTGGTCAGCAAGGCGGAGTCGTCCGACTACGGATTGTTCGTGGATGGGGGGAAACCCAAGTTCATCATTCACATCGGTTCTTCTTATCTGACGGCGGAGGCGGATGAGGCGCTGCTGGAAACCGGAACATGGCATCACCTCGCGGGGGTTTACGATGGCAGGGAAGCCCGGCTCTATCTGGATGGAAAACTCGTGGGCAAGGCGGCGAGAAGCGGCAACCGGCGTGTGAATCAGCTTCCTCTGGTGATCGGCGGGGATGTTTCCGGGAATGTTCCGGCGATGAGTTTGTTTGCCGGGGAGATCGATGAGGTTCGCTTGTCGGATTCCGCCCGCTACGAAGGGGAGGCGGTGGTGCCGGAGAAAGACGCGGAGGCGGACGACAACACGGTATTGCTTCTCCGGTTCGATCAATCGGCGGGAGACTGGCATCCTGATGCTTCCCGGCATGGCAGGCATGTTAGAGCAACCGGAAGTCCGGAGTTGATCGCCGTTCCCTGATGGCGCGCAAGCGCTGTGGTGGCGATCACCGGTCGCCATCTCTTGGATTCGGGGACCACACGCGCCCTCGCGTGTTCCGGAGTGCGCCCTCGCGCTCCGG
>CAZVSA010000187.1:0-8527 GCA_964629955.1 uncultured Luteolibacter sp.
AAAAACTAAATCACCTCACCCGCGGGCGGTCGGGCATCCCTGCCAGCCGCCCGCTTTTCCATCCCATTCCCGACCTCATTTTTCTGTCATGATCACCGCCTCCATCGTCAAAGAACTCCGCGACAAAACCAACGCAGGCATGATGGACTGTAAAAAAGTCCTCACCGAAACCAACGGCGACCTCGAAGCCTCCATCAAACTCCTCCGCGAGCGCGGCATCGCCAAAGCCGGTGCCAAGGCCGACCGCGCCGCCAAGGAAGGCGTCATCACCGCCCGCATCGCCGCCGATCAGAAATCCGGCATCCTGCTCGAAATCAACTGCGAGACCGACTTCGTCTCCAAAAACGAAAGCTTCCAGGCCTTCGTCGCCTCCATCGCCGACAAACTCGCCGAATCCAACGCCCCCGACCTCGAAGCCGCCGCCGCCACTCCGAACGGCGAGCACAACATCGGCGACACCGTGAAGGCCAAAGTCGTCGAGCTTGGTGAAAACCTCCAGTTCCGCAAATACGTCCGCTTCGACGCGGCGGAAGGCGGAGTCATTTCCTCCTACATCCACCTCGGCGGCAAAGTGGGCGTGCTCATCGAAGTCGGTGCCACCAAGCCCGAAACCGCAGGAACCGACGCCTTCAAGGAGCTGGTCAAGGACCTCACCCTCCACATCGCCGCCTCCGCGCCCAAGGGCCTTTCCCGCGAGGACATCGCGCAGGAAATCGTCGATGCCGAGCTGGAAATCTTCCGCGCCCGCCTCGCCGACAGCGGCAAGCCCGCGAACATCATCGAAAACATCCTCAAGGGCCAGATCGGCAAGTTCTTCGCCGAAAGCTGCTTCCTTGAGCAAGGTTTCGTGAAGGATCCCGACGTCACCGTTGCCAAGCTTCTCGAAGAAAAAGGCAAGGAACTCGGCGACACCCTCACCGTTACCCGGTTCGTCCGCTTCGGCCTCGGCGAATAACCGGACGGTTTTTTCCATCGCACCGCCCGTCTCGTTCACGCGAGGCGGGCGTTTTTTTTGCGGTTGAGGAAACCGTCACCCTTCCTTCCCGGCGCGGAAGTATCTCTCCATGATGGCCCGCAGATCATCCGGGCGGACGGGTTTCACCAGATGCAGATCGAACCCCGCCTCCGCGGTCCGCCTCTTGTCCTCCTCCCGGCCCCAGCCGCTGAGAGCCACCAATGCCGAGCCGATGCCCTCCCCGCGCATCCGCCGCGCGGCCTCCAATCCGTCCATCACCGGCATCCCCATGTCCATCATCACCAGATCCGGGAGGAATGTCCGGGCCTTTTCCAGGCCCTCCAGACCGTCATAGGCCACGGCCACCTCCATCCCTTCCATCCGGAAAAACAACGCCAGCATGTCCGCCGCGCTCTTCCCGTCGTCCACCACCAGAACCCGCTTCCGGGGAAATGCGGGCACCGCCGCGGCTTCCTCCGCCACGGCCTTTTCCTCCGGCACGGCGACCACGCATCCCGGCAATTCCACATGAAATTCGCTGCCCGCCCCCTTCCCCTTGCTGGCCACGCTCACGGAGCCGCCGTGCAGCTCGGCAAGCGACTTCACCAGCGTCAGCCCGATCCCCAGCCCGTCCATGCTGCCGTTGGAGGCTTGTGCGAACAGCTCGAAAATCGCCTTCTGCTCCCTTGGCTCGATCCCCTGCCCGTTGTCGCACACCTTCACCCACGCGTTGTCCCCGTCCGCCCCCGCTTCCAGACGGATCTCCCCGCCTTCCGGCGTGTATTTCGCCGCGTTCGACAACAAATTGGACACCACCTGCGCCACCCGCGAAGGATCCACCTCCACCATCACCCCTTCTCCGGGCAGCGATGTTTCCAGCGCGTGCCCCCGCTCTTCGATCAACGGCTGCGAGGCTTCGATCGCGCTCCGCAGGATTTCCACATAAGACGCGCGGGATTTCTTCAGCACGATTTTCCCCGTGTTCACACGCGACAAATCCAGCAGATCGTTGATCAAATGGATCATCTGCGCCGTCTGCCGCCCGATGATTCCGCTCACATGCTCCACCATTTCCGGATCCCCGCCCGGGCGCTTCAGCACCTCCAGCCCGGTGAGAATCGGTGCCAGCGGATTACGCAGCTCGTGCGCCAATGTCGCGAGGAACTGATCCTTGCGCCGGTCCGACTCCCTGAGGCTCTCCACCAACCGCAGCCGCACATGCGCCGCCGTCACGTATTGCGACAGCGCGTCCATGAATTCCCTCTCTCCCGAAGAAAACACCCCCCGCTGCCTGCTGGCGAAAACCAGCACGCCCAGCACCTCCTGCCCCGCAAGAAGCAGGCGGCCCGCATACCCCCGCACATTCTCCCTCTCCAGCAATGCCCTGGCCACCCGGTAGGCCTTCGCCATCCGGTGCGCCCTGTTGGCGCCCTGCACGGCCATCGGGCCGAAGTAAATGCCCGCAAGCTCGTGCGCGGCTTCCCCTTCCAGTCCGTGGAAAAAATCCACCCTCGCCTCCTCCCCCGTCTCCCCGGGAGTGGCCACCACACAAACATCCGCCTGCAAATACCCGCCCACCGTCTCCCACATGCGCCGCAACATCATTTCCGGCGTGTCCGAGGTGAAAATCACCCGGCCCACTTCTCCCAGCAACCTGCGGCCCTCGTTCCGGCGTTTCATCGCCAGTTCCTCCTCCTTGCGCTCGGTGATGTCCGTTCCCAGCACGAAAAATCCGCGCACCGCGCCAGCCGCCGTCCGGTCCGGGGTGCAGGCCAGCTCCATTTCCCTCTTCCCCAGGGTTTTGTGGAACACCTCCATCTCGAATTTCACCGGCTGCCCGCCCAGGACTTTCTCGAAAAACGGCAGGCCCCGGAGGTAAGCCTCCTCGCCGATGGCATCCCGCAGATGGGCCCCCACGATTTTTCCCTTCGGGTAATCGAACCATTCCCTGCACCGTTCGTTGCCATAGCGGAAAGCGTGCTTCTTCCCGATCAGGCACACCACCGCCGGGAGATTGTTCGCCACCAGGGACAATCTCTCCTGGCTCTTCCGCATCGCGGCTTCCGCCCGGGCGTGCTCCACCAGCGGCCACACCCGGGCGATCACATTCTCCAAAAGCTCCATCTCCTCCCGGGTCCATCGCCGCGGGAGGCGATCCGCCGCCCCCAGCGCCACCGTCCATTCCCCCTGCCGTTTGAACGGCTGGACGGCAAGGGATCTCACCCCCATCCGCCTGTATCCCGCCTGCATCCCATCCGGCATCGGGCGCCCCTCCACATCCGCCACCACAAAATCCCCCCCCTCGCAGAGAACCCGCCACTCCTCCCCGCCGAACTCGTCCAGCAAGTGCTCCCCCTGCAAGCTCGCCCCGCCGTCGCGCACCCAGTCCTCCCCCACCCGCACCAGGCCCTCCTCCATCAGGCACTCCATAAAATAACATCGGTGACAGCCCAGATACATGCCCACCGCCTCCACCGCCACGCGCACGATTTCCGCCTCCGTGTACAGCGCGGCCAGCTTTCCGGCCAACCGGTTCAAAAAGTTCGCCCGGTCCTCCGCCTGCTTCCGCTCGGTGACGTCCCGGGTAATTCCGGACACCGCCTCGATCCCACCATCCCCCGCGAAGATCGGCGCGAAAATGTATTCACAAATCCTTTTCCCCTGCGTCCCGGTGAAAGGAATCTCCCCCTTCCACGGCTCTCCCGTCCGCATCACCGTTTCCATCTCCCGCGTGTGCATCTCCGCGTGCCAGGGTTCGTACCCCAGCTCCAGCCATGTTTTCCCCACCGCCGATTGCCACGAAAGACCCCATAGCTCCAACATCGAGCGGTTCGCGTAAACCAACCGGTGATCCTTCCCGAAAACGCATGCGAAATCCGGCATCATCGCGAACGTCCCCTCGTAAAGACGCACCCGCGCCTCCCAATTCCTCCGCTCCGTCACATCCGTGCAGCTCCCGATGAAAATCGCCCCCCCTGTCTGCGGATCATCCATCAGGGAAACGCTCACATCCATCCACGTCACGCTGCCGTCCGGTTTCAGAAACCGGAACTGCTCGTGGATGTCCCCGCCGGTCTCCACCGCCCTCCTCCATCCGGCGACCACCCGTTCCCGGTCGCCGGGATGCAGGGCTTCGATCCATCCGTCCCCCATCGCATCCTCCGCGGAGATCCCCGCCATCCCGCACCAGCGGGTGTTCACATAGATCACTTCGCCACTGGCATCAGACAGGAAAAGCCCGACCGGCGCATGAGCTGCAAGCCTCTGAAACATTGTGCCCTTTAAATGGCAGAAAAATCATCTCTGGCAACCATGCTTTCCCCGTATATTGCCTTTATTCCCATACCACCGGCCCATGCATGGAACGGGAAAAGGAGAGGGATCGCTTTGGCATCGTGGCCGCGGCGTCCCGTCGCAGGCCGTGGCGGCCGCCTGAATAAATTAAGCTTTTCTTAACTAAATTCCCGGTTTACAGCCGTCCCCATGAAGACGCTCCTCTTGTTCGCCGCAATTCTGTCCCTGACCTCCTGCAACACCATGATCGGCATGGGTCGCGATACCAAGGAGGGATACAACTGGACCAAGAGCAAATGGCAGCAATCCCGCCAGAAAAACCAGGGCTACGGCGATCCCTACAACGCGCCGGTATACTGAAATCGGCGTGAAATCCGGTTTCCCTTGGCGCGCCGGAGGAACTCCCGTTAGCTGTGGGCCGGTTTGATCGACGTCAGATTCCAACGAGGGCTGCACCTGCCGGAACCCGACCTGTGGCTGGATCCATGGGACGCGAAGCCGCACGCCTTCGTTTCCCACGCCCATGCCGATCATTTCGCGAAGCACGAATCCATTCTTTGCTCGGAAGTCACCGCCATCCTCCTCCGCAAACGCTTCCATGTCTCCGCGGACAACATCGAAGCACTCCCCTTCCACGTGCCGCTCGTCCGGAACGGCTTCCGCCTGCGCATGCTCCCCGCCGGCCACATCCCCGGCTCCGCAATGCTCCACGTCACCCGCATCAAGGACAACGCGACCCTGCTCTACACCGGTGATTTCAAAACACGGCGCGGCCGCACCGCGGAAGCCGTCAATTTCCTCGCCGCGGACACCCTCGTTCTGGAAACCACGTTCGGCCTTCCCCAATACGAGCTGCCAAACCCCATGGAAGTGGAATCCGCCGTCCTCCGCTTCGTTCACGATGCCTTCGCCGACGGCGCGATCCCCATACTGCTCGCCTACGCTCTCGGAAAATCCCAGGAAGCGCTCGCCCTCCTCGCGGAGCACGACATCCCCGCCCTGCTCCACCCCGGCGTGGCGGAAATGACCCACGCATGCCGCGAAGCCGGCGTCGAACTCCCCGAGCCCGTGGTGTTCGACGGAAACGCCCCGCCCGGCCACGCCATCATCGCACCGCCCGCCGCCCTCCGCTCCCGCGTTTTCCGGGACTTGAAAAACAAACGCACCGCCATGCTCACCGGCTGGGCCCTCGACCCGGACGCCAAACACCGCTACCAGGTGGACGAGGTGATCCCGTTTTCCGACCACGCCGACCACCCCGGCCTGCTGGAATGCATCCAGCGTGTCCGCCCCAAACGCGTCCTCACCGTGCATGGCTTCGCAAAGGAATTCGCCGCGGAACTTCGCGGCCGCCGCATCGACGCCTGGTGCGCCATGGGCGGAGACCAGATGGAACTCGCCATCCAGCAACAAGCCCTCCCCCGTGCGGGCTCCGGCATTCCCCGCCACATCCGGGCCATCTGCGCGCTCGCCGATTTCAGCGATCTCTGCCGCCTCGTCGGGGAAACCAGCAGCCGTGTCGCGAAATCCGGCTTCATCGCCAATTATCTGAAAAGCCTGGAGCCCGATCACGATCTCCGCCTCTCCGCCACCTGGCTCGCCGGAAAACCCCTCCCCACCCGCCCGCCGCTTCACCTCAACGCGGCCGCCATCGAGCGGGCCCTCCTCGCCCTCCCCGGAATTCGCGAGGAACGCTACCGCGAAATTTCCGCGGGAAAAAACAGCATTTCCCGCACCGCCCGCCTCCTGCTCCAGGAAATCACCCTCCAGCCCCAACCCCTCGACCTCCCCGGACTGGAACAATTCCTTCTCGGACTCGCCTCCGAAAAACGCCAGCTCGTCCGCATCCAGCTCCTCGCCTCCCGCCTCTCCACCCTCCATCCCATGGAAGGGGAAACCATCATCAAACTCCTCGTGGGAGACCTGCAGATCGGCCTGACCGGCGATCTCCTCGAAGAAGCCATCGCCGCCGCATTTCAAGTGGATCCCGAAAAAATCCGCCACGCCCACACCCTCACCGGAGACATCGGCGAAACCGCCCTCCTCGCACGCAATCACCTGCTGGACGAAGCCGCCATTCGTCCCCTCGTTCCCGTGAAATGCATGCCCGCATCCCCCCTGAAGCGATCCGGCCCATTCCCCTTCCCCCCGCCCCTCTGGCTGGAACCCGCCTACAAAGGCATCCGCGCCCAGCTTCACAAATCCGGGAAATCCACCGCCCTATTCTCCGGCAACCTCCGCCCGCTCGATCACGATTTTCCCGAAATCCCCGCCGCCGCCCGCGAACTCCCGGGAGATTTCATCCTCGACGGCATCCTCATCGGCGGCCCCCTCGAATCCGGGAAAAAAACCAAAATCCACCCGCAAATGGATCGTGATCTTTTCCAGCCGATAGACAGCCAGCCCCTCCACCCCGCCACCCGCTTCATCGTCTTCGATCTCCTCTGGCATCAAGGCGAGGATCTCACGGGCCTGTCACTCATCGAACGGCGCACCCGCCTCGAAACCCTGCCCCTGCATCCCCCCCTCGAAACCGGAGCCATCTTCGCGGCGGATCATCACGAAGAAACCGGTTCCATCTTCAAACAAGCCCTGCACGACGGCCACGAAAGCCTCATCGCCAAAGACCCCTCCAGCCTCTACACCCCCGGGCACTCCGGCCAATCCTGGCTCGAACTCCACGGCTTACTCTAAACTCTTGGCTCTAAACTCTAACCTCCTGTTTCCGGAAGCAATCCACCGTGTGATCCTCCACCATCCCCACCGCCTGCATGAACGCGTACATCGTGGTGGACCCCACGAAATTGAACCCCGCCTTCCGCAACGCTTTTGAAAGCGCGTCCGATTCCGGCGTCTTCGCGGGAAAATCGGAAAGCTTCCGGAACCCGTTCCGCTTCGGCACACCATCGACAAAACCCCAAATCCACTCCACCGGATCGTCCAATCGCAGCCACGCCTTCGCATTCTCCCTCACGGACAAAATCTTTCCCCGGTGACGGATGATTCCCGCATCCAGCACCAGCTTCCCGAGCTGCGCGTCCGTCATCCGCGCCACCTTCTCCGGCTCGAAATTCCGGAAAACCTCCCGGTATCTCTCCCGTTTCTGCAAAACCGTCCACCACGAAAGACCCGCCTGGGCTCCCTCCAGACAAATCATCTCGAACAAATGCCGCGGATCGCGCGACGGCACGCCCCACTCCGTATCGTGATACTCCGTGTAAAGCTCCCGGTCCCCCGGCAACCACGGACAACGGATTCTTCCATCGGGAAATTCACTCATCGGCGGAAAAAGGAGAGGGATCGCATTGGATCGTGCTTTGCGGTGAGACACCACCACAACCATCCGCCGCCCGCGGGCACACGAAAACGGCGATGCATGCGGTCAGGGCCTTCATGCCGCCCATGGGAAGAATTTCAGGGCGGGGCGGCAAGAGCGAATCGTGTCTTGCCCGCGGTCCCCCCGCCTGCTTCCATCCGCCCTCCAACCCCCAGACATCCTGTAATTTTATGGCCAATAAAGACGTCACAGACCCCGCCCGCATGGAAAAGATCGTGTCGCTCTCCAAGCGCCGCGGATTCATCTTCCAGGCCGGCGAGCTCTACGGCGGCCTCAACGGCTTCTGGGACTACGGCCCGCTCGGAGCCGAGCTGAAACGCAACCTCAAGGACTACTGGTGGCGCAAAACCGTCCAGGAACGCGACGACGTGCTCGGCATGGACGGCTCCATCCTCACCATGGAGCAGGTCCTCGTTTCCTCCGGCCACGTCGGCGGTTTCAGCGATCCGATGTCCGAGTGTCTCCTGTCGAAAGCCCGTCTCCGCGCCGATCAGGTGCCCGCTCAGGACGGCATCGCCGTCTGGTTTTCCGGAGCCAAACATGAAGCTACGAATTGGAGCATCGAACGCGAATTCGCTGTCCTCGTGAAATCCGAAAACGACATTGGCAGCGCTCAAAAAACCGCCCGCAAATTCTACGCCCAATTCATTCCCAACCAGCAAATATCACCGAAGGAACTTGAGGTCATCGAGGAACGCCGCGAGCAGCTCACCGGCACCACCCGCTTCAATCCCGAAAACGGCTCCCTTCTCAGCGAACCCCGCCAGTTCGAGCTCATGTTCAAAACCAACATGGGTGCCACCGGAGAAGGCATCGCCTACCTCCGCCCGGAGACCGCCCAGTCGATCTTCGTGCAATACAAGAACGTCCTCGATTCCAACCGCGTGAAGCTCCCCTTCGGCATCGCGCAGATCGGCAAGTCGTTCCGCAACGAGATCAAC
>CAZVSA010000188.1:0-8513 GCA_964629955.1 uncultured Luteolibacter sp.
AGGCGGGTTTGCCGGTAGGGACGGACCGCCGGGCCGTCCCACTTTTTCCCGATCTTCCATGGATCACGCCCCAACCATTCCCGCTTCCCCACCGATGGAAGCCCCACCCGCTGCGGAGAAACAGTCACGGCGCGCCCGGCAGTCACGCCCTACCTGCCGGAATCATTTCCGGAACACTTTTGGCGGGGCCACCCACGCTCCTTGACTCGTGACGAAGCGGCGGCTCAGAAGGAGTAACGGACGGCCAGGTTCACCGCATGATTCAGTGTCCTGTATTCCCCGTCCGCGGTTTCCCCCAGGAGAGAAGCGGCTTGGTTTCCGGACACCACATGACCTCCGTTGTAAGCGAAGTGATACCCGCAGGACCAACTGAAACGCTCTCCCCGGCGACCGAAGCCCACACTTCCCAAATGAAGGTTCGAATCAGGATTCAGGGGGCTGAACGTCCGGTTCGGGACGTTGTTCTCGCTATAGATATAACCGGCGCTGAGGTAGTATCCCCCCTCAAGTTCACGCGTGACTCCGAAGTTGTACATGAAACCCGACTGATAGCGGAAAGCGAAGGTCTGGTCCCCGCCGAACGTCCCCTTGAAGCGGGTGTCGTTCACACTGTCCCAATCGGTCCAATCGAGATTGAATTCAAAGTTCCAGCAATCATTCGGGCGATACGAAACACCACCCACGATGAAATAGGGAAAGTCCACGGCCGCCTCGGTGGACAATTGGCCGCTGTATGGCGCCGCGATCGACTTCCCCTCGTAATTCACCCTGGTCGCGGACCGGTAGTTGAGGCCGAACGACCACTCCGGCACCGGTTGCCACAACAATCCCAGATTGAAACCGGTCGCCATGCCATCGCCTTCAAAACGGAACTGGTCGCCGGGATTCAGCCCGATATGCCTTTTCAATTCCACCTCGGAATAATTCACGGTGAGGCCCGCCGCCACCGAAAGAACCGGCGATACCTGATATGCCACCACGGGATTGAAACTCGCATACAACATCTCCCCCTCCTGCGCCAGGGTCGAAAACGGTGTCACGGATTTATAGTCGATCCCCAGGCCATAAGGCGCGTACACCCCCATGCCGAAGGACAAAGGCGAATCGGCGGGGGAAAACACGTAGTAAATCTGGGGAACCGCCTGGAAATCGGACACCGTCGAGGCGGTCTCTCCGGCATTGGACCGATAATCCACACCGGTCGATATGAAGTAGGTTCCAAGGCTGAGATGATGCCCCTCCAGTTGTGTGATTCCCGCCGGATTGTAATAGATTGCGGACGGATTGTCCGCGGTTGCCGCGAAGGCATTCCCGCGTGCTATGGCCTCCGGGTCCTGATTGGGCAACCGGAATCCCACCGCAAGAACGTTTCCGGCGGCAAGCCCCAGAACCATTCCGCCTTTCACAAACGCTCTTGTTTTCCTATTTGTCATCATGTCATTTCTCCGGACTTGTTATGAATCAACTGAAACGGATGGCCCTCCGGCCTCATCGGGGCGCGTTGCCGGGTGGAGATTCCACTTCGATTTCCCGAACCCACGACCGGAGCCATTCGATGGCGACTTCCTCCGAGGTTGTCAGCTCCGGGTGGATTTGCAGCGTCAGCGTGAGCCTCCCTTGAAACGTCACGCACCCCGCCCCGACCATCTGGAACCGCAGGACGGGAGGCGCGAACAACCAGTCCCCGAGGCAATCCGGAGCGGTGATCCGTTTTTCCGGATCCCATACCCCCAAATTTGAAAAACCGCCCACACTCCACTGCGAAGTCGCCCGGCTCGCCCTGATCAGACGCCTTTTGGTTTCCAGGCTGGTTCTCCTGGTCGCCGCGAATCCCTGCCAGGTGGCCAGATGCTCCCGCTTTCCCAAAGCGCGATAGATGCGGCCCTGCACTTCTTTCGCCCCTTCGGAAGCGTAAACCTGGATTCCCACGTAGCTGGAGTGATTGCCGGTATCCACCGGCCGCGCAACCCGGCCCCTCAGATTGACCGGGATCATCCACGGGATCGCGCATGCCGGATCGGCCAATGCCGGCCGAACCGCGCGGTCGAGATACTTCATGAGAAAGGAGTTCACGGTCACTTCCGCGCGGCGGCTCGCCCGGCGGATCCTGGCTGTTTTCGTCTCATCAAACACATGGAAAGCTACGGCCGGAGCGGGCTGCCCCGGAACATGAGGCTCATTCGCTTGTTTCAACTCCCGCCATTGGAGGTACTTGCGCCCCGCCAGCATGGTTGGCAAAAACCGGACGAAAGGCCACCATGACAGGGTTCCGGGATGAGTGGTCTTCGGCAATTCTCCGATTTCAGCCCCCCGCTCGCGCAACAGGTGCGCGAATCCCCCGATCCCATCATATTCCGCATGGGAAAGATACATCCACACCACTTCACCGGTTTCCGGGTCTACGCGCCCGAACCGGATTCCCACGAATTCTCCCATGGATTCCAATGCCTCGAACCAAGGCCGGATGGGATCGGGTTGGATGTTTTCTTCGGGAAAAGGAGCCATAACCGATTTATTTTCTGCAATTTACGACTCCCCCTTCTGAAGCGGTGAAGCTACGATCACACGGCTTCCAACTCGCGGAGCCAAACATGGACACCAAGTATTCTCGGAAATCATCATGGAGGACTGATGAAGGGGTAGGTTTTATTTCCCGTTGGTTTTTGCACCTTCCGGGATGAGGGGGACAACTTAATTAAGCTTCCTTGATATTGAAAAAAATCCGAATGTCAGGCTTTTTTTCTGTTTTTTTTAGTTCCCCCCTCCGCCTCTCCGCGGAAATCACTCCTGATCCGTGAGATAGCGCTCCGCTTCCAGAGCGGCGGCGCATCCCTGGCCGGCGGCGGTGATCGCCTGGCGGTAGAAGTGGTCCGCCACATCGCCCGCGGCGAAAAGTCCGGGGGTTTTCGTGGAAGTCCGGCCGGGGTTCTGGAGAATGTAACCGTTTTCATCCAAATCCGCCAGATCACCGGCGAATCCGCTGTTGGGCACATGGCCGATCGCCACGAAAACGCACGCCACTTCCAGCTCGCCCTCGGAGCCATCCACGAGATTCTTCACTTTCACGGCACGCATCTCCCCTTTTTCGTCGGTGAGATATTCGCTCACGGCGGAGTTCCAGACCGGCTCGATCTTCGGATTCGCCAGGGCCCGGTCCGCCATGATTTTCGACGCGCGGAGTTCCTCGCGGCGATGGATCAGATACACCTTGCTGGCGAAACGCGTTAAAAAGACGGCCTCCTCGCAGGCGCTGTCCCCTCCTCCGATCACGCACACCGGCACGTCGCGGTAAAACGCGCCATCGCAGGTCGCGCAGGAGGTGAGCCCATGGCCGATGAGCGCTTTCTCATTGGGAAGCCCCAGGTGGCGGGGGGCCGCGCCTGTGGCGATGATCACCGTTTTCGATTCGTAGGTCTCCGATCCGGCGTGAACCTGAAACGTTCCGTCATCGCGCCGCGTGATGGATTCCACGTTCGCCCAGGAGACACGCGCTCCGAATTTCTCCGCCTGAGCCTGCATTTTCATCATCAGCTCCGGCCCCATCACCCCTTCGGGAAAACCCGGAAAATTCTCCACCTCGGTGGTGGTGGTGAGCTGGCCGCCCGGCTGGGTGCCGGAAAGCATGAGAGGAGAAAGATTCGCGCGACCGGCGTAGATCGCCGCGGTGTAGCCGGCACATCCGGTGCCGATGATGATGATGTTTTCCATGATGCTGTGAGCCCTCGGGCAGCGGAGTATTCCGGCCGATTCCACGGTGAGTCAACCGCAGGAATCCCGTCCGGAAAAATCGGGGCTTCAGTCGAGATTCCGCAGCCTCTTCTGGGCGGCGATCCAGTCCTGATCCTCCCGGGAAAGGCGGCTCTCCCGCGTTCTGGCACGGGAGCCATCCGGCTCGATCAGCACCAGCTCTCCGTTCGAGTAGCTTGCCAGCTTTGCGAAAATGATCCGCCCCTGCGGGTCCCGCCAGTCCCGGTAGCCTTTTTTCTCCAAATCCTCCTTCCACTTCGTGTGGGCGACGGAGGACACCGCCTCCCCGTGCTTGATGAGGCCCCAGAAATAATCCGCCTGCCCGCGCTTGAATCCGCGATAACGCCCGATCACCTCTCCCGCCGGGTTGAGCATCAATACCGAAGGATGCCCGAGGACCTTGTAACGCTTTTTCAGATCCCGCACGTAATTGCGCAGCTCAATCTCACGATCCGTCTTTTCATCCATCGTGAGGTTCTGGTCGGTGACCCTGGTGTTCGCATCGACTCTCAGCCGGATGACTTTCTCCACCGCCCAGTCCTCGAATGCGGATGTGGAGAAAAGCTCCTCGCTCAACGCCTTGCACATGGGGCTGTGGGCGCTGTCCGTGAACCAGATCAACAACGGTTTTCCCTCCCGGATCGCCCTCTGGCGGGCGATTGTGGCGCTCTGCTCCCACGGGCCGCGGCTCGGCATCGCCAGCAGGGTCGCCAGTTCCGGAATGGGAGCCATGGGATTGTCCGGGTCGGTGAAAATGATGTCCTCTTCGGGGGTGATGTTCAGCGGGGCCTGGAAAGCCACGTTTCCCCCTGGAATGATCGCCTCCCCGGAAGCCGCCACCGCCGAGCGGGAACGCAGCTCCGGAGGAATCCCGGTGGGTCCGAAGGGCTGCTCGGGAACTTCGTCGCCACCTTTTTTCCCAAGCGTTCCAAGCTTTCCAAGCGTCCCACAAGACGCCATCAGAAAAACCGGCAGGACCAGCGGGAGGAAAGCCGCCCGGCTCGTGATCAGGGAAACGAAAGGGATTCCGGCAGGATTCATTTTTTCAATCTCACAGCCGTGCCACAGAACGTGCAGCGGAACCAGCGGAAAAGCAGGATGTGCATGGAAACGGGCACGATGTGGCCCAGCCCGGGAATGTGATGCGCCTTGCTGTTCTTGAGGCAGGCTTTGGGCACAAACAGCTTCTGTCCGCAAATCCGGCATTTCGCGCCGGAACCCCAGATCCAGTAGGAAATCCCGAACACCGGCAGGGCGACCGGGAACGCCAGAACCCACCGTGGAACCCAATCGAAAGTCTTTGGAACCTGGTCCGACAAAAGCAACAAGCCGGCGGAGACGATGCCCAGCGGCAGGAGGATCGCCAGCAGCAGGGTGACCAATGCGCCGAACCAGATGGAAAACGGATGGGAGTGGAGCACCCCACGGATGTACCATCGGGATTTGGGATTTTTCCCCCGGTTGGTTTTCTCCAGCGGAGCACGGAGCAAGGCCACCCGGTCGTCCTCCGGAGCCGGGGGAGGAGCGTCCGCCGCCGGAACCTGGGGATTGGCCCGGGGAAAGGATTGGGAACGGCGCGCGGCCTGTCTTGCGGGATCTTCTTCGCCCACTTTCACCTCCAGATCGCCGGTATACCGGTTCAGAAGCAGCGCGGGCTCGATCTCTCCCACCCCAACCTGCTTTTCCATCAGATAGCGGGCGGGCAAGGGAATCGCAAACGGAGCGCTGGCAAGCAGCTCCACGACCTCCTCGGTAGCCTCGTAATCCACCGGACCGATCACCACCGGGACCGGGGCGGCGGGCTCCTCCTTGAGATTCGTCATTTCCCTCGCGGAATCGATCCATTGCCCCAGCTTGGAAACGGATGGAGCCCGATCCGTGATCTTCAGAATCTCGTTCGCCCGCTTCAGCTCCTTGGAGAGATCCTCCACACCAATCCTGGCCAAGGTCTCCACATCCAGAAAGCCCGCGGCTTCCAGCAATTCGCGGGCTTGTTTGCCAATTCCTGGAATCGTGTTGAGGCTGGGCATAAATGGATTTTTTCGGCGGAGATGCTCTGGAAACTGCGGGAAGCTAGCCAAGGATCGGTTCCTGACAAGCCCGTCATGCCAATGCCTGAAGCATCTCCTCCAACTGCCGGAGCTTCCCCCGCCATTCGTCCCGCCGGTTCTTTTCCTGTTCCACGACTTCAGGAGGGGCGCGATCCACGAAGCTGGAATTGCCAAGTTTCCCTTCCGACTTCCTCACCTCCAGCCGCACACGCTCGATTTCCTTCGTCAAACGGCTCTTTTCCGCGTCCACATCGATCAACCCTTCCAATGGCATGTAAATTTCACCGACCGGTGCAACCGCCGCGGGAGTTCCCTTCGGCGCGTCGTAAGCGGCATCGAGCGCGATTTCCCGCGCCCCTGCCAACAAAGCGAGAACCTGCGATTCCCGCGCAAGCCACTCCGGCGCTCCCCGGACGACGAAACGCACGTCTTTGCGCGAACCCACTTTGTATTCCGCCTTGAGATTCCGCATGCGTCCCGCGGATTCGTACACGTCCGCCGCGACGGCTTTCGCTTCTTCGATCCTGCCGGGCGGCACGTTCTCCAGCAGGGCGGAATCGGGCAGTTCCTTTTGCATGAGAAAATCCCCCGCTTCCCCATACCCCATCCGGGCAGAGAGTTCTTCGGTCACATGCGGCATGTAAGGGTGGAGATATTGCAGATAACGGCTCATCACCGCATCAAACGTTCCCAGAGCCATTCTCCGCGCTTCGGGAGTGGCCGTGTCACGCAGATCGAGTTTCACCGCTTCCAGGAACTTGTCGCAGAAATCGCTCCACAAAAACTCATACAATCTGTGCGCGATCTCCCCGAAGCGATACTCCGCATACGCCCGCACCAGATCGGAAGCCAGCTCGTCCAGCTTCGCCATCACATTGAGATGATAACAAGGCAACCCTTCAAAATTCTCCAGCTCCTGGAAAGCATCGCCCCCCATCTGCCTCAGCCTGCATGCATTGTAGAGCTTGTTGGCGAAGTTCCGCCCTTCCTCGATGGAACTCTCGTCGAACCTCACATCGCTGCCCACGGGAGCGATCCGCATCAAACCGAAGCGCAGGCCGTCCGCGCCGTATTTCTCCATCAGATCGATCGGGTCCGGCGAGTTGCCCAGGGATTTGCTCATCTTGCGCCCCTGCAAATCCCGGATGATCGCGGTGAAATACACATTCTTGAACGGCAGTTCCCCGGTGAACTCGAAACCCGCCATGATCATCCGGGCCACCCAGAAGAAAATGATATCCGGGCCGGTTACCAGATCCGTGGTAGGATGGAATTTTTTGAGCGTCGCGCTTTGTTCGCCGACGTTGGACATCGTCGCAAACGGCCACAGCCATGAGGAAAACCACGTGTCCATCACGTCCTCGTCACGGGTCCAGTTCTCCTCGTCCGGCGGAGCTTCGATTCCCACATGAATGTCCCCGGAAGCGAGGTTTGCCATATCCAGCGATTCCGCGCCCTTCAGCTCCTCCAGCTTTTCCTTCCGGTACCAAACCGGAATCCGGTGCCCCCACCAAAGCTGGCGGCTGATGCACCAATCCTGCAAATTTTCCATCCAGTGGGCATAGGTTTTCGCCCACCGCTCGGGACGGAAACGGATGTTCCCGTCCGCCACCGCCGCGGCCGCCTCATCCACGCAGGGATACCTGAGGAACCACTGCATCGAAATGCGCGGCTCGACCGGCACCCCGGCGCGCTCGGAGAACCCGACGTTGTTGTCGTATTCCTCCACCTTCAGCAGCAAGCCCATCCCGTCCAGCTTCTCGCCCGCCTTCTTCCTCGCG
The DNA here is from genome assembly GCA_964629955.1 of uncultured Luteolibacter sp. Classification (GTDB taxonomy): domain Bacteria; phylum Verrucomicrobiota; class Verrucomicrobiia; order Verrucomicrobiales; family Akkermansiaceae; genus Luteolibacter. Next base: position 7,580 of record CAZVSA010000188.1, read on the forward strand.
GCGAAGCGGTCGAGCCCGTCCAGATCCGGGCATCCGGGGCAGTTGATCCGGCCATCGGGATGAAGCACATCGATGATCTCCAACCCGTGCCGCATGCCGATGTCGAAGTCCGCCTTGTCATGCGCGGGGGTGATCTTCAGCGCCCCCGTCCCGAACTCGATGTCCACGTGCTCATCCGCGATGATCGGAATCTCCGCCTCCGGGAAAGGCCTCCGCACACGGCGTCCGATATATTTGGCATATCTCGGGTCCTTCGGATTCACCGCCACCGCCACGTCCCCCATCAGCGTTTCCGGGCGCGTTGTCGAAATCTCAAGAAACTCTCCCGGAGCATCCGCGAGTTCGTATTTCATGAAATACAGCTTCGAGCGCTGCGGGGTCATAATCACCTCTTCGTCCGACAACGCCGTCAACGAAACCGGGCACCAGTTCACCATCCGCTTGCCGCGGTAGATCATGCCTTTTCTGAAAAGCTCCACGAACACATGGCTCACCCAGCGGGTGTAGTCCCCGTCCATCGTGAAACGCTCGCGCGACCAATCACACGAACATCCCAGCCTCTTCAACTGGCGGATGATGATGTCTCCGTGGCGGTTCTTGAAATCCCACACCCGCTCCAGAAAAGCCTCCCGGCCCAGATCCCGGCGGCCCACGCCTTCCTTCTCGCGCAGCTCCCGCTCCACCTTCGCCTGCGTGGCGATCCCCGCATGGTCGGTGCCCGGCAGCCAGAGCACCTCCCTGCCCTCCTGCCGCGCGCGGCGGGCCAGAATGTCCTGAAGCGTGTTGTTCAGAACATGGCCGAGATGCAGGATGCCCGTGACATTGGGCGGAGGAATGACGATGGAATACGCCTCCTTCGCGGAGGAAGGATCGGCTTCAAAACACTTTCCATCGACCCAGGCGGTGGAAGCCAAATGGTATTCCGCCTGGGTCG
>CAZVSA010000189.1:0-8485 GCA_964629955.1 uncultured Luteolibacter sp.
AAGAGAGGTGGCGACCAATGATCGCCACCACGGTGCGGGAGCGTGTGCTCCCTGAATCCCAAACAGCCTCCGGGAATTTCCATCCGGGAACAATCCGGCTCGCAGGGCGGGGAGGAATCCTGTAGTTTCCGGAGAATGACAGGAATCGTTCTCGGATCAGGGTTGGGATTGTTGGCGGAAATGGTGCGGGTGGATGAGGAAGTTCCGTTCATCGAGGCGGGATTGCCGAAGTCATCGGTGCCCGGTCACGACGGGCGTTTCATCCGGGGGGAGCTTGCGGGGAGCCCGGTGATGTTGATGAAAGGGCGGGTCCATCTTTACGAAGGCCACGCGCCGGAGGTGGTGGCGGGCGGGGTCCGCTGGATGGCGGAGCAAGGGGTGAAATCCGTGATTCTCACCAATGCGGCGGGGACCTTGAACCGGCAGTTTCACCCGGGGACGTGGATGATGTTGTCCGATCATCTGAATCTCACGTCGGCGTCGCCGCTGGGGGGAGCGGATTTCGTGGATCTGACGGAGGCCTACGACGCGAAGTGGCGGGCGGAATTCCAGGAGGCCGCGCTGGCACTGGAGATGCCGTTGCACGAAGGCGTGTATGCGGGGTTGCGCGGGCCGCATTACGAAACCCCCGCGGAGATCCGCATGCTGCGCACGCTGGGCGCGGATGCGGTGGGGATGAGCACGGTGCTGGAAGCGATCCAGGCGCGGGCGCTGGGGCTGCGCGTGGCGGGGTTTTCCTGTCTCACCAACTGGGCTGCGGGGATTTCGTCCTCGGCGCTGGATCATCACGAGGTTTTGGAAACGGGAAAACAGGCGGCGCAGGCGATGATCGATCTGCTGAAGGCGGTGATCGGAAGGCCGGAAGAAAAGCCGTGATTTGCCGGTGGGCTATCACCGATCCGGACCAGGCGATGTCTTGATCCGAAGAGCGTCGGCTTGAAACGGGTTCTCACCGTTTCGCGCTGCGGTGCTGGAAGGGATGGGACTCCACGATGGCCAGGATGAGGGCGTGCATTTTCATGTCGTCGGCGCGGAGCTTGGTGACGAGATCGGTGACGACGGGTTCGTCGTAATATTCGAGAGGCCTGCCGAGGGAGTAGGCGAGCATCTTGCGGGAGATGTTGCGCGGGAACAGATCGCCGGAGGAGAGGAGGAGTTCCTTCAGTTCCTTCGGGGAGGAGAAGGTGGTGCCATCGCCAAGGGTGGCGAGGGAGTCCACGGGCTTGCCGTTGGCGTCGGTGTCGCGCCAACGGCCGATGGCGTCGAAGTTTTCGAGTCCGAAGCCGAGAGGGTCGATTTTCGCGTGGCAGCCGGCGCAGGATGCTCTGGTGCTGTGGGCGGCGAGCTGTTCCCGCAGGCTGAGACCTTCGGTGGATTTGTCGTCTCCGGGGAGGACTCCGGCATCGGGCGGGGGAGGGGGCGGGGGCGTGCCGAGCAGCGTGCTGAGAATCCAGGTGCCGCGTTTCACCGGGCTGGTGCGCAGGGGCTGGGAAGTGATCGTGAGGACGGATGCCTGGCCGACGATGCCGCCGCGGTGCGGATCGGTGAGCCGGACTTTTTCCATGCGATCGCCGGTGACGCCGGGGATGCCGTAGTGGCGGGCGAGTTCGGCATTGGCGAAGGTGTAGTCGGAGTGGATGAGTTCGGTGACGGGGCGGTTGGCGGTGACGAGGTGATGGAAAAACTCCACCGATTCGCGGTACATGGCGACACGAAGCGATTGGGTGAAGGCGGGGAAGCGGTTGGTGTCGGGCTGGGCGACTTCGCGCAGGTCCTCGAAACCGAGCCATTGCCCCGCGAAGTGGCGGGCGAGGGTTTCGGAGCGTTTGTCGGCGAGCATGCGCAGGGTTTCGGAGCGCAGCGTGGCGGGATCGGAGAGTTTGCCTTCGTCGGCGAGTTTGAGAAGCTGGCGGTCGGGCATGGATGCCCAGAGGAAATAGGAAAGGCGGGTGGCGAGCTCGAAGTCGTCGATGCGCCATTCGGTTTTTTCCGGATGGTCGGCTTCGATGCGGAAGAGGAAGGATGGATGGACGAGAAGGGACTGGAGGGGAACGCGCAGGGCGTCTTCGTAGGATTTTCCATCGGAAAGGCCTTTTTCAAAGGCGGCGAGGAGGGGTTGCAGATCTTCCCCGGTGACGCGGCGGCGGAAGGCAAGGGAGGCGTGGGTGAGCAGGACGTTGCGGGCGGCTTCCGGCGGAGGGAGTTTGTCGGTGGGCTTTGCGACCAGGATACGGTCGAGCTGGCGGGGATTTTCGTAGAGTCGTTCGATGACGCGCCTGGAGGAGGCGAGGTATTTCTCCATTAGCGCCGGTTGCAGGAAAAGGGCGTCGCCCACGTTGTCGAAGCCCTCCCCTCCCGCGCCGTCGGCGGGGAAATCCGCTCCCGCCTGGAAGTCGATGCCGAAGAGGTCGCGGACGGTGTTGTTGTATTCGTTGCGGTTGAGGCGGCGGACGGTGGGGCGGCCGGGATTGCGGGGGAAGTCGCCGGTTTCGAGCTGTTTCAGGATGCTTTCGATTTCCCGGACGAGGGCGGCGCGTTCTTCGTCGCTGGGAAGGGGGCCTTTGTCTTCGGGCGGCATGTCGCCGAATTCGACGGCTTCCGCGATGGATTTGAGAAAACGGTGGTGGCGCAGCGCCGCATCGGTGGAGGAAAGGTGGTGGACCTCGATGCCGCCTTTCTGGGTTTCCTCGCCGTGGCACTCGAAGCAGTATTTCGACAGCAGCGGAGTGGCGGTGCGGGCGAAGTCGTCCGCCTGGAGAGGGAGGGAGAAAAACCCGATGAAGATGAGAAGACGAAGAAACATCCCGAAAGGGGTAAAACGCGCCGGGGGAGCGGGTCCTTTCGCCGGAACCGGGGTGGAGGCTTGCCGGGAGCGGGGGAGGGTGCTTGGCTCTGGCGCGAATGAGAGCCCGGTTGACAAAGGAGTTCAGGTTTGAAGCGGCGCATACTCTGCCGAGTTTGCCGGAGGATCACAAATGCCGGCGCATGCACGGGCACAGTTTCAAGGTGGAGATTTCGATCGAGGGGGAGGTGGACGAGAAAATCGGCTGGGTGTACGACCACAAGAGGATTTCCGATGCAATGAGGCCGTTGCTGGAAGACCTGGACCACGGATATCTGAATGACATCGAGGGGTTGGAAAGCCCGACGATCGAGCGGATGGCCGCGTGGTTCTGGAGAAAGCTGGAGGGAGATCTTCCCGGATTGGCGGAAATCGTGATCTTCGAGACGCCGACGGCACGGTGCTCGTTCAAGGGGGAGTTTTAGGGCCTGTTTGGATTGGGGATCACACGCGGCGTGGTGGCGATCACCGGTCGCCACTTCTTGGATTCGGGGAGCACACGCGCCCTCGCGTGTTCCGGAGTGCGCCCTCGCGCTCCGGCGGCTGGTATGGCCAAGCCGTCCCGCATTCGGAAACCTCCCCGCCATGTCCGCCCGTTTCCGGCGGGGGCGCCGGAAACAGCACGCGAGGGCGCGTGCGCTCCCCGGTTGATGCGGGTGGTGGGAAGAAAGCGGGGATTTCTGAAAAAACGGATCGACGGACGCGCGGGGAGAGCGACTTTACCCGGACGGGACGACAGCGTCCCATTCACCTATGAAAACCAAGCACCTGTTCGCGGCCGCCTGTGCCGCCACCCTCGGTCTCGGCTCCGTCTTCGCGGGCGGCGAAGGCTGGACCAGCAACTTCGACGCCGCCACCAAACAAGCGGCCGAGGAGAAAAAAGACCTCCTCATCGACTTCACCGGCTCGGACTGGTGCGGCTGGTGCATCAGGCTCAAGGACGAAGTCTTCAAGCACGACGAGTTCAAGGACGGCGTGAAGGACAAGTTCGTCCTGGTGGAGATCGATTTCCCGAACGATAAGGAAAAGGCGGGCATCACCGACGAGATTGCGAAACAGAACGACGACCTCCAGCAGAAGTACGGCATCGAGGGTTTCCCGACGATTTTGCTGGCGGACGCCTCCGGCAAGCCCTTCGCCCGGACCGGCTATCAGGCCGGAGGGCCGGAGAATTATGTCGGGCATCTCGACGAGCTGCGCGGCAGGAAGACGACCCGTGACGAGGCATTCGCCAAGGCGGAAAAAACGGAGGGCGTCGAGAAGGCCAAGGCCCTGATTTCCGCTCTGGAGGCCATGGAACTCGGCGAAGCCGCCGTGGCTTCCTTCTACGGCGAAGTCGTGGACCAGATCAAAGCCGCCGATCCGGAGGATGAGACGGGCTTCGTGAAGCAGATCGAGGACAAGGGCAAGTATGCCGCCTTCGAGCAGGAACTCGGCAAGCTGATGCAGGCGGGTGATTCCGAAGCCGGCATCGCCCTGGTGGAAAAAACCGCGAAGGAGAGCGGCCTGGAAGGTTCCACGCTGCAAAAGGTGCTCGGCATCAAGGGCATCATCCTGCTTCGCGAGGGCAAGCACGACGAAGCGGTGACCGCGATCGACGAGGCGCTCGAAGTGGCTCCCGACGGCGAGGTTGCCCCGCAGCTCAAGTCGATGAGGGAGCAGGCCGTGAAAGCCGCCGAAGGCGGCGGCGATGACGAAGAGGAGTAAAGCGCTCCGGGCCCCGAAGGTTCACGCGCCGTCCGGAGCACCGGGCGGCGCTTTTTTCCGCCCGGGTTGTGCCATGCGGCGCGCGGACGGGCGAAGGACGATGCATGGGGGCCTTTTGAAGCTTGGCAGGGGGGGCGGGAACGGTTGAATGGCGCTGCTTTCATGTTCCCTGATTTCGCTCATTGGGTTTGGCTGGTTCCCGCGTTTCTGATCGGGGCGTGCATCGGGTCGTTTTTGAACGTGGTCATCTACCGGGTGCCGCTGGGGCTTTCGGTGAACGATCCGAAGCGGTCGTTCTGCCCGCTGTGCAAAAAACCGATCCCGATGTGGCTGAATTTCCCGCTGGCGAGCTGGTTGTGGCTGCGGGGGAAGTGCGCGGAGTGCCGGGCGCCGATTCCTTTCCGGTATTTCGCCGTGGAGCTGCTGACGGCGGTTCTTTTCACGGCGATCTGGTGGCTGTTCGTGCCGGAGGTCGTGCTGTTTTTGTGGATTCTGGCGGCTTTGCTGGTGTCGATCACTTTCATCGACGCGGAACACCTGATCATCCCGACGTCGATGACCTGGGCAGGGTCGGCTGCGGGGCTGGTGGCCTGCGCGGTGTGGCCGCAGCTTCCGGTGATGGCGGGGGAGGCCGGAGGATGGCTGGATGGGGTGAAGTCTTCGGCGATCGGCTGGGTGGCGGGGTTTTTCGGCCTGTGGGGGGTGGTGGAACTGGGGAAGATGGCGTTCGGGAGGAAGAAACTTCAGTTTGAAAAGCCGGTGGAGTGGCATCTCCGCGAGTCGGGGGGAGAGCATGATCCCATGCATTTCGTGATCGGCGGGGAGGAGATCCCGTGGTGGGATATTTTCTCCCGGAAGACGGATCGTCTGCTCGTGGAGTGCGGGGAAATCCGGGTGGATGGGAATCCGTCGGGGAGCGGTTGTCTGGTGGTGCGGGAGCTGGAGATCGAGTTACCGGATGGAACGGTGCATCGCCTGGAGGAGATGAAATCGCTGGGCGGGACCGCCACTTCGGCGGTGATCCCGCGCGAGGCCATGGGCATGGGGGATGTCCACCTGCTGGGAACCATCGGGGCTTTCTTCGGATGGAGCGGCGTGTTGTTTTCCCTCTTCGCGGCATCGATTTTCGCGATTTTCGCGGCGGTGATCGGGCGGATCGGCTTCGGGAAACAATTGCCGTTCGGTCCGTTTCTGGCGATGGGTGCGGGGGCCTGGGCCTTCGGCGGGTGGAAGCTGTGGGCGTGGTATCTCGATTTTCTGGGACCGCTGTGGATTCCTTGAGACACCCGTTTCAACCGATGTGGATCGTGCAGGCGAGGAGGTGAGGCTTGGCGTCCGAGAGTTTCCGCGCGACGGATCGGGCGAGTTTGCGGAACCGGATGGCGAGATTTCCCATAGGGTCGGGCATGCCGTGGCTTCTGGACCAAACCGAGTGGGTGAGGAAATGAGAGTGGAGAAAACAGCGGGCTTCCTCCGGCGTGGCCAGGCCGAAAAGCCCCGCGTAGAACAAGGGCTTCGGATCCTGCCCGGCTTCGTGCATGTGGACCATTTCCATGGCGAGCTCGCAGGAACGCCGGAGGCGCTCCGGATCGGTGGCTTCCAGATATTTCAGGTAGGCGTTGGCGCTGTCCCGCAGGCGTCCGCGGACGATCCATCTGTCGTTGATTCGCCTTGCGGCGGAGACGGACTGCGGGATGGTGGTGGATGGTTCTGGCGTATCCATGGCTTTCGGTTAGGGAAGTTCGGTTCTGCTGATGGGACGGAACAAGATGCCAAAGTATTCATTCTAAAGGAGGAATCCCGGTTGGAAAGGGGAGAGTCGGTGGGTTTTGACAGCGGCGGCGGGATGGCTATGGTCCCGCCCGTCAACTTTTTTGATCCCCATGAGCGATACCACGATTGAGAAGCACCAGTTCCAGGCCGAGATCCAGCAATTGCTCGATCTGGTGGTCCATTCCCTTTATACCGACAAGGAGATCTTCCTGCGGGAGCTGATTTCGAATGCCTCGGATTCGATGGAAAAGCTGCGCCACATCGAGGCGACGGAAAAGGATGTCCACCAACCGGCGCTGCCGCTGGAGATCCACATCACCACGGACAAGGAGGCGAAAACCCTGACAATCTCCGATCACGGGATCGGAATGACGCGGGAGGAGCTGGCGGAAAATCTGGGCACCATCGCCCATTCCGGAACCAAGGCGTTTTTGAAGTCGGTGGAGGAAGGCGGAGGCGCGCCGGGCAGCATGATCGGCCAGTTCGGGGTGGGGTTCTACTCGGCCTTCATGGTGGCGGGAGAGGTGGAGGTGCACTCGCGGAGCCGGCGTGCGGACGCGGAGGAGCTGGTGTGGAAAAGCGACGGGAGGAGTGGTTATGAGATCGAGGATTCACCCGGCCTGGAGCGCGGCGTGAAGATCGTGATGCATCTGAAGGAGGAGCATGCGGAATACGCGGAGGAATACCGGATCAAGCATCTGGTGGAAACCTACAGCAATTTCGTGGGCTTTCCGATTCTCCTCAACGGGAAGCGGATCAACGAGGTGGAGGCCCTTTGGCTGAAGAACAAATCGGAGATCAACGAGGAGCAATACAAGGCGTTCTATCAGTTCGCCTGCAAGGCGTTCGACGAGCCCGCGTACCGGCTTCATTTCAGCGCGGACGCGCCGATCGCGATCAACGCGCTGGTGTTCGCCCCCTCCGAGAACCCGGAGAGAATGGGATTCGGCAAGGTGGATGCCGGGGTGGCGCTCTACAGCCGGAAGGTGTTGATCGATCCGAGCCCGAAGGGGCTGCTTCCCGAGTGGATGCGCTTCATGAAGGGGGTGGTGGACAGCGCGGATCTTCCGTTGAACATTTCACGGGAATCGATGCAGGACAGCGCGCTGGTGAGGAAGCTGGGCGCGGTGATCAGCAAGCGGGTGGTGAGGATGTTCGAGAAGGAAGCGGAGGCGGACCCGGAGAAATACCGTGGATTTTACAAGAAGTTCGACCGGTTTTTCAAAGAAGGGATCGTCACCGATTTCGCGAACAAGGACGCGCTGGCGAAGCTGCTCCGTTTCGAGTCCTCGATGACGGAGGCGGGCGCTGTCTGTGGACTCGCGGACTACGCCGCGCGGATGAAGGAGGGGCAGGAGTCGATTTACTATCTCGTGGGAGGAACCCGCGAGCAGGTGGAGAGCAGCCCGTACATCGAGGCGTTCAAGGCGCGCGGGCTGGAGGTGGTTTATTTCACCGATGCGGTGGACGAGTATGTGGTGGAGCATCTCGGTGAGTTCGATGGCAAAAAGCTGGTATCGATCCGTCACGGAGGGGTGGATCTGGAAGAGACCGAGACGGAGGGGGAGGCGTTGTCCGAAGAGAAGACCGCGGAACTTTGTTCTTTCCTGAAGGAGGAATTCGGGGACCGGGTGACCGCGGTTTCGAGCGGCAAGCGCCTGGTGGGAAGCCCTGTGATCGCGCTGGTGCCGCAGGACGGGATGAGCCCCCAGATGCGCCAGATGATGAAGGCGATGGATGAAAATTTCCAGGACGAGGTGAAGGTGGAGATCGAGATCAACCCGCGTCATGAGCTTGTGAAAAAACTGTCGGAGACGAAGGACTCCAACCCGGAGCTGGCGAAGCTCGTGGCGCTACAGTTGCTCGATCATTCGCTGATTTCCGCGGGGTTGCTTGAAGACGCGCGGGACATGGTCCGCCGGATGAACACGCTGATGGAGAAGGCGATGGGGTGATCCCGGAAGAATAATAGCAGACGGTGCGCTTGCTGGTAGGGACGGACCGCCGGGCCGTCCCACTTTTTCCCGATGGGTATGGCATCCATCCCGGCCCTTCCGCTTTCTGCGCCAAATACAGCCCCACCCGCTGCGGAGGGAGAGTCACGGCGTGCCCGGCGTGTACAGACCGGTCACATCGTTAACAGGTGTTCGGGCACATCGTTTA
>CAZVSA010000190.1:0-8463 GCA_964629955.1 uncultured Luteolibacter sp.
TGCGGGCCGGGGAGGCCGGCGTAGTCGATGTCGTCGTAGCGGAAGAGGCGGAGGTAGAGGTCGAGATTCTCGTCCTGATAGGTCTCGTGGTTGCCTACCGTGGTCATGATGGGGATGTTCGGCGAGATCAGGCCGCATTGTTTGAAATGGAGGTGGCGGTAGTGGTTGAGGGTGCCGACATCGACCTGGTCGCCGGGCATGAGAATGACGTCGACGACTTCCTCGATCGGCGCGCCGAAGTCGGTCTCGATTTTGGCTTTGCAGCAGGCGATGAGTTTTTCGTAGCGGTCTTCGTTGATGAGCTGGTTGTCGCCCATGACGAGCACGCGCAGGCGGCCGGTTTTGGTTCCGGCGGGCGGAGGCGTGCGGAAGCGGAAGACATCGGATTCCGCGGTGCCGTTACGGACTTTGTAGTAGTAATAGGTGGAGGGCTGGAGGCCGGTGATGCGGCCGATGTGGTAGTGGTAGCCGGCGGCGATGGGGTCGGTGGTTGCGGCGAGGGTGTTGGAGAGATCGTCGGCGGAAATTCCCCATTCGATCTGGCCGGAGGGGGCGTTGTCGGACCACCAGGAGACCCACATGGAATCGGGCCGGGGTGTCTGGAGGTAGGGCCGGATGCCTGTGGGAATGCCGGTGTAGTCCGGCGGCAGCGCGAGGCCGCGGGCGGCGAAACCGAGCGGGGCGAGGGCGGAGAGGCGAAGGAATTGGGCGCGGTTCATGGGGAAGGCGTTCCGGAGAAGAGGATGTTGGAATGAAGGGGAAAAACGCCGCGGTCCTGCGGCGGGGGGGAAGTCAGTCGATGCGGAGCACGCGGTAGAAGCGGGCCGGTTCTCCATCCACAGGGCGGGGGAAGGTGAAGCTGGTCTCGCGGGCATCTCCTTCCGCAGGAAGAAGGCTGAAGGCGTCTTCCGTGTAGTCCCAAATTTCGAGGTCGATGGACTCCATGATATCGTAGGCGAAGTCGCTCGACCGGCTGGTCCAGGTGAGGGTGATGTCGTCATCCGTCATCTGCATCGCGGTGATCCGGAAGGGGACGATGGAGAAGCGGATGGGGCCGTATTCGATGTCGTATCCATCATTGAGGAAGCGGCAGATGAAATATTCTCCGGGAGGGAGATTGGGGTGGAAGGTGAAGTCGTCTTCTTCGCCGGGGGCGTGACTCCACAGGACGGAGCGCCGGGTGGCGAGGTCGCTGGCGGGACCGGGGATGTCTCCGAAGCGGTAGATGCCGATCCAGTCCGTGGAGCCTCCGGCGGCACCGGACCAGGAGACGTGGATCGGTTCTCCGGAAAAGTAGTCGGGTTGGTCGATGGAGAAGTTTTCGGTGTTTTCCTGTTCGACCATGACGGTCAGGACCGCTTGTTTGTAACCATTGTTGAGGTCGAGGGTGTAGGTCGTGTTGGCGGTGGGGGTGACTTCGAGCGATTCGAGATCGAGAACATCGAAGAAATCGACCCCGTCAAAGATGTAGAGGAATTCGACGGGGGGGCCGTCTTCCACGATGGTCCAGGTGAGGGTGACGGGCGTTTGGCCGTCGGTGAACCGGGAGGTCGCCTGAAAAGAGGAGATGTCGGTATCCGTGACGGTGAAGAAGACACGGGGGGCGACTTCGGTGTAGCCGTCGCTGGTGAAGAAGGCGGCGAAGTATTCACCGCTGCCGGACAGGTTGAAAATGACGGAACCGGCATCAAACCCGGTGGTGGCGGTTTTGGTTCCGTTGACGTAGAACCAATCGATGGAGGGAGTGCCGCCACTGCCGGCCGGTCCCGGCGTCTGGGTGATGCGGTAGAGGCCGATCCAATCGGTCGCAATGCCCGGCCCTCCGCTCCAGGTGGCGACGATGGGTTCGCCGGGAGCGTAGGTGTCTTTGTCGAGTTCCAGGGTCTGGCCGTGCAGAAAGGTGGCGCAGGCGAGCGGGAGAAGCGGGATGAGAGTTTTCATCATTGACGGGGATCCTACGGGAGGAGCAACCGGCGGCGAAGGGGGGGAAATCGCCGGTTGCGGGGTGGATTTCGCCGGAAAAGACCTTCCGCCAGGCGACAAGGCGATTCGCCCTGCCATCTTTCCGAAGTGACGCCCGCACCGGCGTGGTGACGGTTCACGGGGTTTTTCGTTTCAGGTTTTGGAGCGCTTGCGGCCGGCCATCTCATTTCCTCCGGCGGCGGAGTGCCGCGAGGGCGGAGAAACCGAGCAGGGCTACGGACGAAGGCTCCGGCACCACCTGGAAAGAGGTTTGGGCGAGCTGATGGTAGCCACTGTAACCGAACAGATAGACATCGTAGGTGCCGGGCTCCAACCCATCGAAGTCGATATCGCCAACGGCGTCGGCGGGGATGTTTGTCCACGCGGTGGAAAGGCTGGTGCCGGGTGTGTCCGAGGGGCCGGGGATCTCGCCAAGGCGATAGATACCAATCCAGTCCTGCGGAGTGGCTCCGATGTTGCCGCCCCAGGTGACGGTGATCGTGTCGTCTGGCTGGTATATTGACTGATCGGTGGAAACGGTGATGCCAGCCGCGGGCACGACAGTGAAATCGAACGACGACAGACTGGTGTAGCCGTCGTCCTCAAGGATATGGGCGGTCCATGTACCGAGCGCGCGGTTATCGAGCGGATCGGCGAAGCGGCCCGGGAGGGTGAGGGAGCCGGAGGATATGGCCGCCGCCGGCGCCGATTGATTGCCGTTGAAATAGAACCACGCGGTGGATGGATTGCCGGGGGTGGCACCGGCCGGATAGATGCCGAGCCAATCGCGCGCATTTGTCACGTCGGTCCAGGCGGCGGTGATGGAATCGCCGCTGCCGCTGGTAAAGGTGCTGCCGTTCAGCGTAAGTGTGGCGGCACCGGAGAGGGTGGCGAAAGCGGTGGAAGCGGCGAGTGCGGCGATGAGTCCGCGGAGTTTTGAGGATTGGGATTTCATAATCATGGACAGGAGTTGGATGCCGGATTTTTCCCGGAGACATCGAAGCATGAGGGCTGGATGAATTCCCCGAGTAGGTGCATTTTCGCCGGAAACGGGTGCGGAATCGCCGGATCGCAGGTAGCGGCTTGCACCCGGGTTCCCATGAAGAAATGAATGCGGGCGTTCATGACGACGCAGTTCAGATCTCCGCGCACCGTCGGCATCCGCCATCCCGTCTGGTCATCCTACGGGCCGTGGATACTGGCCGGGGTGGTGGATTTCATCCGCGGCCACGAGCCGTGGAGGCTCGCCACCGAGAACGATTCCTTCGGCGAGATGGAAGCGGTCAGGATCGATGAGGACTGGTTCGGGGACGGGGTGATCCTTTTCCGCGCGACGGAGGAGGAACTCGAATGCTTCCGTGCCCGGGGCGTGGCGGTGGTGCTGACGAGCACCGAAGGCCCCGATCTAGGGTTTCCCCGCGTGGTGCCGGACAATGCCCGGATCGGCACGCTGGCGGCGGAGCATCTCATCGAATGCGCCGTGCCGCATTTCGCCTTCCTGGCGCGGGGTGAGACTTTCTACCGCGAAACCCAGTTCGCTCCCGGCCTGAGGCGTTACTCCCGCGAACGACTCGCCGGATTCAGGAACAGGCTCGCCGATTACTCCCGGGAGCCCCGCGTCCACTACCTGAAAGGCCGGCCGTTGTGGAAGCCGCAGGCATGGCGGGAAGTCGAGACGGAAGTCATGGCCTATCTCGCCACGCTGCCGGAGTCCTGCGGCCTTTTCGTCGCGGATGATGCCCTGGGCGCGGTCGCTCTGCGCGCCGCCGACCGGCTCGGCCTGCGCGTGCCGGCGGACCTGGCGGTGATCGCTTTCGGCGACGATCCGGCGTATTGCTTCGCCAGCTTTCCGGCGTTGAGCACGATCTCCTATCCCGCCCGCGAAATCGGCCGGATGGCGGCGGAAGTCTTGTGGCGGCAGATGAACGGCGAGGCTCCGCCACCCGCGGGAAGGATCGAGGTGCCGCCCGGGCCGGTGACTCCCCGGGAGTCCACCGATACACTGGCCATTCCCGATCCGGAGATCCGCGATCTCATCCGGCACATCCGCCTCGCCGCGCCTCACGATTCGCTGAAAGTGTCGGAACTCTCCGAGCGGAGCAAACTATCGCTTACAACCATCAAGGCCCGTTTCAGCTTATGCCTGGGCCACGGGCCGAAGCAGGAAATCCAGCGCGTGCGCCTCGCTCATCTCAAGATCCTGCTGGCCGATCCCGCGCTGTCGCTGCCAAAGATCGCGGAGCGGATGAATTTCGGATCGGCCCACGAGCTGAGCCGTTTTTTCCTCGCCGCCACGGGACAGCGGCCAAGCGTTTTTCGCGAAGCGCTCGCCGGACAGCCGGCGATGGCGAAACAGGCGGAAAGATGCGCCGTGATCTTCGACATGGACGGCACGCTCTTCGATACCGAACCGGTGTATTTCGACGCCTACCGCCGGGCCTTCGCGGCACAGGGCGGAGAGCTTTTGCACGAAGAGTATTTCGATCATCTCATCGGCACCGCGAATGAAACCGTCGAAGATTTTCTTCGGAAAAAAGCAGGCGGGAACTTCGATCCGGAGGTTTTCCGGAAGGACTGGCGGGCGTTGTGGAAGAAAGCTCTCCGCGCTTCCCCCCCCGTCCCGCTGCCCGGTGTGCGGGAATTGCTGGAGAAGTTGCTTGGCCGGGGCATCCTGATCGGGCTGGCGAGTTCGAGCGATCGGGAGGAGATCGGGCTTTGCCTGGAAAGCTCCGGCCTCGCCGCCTACTTCCCGGTCAGGGCCGCGGGCGATGAAGTCCCCTCCGGCAAGCCCTCCCCCGAGGTCTATTTGCTGGCCAGCCGTCGTCTTGGCGTGCCGCCGGAATGTTGCCTTGCGGTCGAAGACAGCCCGCATGGCTGCCGGGCGGCGCTCGCCGCGGGCATGCGGGTGGTGGAGGTGTCCCGCGAATCGTGCGGCCTGCAAGGCACCTTGCACCATGCATCGCACCTCGATGAAATTTCATGGGAAGCCTGGCGGAGCTGGCTGGATCGTCCTTCCTGTTAGATTTCCCGCCACAATCTCTTTTCCACCCGGTGGCGGCACCGGATTCCGGAACTATTCGCCGTCCCCGGCGGGGGCCATCATTTTTTCCGCCATCCTGATGCCCATGAGGCTGAATTCCTTCATTTGCTCCTGATGCTCGAAAAACGCTTCCTGTTGTTCCGCGCTGAGAAATTCCCCCACCTCCAAGCGCAGCATGTTCTGCTGGGCGGCCCAGCTTTTCTCGAAATCGCCCGCCATGTTTCCCCCGACGAGCGCCTCCATGCCCTCCGCGCCGGAAAGATCCCTGGCTCCCGATTGGGTTCTGGCGCGGTGCATCGCATTGACCAGCCGGGCTTCCGTTTCCCCGTCCATGGCGGCTTCCCTGCCCGCCATCGCGGTGCGCAATCCATCGAGCTGCTGCCGCTCGGGCAGGCGTTCCTTGTAGTCGAGAAAACGTTTGTGATCCTCGTCGTCATTGAGAAACGCCCGGACGGCTTCCTCGTTTTCCGTCTTTCTCCGCTCCAGTTCCTCCACCAGTTCCATCCGTTCCTCCGGGGTGGCGGACATGATCTTGATGCCGATTTCCTGCTGGTCCGCGATTTCCCTGCCCAGCAGATCGCGGAAATACTCCGCTTCCTCCCCGCTGAGATCGAGGGAGTCGAGAAAATCCCCATACATCATCGCGACGGCGACTTTCGCGCCTTGGTTCAACATGGCTTTCCCTGCCGGATTTTCCCACATTTTCCGCACGGATTTCTGGAAACTCCCGGCATCCGTTTCTTCCTCCGGGGCTTTGTCCGCCCCGGCGGGGCGCTCCTGCACCTTCGTGGGGCGGGAGGCCCCCGCATCATCCGCACCGGCAACAGATGCCTGGGTTTCCGGGGTTTTCGTGGCGTGCGCGGCCGCGGCGTCACCGCTTTCCGCCGCCGACAACCTGGCGCGCAGTGAGGCGATTCTGGTTTCTTCGACCGCGAGCGTGATCGCGACGGCGAGAACAACCAATCCCGCCACGTAAGGAGCTTTCATAACGGCATGTTGTGGTGCTGCCGGCGGGTGCCGTCAATCCGCAATCAGAACGGAAGCGCCGGGATCCTTCGGAAGACCCGAATCGAAAATCCCCCCCAGCACCAGGGCACCGATGACCACGCCGAGCGCGATGCGATACCAGCCGAAAATCCCCAGCCCGTGGCTCTGCAAATACGTGACCAGCCACTTCACCGCCAATGCCGCGGAAATGGCCGCGGCCACGATGCCGACGGAAAGGGAAAGAGGGCCGTAAGAATCCCACATCAGTTTCGATCCGCCGAGCCACACATCGTATGCGGGATCGAGCCCCTCCACTTTCCAAACCGCTTTCTTGGCGGTGGCCGCCGTAAGCGTGAGCACCCCGAGCAGAAACGAATACTCCACCGCGGCCTTGACCGAAAGCCCCACGAGCAATCCGCCGACGATCGTCATCAGGCTGCGGCTCGTTCCCGGCCACATGGCGACGCATTGCAGGAGGCCGATCAGCAGGGCGAGCTTCCACGTAAGCTCCAACAGATCTTTCCCCCCTCCGGACGGCGGATTTTTCCGCCTCCACCAAACGGTCGCGAGAATGCCCATGCCCCCGACGATCCAGGCGAAAATGATCGCCCACATGTTGAACAGCTTTTCCTCGATCATGTCGTTGAAGAGCAAACCCAGCACCGCCGCGGGAAGGAACCCCGCGAGGATCGCCACGGCCAGCTTCAACCCCTCCGCATCCCGCCCCAGAACACCCCGGATCATCTGCAACACGCGCGGGTAATAGAGGCCCAGCACCGCGAGAATCGCCCCCCCCTGGATGCAGATCGCGAAACAATCCGCCGCCGCCTTGTCCGCCGGGGTTTCGATTCCGATGCCCATCAACCGCTGGGCCACGATCAGGTGGCCCGTCGAGCTGACCGGCAGATACTCGGTGATCCCTTCGATCACCCCCAGGACGAATGCTTGCCACGTTTCCATAAATTGGCCGCGCACCTTGTGGCGCTGCTCCGGCACCGGCAAGGCATTTGCGGCGATTTCACCGCGCCCGGCTCACGGATTGCCGTTCCCCCCGCCCTGATCGAAACGGCGCGAAGTGACGCTCCCCCCCCCGGATGGAGCCTCCAGCCGCTCCGGCAGGTCCACCTCCGGAAAAAGAAACCTCCGCGAGCCTTCCGTCGTGGAACGCTGCAACACCCACCCCACCCCCAGCCCCGCCAAAGCGAGAATCGAGAGAGTCCCCACGGTGATCAATCCGACGCGGAGCGATCTCCCCGGAGAGGATGGAGCATTCCGGCGCTCGAAATAACCGTTCAAAGCCTCCCCCAGCCCCATCATCAGGGATTTCACGAAAACATCCGCCTCCTGGCTGAAATCCAGCCCCCTGTGCAAACCGGAAAGCAGATCCACCATTTCGTAGGACGGCACCTTCCCGCCGGGCGACGCATCCACCCCCTCCCCGATGCCCCTCCCGATGCCCAGCGAGCGGGTATCCACCTCGTAAACAACCACCAACCCATCCCCATCCGGCAGCCACGCCTCCTGCATCCGGGCCGCCATCATCGGCGCCCTCCCGGAAATCAACACCGAATCCACCACCAGATAGAGCTGGAAATCATGATCCGCCTTCAGCCGCGCGATCATTTCCGTGATCCCCTGCAAAGCCGCGGGATCCCGTGAAAAAAGCCCGGCCCGGTCGTTCACCCCCTGTGGCGGCGGGGAGCCGGTGTCCGCCAGCCACTGCGGAGGCTCCGCCGCGCGGGGAACCGCCAGCGGCAGCCAGCAGAGCAGAAACAGAATCCATCGCCGGAACCGGAACACTTCCCGCAACCCATACGCGGGAACCCCGGACAAGCCAACCGCATTTTCACCGCACGATTCTCTCTTTTTTGTTCGAGCGAACATCTTTCTTGCTCTCCGCCCCCTTTTGCGCCACACCTCGCCGCACACATTATGGCCGCCAAACAAACCTCCGAAGAATCCGCCAGCGACAAGCTCAACGAAACCCGCAAACGCAACCTCGATCTGGCCATTTCCGGCATCCAGAAAGAATTCGGCGAAGCCGCGATCATGCGCATGGGCGACGGCCACCGCGTCGATGTCGACGTCATCCCCACCGGCAACCTCCTCATCGACAGAGCCCTCGGCGTCGGCGGATTCGCGCGCGGCCGGATTGTCGAAGTCTTCGGCCCCGAATCCTCCGGCAAAACCACCCTCACCCTCACCGTCATCGCCCAGGCTCAGAAAAAAGGCGGACTCGCCGCCTTCATCGACGTGGAACACGCTCTCGACCCCCAATACGCGAGAAAACTCGGCGTCAACCTCGACGACCTCCTCGTCTCCCAGCCCTCCTCCGGCGAGGAAGCCCTCCAGATCTGCGAAGCCCTCGTCCGCTCCAACGCCATCGACGTGATCGTTCTCGATTCCGTCGCCGCCCTCGTCACCAAGCAGGAACTCGACGGCGAAATCGGAGACTCCACCGTCGGCGCCCAGGC
>CAZVSA010000191.1:0-8436 GCA_964629955.1 uncultured Luteolibacter sp.
AGCAGACCGATCGCCGTTTCGGATTTTCCGGATCCGCTCTTGCCGACGATGAGCACGCCGATGCCGCGCATGTCGACCATGCAGCCGTGGAGGGTGATGGTGGGGGCGAACTCGTGTTCCAAGCGGAGAGTCGCGGCATTCAGGAATTTCATGGTCACCTGGGAGGTGCCGAACACCGGGATGGAATGCTCGCGGGCCACGATCATCAGATCGGCGCCGAGGGTGGCCCCGCGGGCGACGACGATGCAGGGGATGTCGCGGTCGCACATCTGGCGGAAACGCTCCACCTTCATGTTCTCCGGAAGTTTTTTCAGATAGGAAAGTTCGGAATTTCCGAGGACCTGGACCCGCTTGCGCGCGAAGTAGGAGAAAAAACCGGCCAGCGCGAGGCCCGGGCGGTTGATCGCCGGCTCGCCGATGGGGCGGTCGAAACCCACGGTCTCCCCATAGAGCGTGAGCCCGAGAGCTTCCGCATGGGTTTCAAAAAATTTCCCGACCGTAATGGACGCTACGGTTTTAACGCGCGGTGTCATGGCCGGGATTCAAGCAGGGGAATTCCCGCCCGGCACGCGAAATTCCACGCATCTGGCAGGGCGGAGCCGGAAAAGAAAAAAGTGGATGCCGGTCATTCCGGATAGGCTCACCCCGGGAAAACCACCCGGAACGTGCTTCCCTTGCCAAGCTTGCTCTCCACTTCGATTTTTCCCCCGTGGTTGTCCACGATCGTCTTCGCGATCGCCAGGCCAAGGCCGGTGCGTCCGCTCGCCTGGCCGCGTGCGGAATCGGCGCGGTAGAACCGGTCGAAAAGCCGCGGCAGGTGTTCTCCGGCGATGCCCGGCCCGTTGTCGGAAACTTCCAGCACTGCTCCCTGAGGCAACGAAAATACCGCCAACCGAACCCGGCTGCCTGCGGGCGGATGCTCCAGCGCGTTCGCGAGCAGGTTCTGCACGACCATCGCCAGCGAGTGGGGATCTCCGGTGACGGAAGCGGGGGCGAGATCCCTCTCGATGGGGATCGAGTGTTCGTCCGCCAGCGGCTGGAGCAAATCGGCCACGCCGCCCGCGATTTCGGCGAGGTCGCAGGGAATGGAATCGGAGCCCGACACCGGGATGTCCTGGCGGGCGAGCACCAGCAGGGATTCCACCAGCGAGCGCATGCGCCGGGCGGCGCTGTGGCAGTTTGCGAGAATGACGCGGTATTGCTCCGGCTCGCGCTCGCGTTTCAAGGCGCGCTGGGTTTCGGAAAGAATGATCGTCACGGGCGTGCGGAGTTCGTGCGAGGCATCCGCGGTGAAACGTTTCTGCCGTTCGACGGCCGTGGCGAGGCGGTCGAAGGTTTCGTTCAGGACATGGCCGAGGCGGTCGAGTTCGTTGTCGGTGCCCGCGATGTTGATCCGCTCGTCGAGGTTTCCCGCGGCGATGCGCGAGGCGGTGCGGCCGATGGTGTCGATGGGCTTCAGAGCCCGCCCGGCGAGCCACCATCCACCGGCGAGACCGGCAAGCCAAAGAGCGCCGCCGCCCAGGCCGAGCAGCACGCCGAAACGGGTCAGATCCGCCTGCTCGGCGGAAATGTAACGGCCGGAGATCGAAGTCATGCCTGAGGGATGTTTGCGGTGGCTTTCCCGCCGGGTGCCGCGGTCGAGCATGATGCGGGAACCGTCCCTGGGAGCATCGGGCCGTTGCAGGTCCGCGGGAGCGTTGGCGGAAACGAAAAGAGGCGAGCCGTCGCTGTCCCAATAAGCGAGGTAGGTGCCTCGGCGCTCGTTTTCAAAAAGACCGTGGAGTTCCAGGGGGAAGGCGGAAACGTCGCCCGGGTGGCGGAGGCGTTCGCGGATTTCGTCGGAGCCTGGCGGTTCTCCGCCGTGCCTGCCGGGCTGGCCGGAAAAAAGACTGCGGAAAAAAGCCCGCTCGGCGGAACCGATCTCGCGGTCGATCCGCTGGATGCGTTCATTCGCCGCCAGGCGATAAGCCAGCAGGCACAGGCCGGTGATGAGCCCTAACAGAATCAGCGCATACCAGAGCAGCAGGCGCCAGCGCACGGATTGGAAAAGGCGCGTCATTCGATGCAATAGCCGTGGCCGCGGCGGGTGGAGATGAAGGATGGCCCCAGTTTCTTGCGGACATTGGAAACGTGGACGTCGAGAAGATTGGAAAGCGTGTCGTCGTTTTCGTCGAAGAGATGCTCGTAGAGTTCCGTGCGGCTCACCACGCTGCCGCGGTGGAGTGCGAGGTATTCGACCAGCCCATACTCCCGCGGGGTGAGGGGGATCATTCCATTCTCCCGCCGGACAATGCGGGCGGCGGTGTCGATCACGATGCCGTCGATTTCCAGAAGACTCGATCCCTGCCCCAGGCTGCGGCGGATGAGCGCGCGCAGGCGGGCGAGCAGTTCCTCGAAATCGAAAGGCTTGACCAGATAATCATCCGCCCCGGCATCGAGGCCGCGGATGCGGTCGGGCACGGCGTCGCGGGCGGTGAGCATCAGCACGGGCATGCTTTTTTCCAATCGCAGCCGGCGCAGGAGTTCCCAGCCGTCGATGCCCGGCAGCATGCCGTCGAGCACGATGGCGTCGTAGTCGGTGGACAACGCCTTGGAGAGCCCTTCATTGCCGTCCGCCGCGCCATCGACCGCATACTGCTCCTCCCTCAGCCCTTCGGAAAGGCTGTGGAGCAACAGCGGATCGTCTTCGATGATCAGAAGGCGCATGGAGGGGAAAGGTTATTGGTTATGGGTTATTTGTTATTGGATTCATGGAAATGGAGCGGTTTCGATAATTCACACGAATAACCAATAACAAATAACCCATAACTCTCATTCATGCCTCAACGCTTCGATGGGATCGAGCCTGGCGGCGCGGCGGGCGGGCATGAAGCCGAAGAGGATGCCGATGGCGGCGGAAAAGATGAAGGCGATGAAATTGATCTTCGGATCGAAGAGGAAAGGAGCGCCCACGACCTTGGCGAGGCTGGTGCAAAGGGCATAGGCGATGGCAATGCCGAAGAGGCCGCCGACACAGGAAAGCGTGACGGCTTCCACGAGAAACTGGAGCATGACTTCCCGGGCCCGGGCGCCGATGGCCATGCGGATGCCGATCTCCCGTGTGCGCTCGGTGACGGAAACGAGCATGATGTTCATGATGCCGATGCCGCCGACCAGCAGGCTCACTCCGGCCACCGCGCCCAGCAGCGAGGTCATCACCTTCGTGCTGGAACTCACGGCATCCGCGATCTGGCGGGTGTCGGTCACGGAAAAGTTGTTTTGTTCATTGCGGCTCAGGCTTCTGCGCTCCCGCATCAGGGAGGTGATGTCCGCGACCACCGCCTCGCCGGGATAACCGTCGATGCAGGAGATCATGATCTGGTTGATGTTTTGATGGGAAGCCTGGGCGTTGAGCCTGCGCTGCAACATGGTGACGGGGACGATGATGTTGTCGTCGAGGTCGTCGCCCCAGCCTCCCTGCCCTTTCACGGAGGTCACGCCGATGACTTCGACGGCGGTGTTGAGCAGGCGGATTTTCTCACCAATCGGATCCCGCCCCTTGAAGAGTTCCTTGCGGATCGTCTCGCCGATCACGGCGACGGTGGCCCCTTCGGTCACTTCCTCGTCGTCGAAGAAACGCCCTTCCGCGATGGTCCAGTTGGCGATGGTAAAATACTCCGGGGTGGTGCCCTGGATGTCGGTGGAGCGGGCTTCTTCATCGGAAATGGCCTGCACGGCGGTGGTCGTCAGCGGCGCGACCGCGCGGATGCCGGGGATTTGTTCCCGGACCATTTCCACATCTTTCATGCTGAACTGCGGCGATCCTCCGGACCACCATCCCTGGCCCGGGCGGACGACCAGGAGATTGCTTCCCAGATTGGAAATCTGCGCTTTCACCTGCTCGGTGGCGCCGCGGCCGAGGGTGACCATGGTGACCACCGCGGCCACTCCGATGACCACGCCGAGCACGGTGAGGAAGGCCCGGGTGAGGTTCCGGCGGATTTCGCGCAAGGCGATGATGAAGGCGTTCCAGAACATGATTCAGCCGGGTTTCCGTGTGTTGACCACGTCCGATTCGATGAGGCCGTCGCGCACGTGGACGATGCGCTTGGCGTAGCGGGCGACCTCGTCCTCGTGCGTGACCATGATGATGGAAATGCCGAGGTCATCGTTGAGCCGGCAGAGCAGGTTCATGATTTCGAGGGTGGTTTTGGAATCGAGGTTGCCGGTCGGCTCGTCGGCGAAGAGCGTGCCGGGGTTGGTGACGATGGCGCGGGCGATGGCGACGCGCTGCTGCTGGCCTCCCGAGAGTTCGGCGGGCGTGTTGCGCTCCTTGTCCGGCAGGCCGACGCTGGCCAGCGCGTTGCGGGCCATGTCGTGGCGCTGCCGGCGCGAGTAACCGCGGTAGAGGAGGGGCAGTTCCACGTTTTCCAGAGCGGAGGTGCGGGCGAGCAGATTGAACCCTTGGAAAATGAATCCGAGCGCATGGCGGCGGAGCAGGGAGCGCTGGTCCTTGTTCAGGGTTTCCACGGCGATTCCCTGGAACCGGTAGCTGCCGGTGGTCGGTGTATCGAGACAGCCCAACAGGTTCATCAGCGTCGATTTCCCCGAGCCGCTGGGCCCCATCACCGCCACGAACTCACCGCGGGCGATGTCCATGTCCACGCCGCACAGCGCCTGGAATTCGGCGTCACCGCGACCGTAGGTTTTCGTAAGGCCGCGCAATTCGATGAGGGCGTCCCTGCTCATGATTTCGTAGGCGGCCTGGCGCTGACGATGATTTCCATGCCTTCGGTGAGGTCGCCGCCGGTGATTTCGGTGTGGCTCCCGTCGGTGATGCCGGTGGTCACGGCGATCTCAACGGGCTGGCCGCCCTGAAGAACCCAGATGCTCGAGCCCCGCTCCGGCGAATCGGATGCGGGGGGAGAACCACCGCCCCAGCCTCCCCGGCGACGCCCGCCGCCGGGAGAAAGAGCCTGAACCAGCGTGCGCTTCTCGCCCTCCTGCTGACCGAGCCTGGCCGCCGCGGAGGGATCGAAACGCAGCGCGGCGTTCGGCACCCGGAGGATGTCGCTCTTGCGCTCGATGAAAATATCGGCGGTGGCGGTCATGCCGGGCCGCAGGCTCAGGTCGTCGTTGTCCACTTCCAGCACGGCGTTGTAAGTGACCACGTTGTTCGTGAGGGTGGAGCCGAAGAACACCTTTTTCACCGTGGCCGAGTAAACGCGCTTCGGCCAGGCATAGACGGTGAATTCCACCGCCTGCCCCTTTTCCACCCGCCCGATGTCGGCCTCCACCACCGAGACGACGAGTTCCATCTTCCGCAAATCCTCCGCGATGACGAAAAGCTCCGGCGCGGTGAACGAGGCGGCCACCGTCTGGCCCACCTCCATCTGGCGCAGCAGCACCGTGCCATCGACGGGCGAGAGGATGACCGCCTTTTCCAGATCGCGTTCGTTGGCCTTCACGTTCGCCTCCGCCTCGGCCACCGCGGCATTCGCGCTCTCAAGGTCCGCTTTGGCCCGCTCGACGGAGGCCAGGGCTCCGACCATGTCCGCCTTTGAAGGAGCCTGGCCGTCGCTCAGGCGGTGCAGTTCCTGAAACCGCTCGTAGGATGCCTGGGCTTCGAGCAGGGTCGCCTCGGCCTGGGAAACGCGCGCCTTCACGGCGAGGAGGCCGGCGCGGGTCCGCTCTGTCTGTTGTTCGAGCTTGATGGTGTCGAGCTTCGCGAGCGGCTGGTCTTTCACCACCGTGTCGTTGGTATCCACGTAAACCTCGACGACGGTGCCGGAAAGTTCGCTGCCGACGGTGACCTGGTTGGTGGGGGCGAGGCTGCCGGTGGCGGTGATTTCAATGGAAATTTGGCCGCGGGACAGCGGACTGGCGACGAATTCCGGCCCTCCCGGACCGTCCGAGCTACGGGAAAAATAGTAATAAACGCCGCCGGCGCAGAGAGCCGCCGCCAGCGCGATCAGGATCCACTTGCGGACCGGCCGGGATGCTCCGCGCCGGACGACTGCGGCGAGGTCTTGGGAATCGGATGGTTTCATGAAGAGAAGAGCGGAGAGAGAAGAGCGGAGAGCGGGGAGTGAAAATCACCAGCCTCCGCCGAGGGCTTTGTAGAGCTGGATATGGGCGGCCGCGCGGTCGGCTTTCACGGAGGCGAGGCTTTCCTCCAGCGCGAGATCGTTGCGCGGGGCATCGAGAACGGTGGTCAGGTCGATCACCCCGGCGCGGTATTTGTGGCCCGCCAGGCGCGAGGCGTCCTTTGCGGCGGCGGAGGCTTTTTCCAGCGAAGCGAGGCGCTCCTCCGTCCGACGGCAGGCGATGAGGGCATCCTCCACCTCCGACAGCGCGGTGAGGATGGTCGATTCGTAACCGAGCAGGGCCTGCTCTTCCGCCGCTCCCTGGGCCGCGATCACCGCCCGGATGCGGCCCGCGTCGAAGATGGGGCCGGAAATCCCCGCGATGAGCCCCACGGCCGCGGACTCGGGGTTGAAAATCCTGGAGCTTTTCAACGTGTCCACGCCGAGCGAACCGGAAAGCCGCAGGCTCGGCAGGCGCTCGGCCTCCGCCGATCTGGTGCGGGCGACAGCAGCCACCCAGTGGTATCCGGCCGCCCTCACGTCGGGACGCTGGCGGATCGTATCGGCGGGGATGCCGATGGACAGACGGCGGGCGGGCGAGGGAATCGCTCCGGATTCAATGTCCAGATCGCCGGGGGTCCGTCCGCAAAGCAGCGCCAGCCGGTTGCGGGTTTGCCCGATGCTTTGCTCCAGGGAAGCCAGCGACGAACGGGCGCTCTCCAGGCTCGATTCCGCCTGGCGAAGCTCCAGTTGATCGATTTCCCCGGCCTGCGCGCGCCACGAGGCGATTTGTGTGGTCTCTTCGCGCGAGGTCAGGCTGCGCTTCACGATGTGCAGCCGTTCCTGGGACGTCCGCAGGGTGAGGTAGGCGAGGGCGACTTCCGATGCCAGCGCCGCCCGGGCGGAATGGAGGTTTTCCGCCGCCGCTTCGGCATCCGCCGCGGAAGCGAACACCGCGTCACGGTTCCTGCCAAAAAAATCCGCTTCCCACGAGGCGCTCAGCCCCGCCGAGTAGGATGTGCCGAAGGAATCGCCGCCGCCATCGATCCAGGTCCCCCGGGAACTACGGGAAGCATCGTAGCCCAGCGAGGGGAAAAGCGAGGCTCTCTGCGCGTCCCGCTGCGCCCGCGCCTGCCGTACCCGGGCCATCGCCGCCGCGAGATCGCGGTTGCCCTCCAGCGCCTCCCCGATCAATCGCGACATCCGCGGATCGCCGAAAGCCGTCCACCACGAGACAAGATCCCGGTCGGGCGCGGCGGCGGGAAAATCCGCGGCATTCCGCCAGGATGCGGGGAGAACCACCGAGGACGCCCGCTCCGCCCCAGGCGGCCGGACGCACGAGGAAACGAGCGCGCAAGCGCACAACGCCCCGGTGAGCACGCGGATGGAGAGATGGTTCACGCCCGCCATCGTGGCACGGGAAACCTTTAGGGAAAGTGAAGACACGGAAGATTCCGCTTCCGGCCCAAGCCTGCCGTCTTCCCCGATTGCAAAAACCAACCACCCTAACAGATCCTCCCCGGGATGCGCTTGAGATCGGGGATTTCAGGATTTGCCGGTTTTGAGCGCATCGATCTCGTGCTCAAGCTCCTGGATTCTCTGGGAAGCCGCGACGATGCGGTTCATGTCGCCGGCCCGGGAAATGAGCCATTTCACCGCTTCCAGCTCGCATTCGAGAACGGCAAGCCGGGCCTCAGGGCAAACGCCGTCGCTTGCGATCCGTGTTGCGGCCTGATTGCACATAACGGAATAATTTGCTCTTTGCGCAAAACCCGCAAGAAAATTTGTCATCCATGCGGATCATTCCCATCATCCACCCATGAAACACTTCGGAATGGCATTGAGCGAAATGGTCGCGAGCCACTATGGCGGGAACCGCTCCGCACTGGCCAAGGAAGTGAATGTATCACCCTCGACGATCGGAAGATTCTGCAGCGGGGAAGTGGAGCCGACACTGGAAAGCCTGGAAACGATCTGCCGGAGATGCGATGCCCCGGCCCGCCGGAAATTGTTGCTGGCAGCGGCGAGGGACAGAATCCCGGAGGCGTATCAACCGGAAATCTTCGCGGATGGGGACGCCGAAACCGAGCGCCTCCGCGCGGAACTTCCCGCCGACCTGGCCGCGGTAATCCGCTACATGGCGAGTTCCGCTTTGAATGACGAGGCCACGGCCGGTTTTTTGCGGAAGATCGGAGAATGGGTGGGTTTGGCGGCCCCGCAAGCGCGCCTGATGGTTGCGGAGGAGCCCGGCGAGGAAGGGGAGAGGCCAAAAGGCGGGAGTGGAAGCGCCAAGGTCAATTACCCGCTTCCCCCCAGGAAAAAGCGGAAGTCCTGAGAGCCTTGGCAGGATGCCCGTGCTCACCCTGCCAAG
>CAZVSA010000192.1:0-8422 GCA_964629955.1 uncultured Luteolibacter sp.
ACTACGACAAGTCCGGCGCCCTCCGCGACATGGTGCAGAACCACCTCCTCCAGCTTCTCAGTCTCGTGGCCATGGAGCCGCCCACCGATCTCTCCGCCGATGGCGTGCGCGACGAGAAGGTGAAAATCATCCGCTCCCTCCGCCAATGGGACACTCCCGAAAAAGTGGCGGCGAACGTGGTCCGCGCCCAGTACATCGCCGGCCACGTGGACGGAAATCCCGTCCCCGGCTACCGCGAGGAAGACCGCGTCCCCGCCGATTCCCAAACGGAAGCCTACGTCGCCGTCCGGCTGCTGATCGATACCTGGCGCTGGAGCGGAGTCCCGTTCTACATCCGCATGGGCAAGCGCCTGCCGAAGAAATCCACGGAGATTTCCATTCATTTCAAGGAAGCCCCCGGGGTTCTCTTCAGCACCCTTTCCGGCGGCCTCCCCGGAGGAAACGTCCTCGTCATCCGCATCCAGCCGGACGAAGGCATTTCCCTCCGCATGGTCTCCAAAATTCCCGGCACCAGCCTCCGCCTGGAACCTGTGAAAATGGATTTCCATTACTCCACCAGCTTCGGCAAAGGCAGCCCGGAGGCATACGAACGCCTGCTCCTCGACGCCATCGCCGGAGACGCCACCCTCTTCGCCCGGAGGGACGAAGTGGAGGAAGCCTGGCTCTTCATCGACCACATCGAGCACGCCTGGCACGAATCCGGGAACCCGCCTCCCATGGCGGAATTCGTCGCCGGCTCCTGGGGACCGAAGGAAGCGGACGACCTCCTCAAGCAGGACGGCCACGCCTGGCGCAGATTGTAAAAGAAGGACCAGTGCCGCCTTTCCATCTCATTACCACGCTTGCGGGGACGCGGGGGCGGTGGCAGTCTGAAAACCTATGGCAGCGAAAACGTTGTTCGAGAAAATCCGCGACCGGGAAATCCCGGCGGACATTTTATATGAGGATGACTTGTGCCTGGCGTTCCGGGACATCGCCCCCCAGGCCCCCGTGCATGTGGTGATCGTTCCGCGCAAACCCATCCCGAGAGTGGCGGAAGCGGAGGACGGCGACAAGGAAGTGCTCGGCCATCTGCTACTGGCCGCCGGCGAAATCGCGCGCGCCCTCGGAGTCGCGGAATCCGGTTTCCGGCTGGCAATCAACAATGGCCCGGACGGAGGGGAAACCGTCCCGCACCTGCACGTGCATTTGATCGCGGGCCGGGCACTCGGATGGCCACCCGGCTGACCCGGAACTTTTCATGCAATGAAAAAGAAATTCTGGCCGCTGCTGGCGGGAGCGTTCGCCTGCGGTTCCTGTTGCCCTCCGGCGAAAGTTGCGGCAATCCCCCCGCCTCCGCCTCCCAAGGTGGTGCTGGTGCACGGGATTTTCGAGACCGGCACCGCCTACAAGCATCTCCGCAGGAGGTTGGAAAAGCAGGGAATGGAATGCTTTGTGCCGAAGCTGAAGCATCAGGACGGGCGGGGAGGTCTGGACTATCTCGCGGAACACCTCAAAAAGGACATCGACCGCGAGTTCGGTCCGGATACCCGTTTTTCGCTGGTCGGTTTCAGCATGGGCGGGTTGGTCGGCAGATATTACCTCCAGAATCTCGGCGGCGCGGAACGATGCGAAACGTTCTTCACGATTTCCTCCCCCCATCACGGAACGACTGCCGCCCATCTCTATTTCTCGGAGGGAGCCCGCCAGATGCGGCCGGGCAGCCGGTTCCTCGCGGATCTGGAGGAAACGGAAAACCGCCTGGGGCGGATGCCGGTGGTATCCTACCGCACGCCGATGGATCTGGTCATCCTGCCGCCTGCCAGTTCCATTTGGGACCGGGCGGAGAACCACGAATTCCCGGTGATCCTACACCCCCTGATGCTCAGTTCCCGGAAGGTGCTGGATGACATCGAGAATCGCCTCGTTTCCCTCAACAGAACCGGCACGGCTCTCAAAACCCGTTCAAGGGGCATTTCAAAACGCCATTGAACTCTCCCCTCTTAACTCATCGCGATCAACCGGGAGAACCTCTCGATCCGCACGCACACCCCCGTCGCCACCTCCACATCCACCACCACCCCACAAAGCCGTACGTCGCCTTGCGCGACGGGAAAGCGCGTGGGCATTCCCGTTTTGAAACGCCACACAACCGAATCGATGCTCCTGCCCAGCACCGAATCCTCGGGCCCGCACATCCCGGCATCGGTTAGATAGCCCGTCCCTCCCGGGAAAATCCTCTCGTCCGCCGTCTGGACGTGGGTGTGGGTGCCCACCACCAGGGAAACCTTGCCGTCCAGCAAACGCCCCATCGCGATTTTCTCGCTGGTGGTCTCCGCATGCATGTCCACCACGATCGGCCCGATTCCCTCCGCCCTCAAACGCAAGGCTTCCTCCTCCGCCGCGAGAAACGGATTCTCCAGCGGCGGCTGGATGAAAGAACGCCCCTGAACCTGCATCACCGCCACACGGCCTTTCGCGGTCTCCAGCACGACGCTGCCATTGCCCGGCGTGCCCGCAGGATAATTGATCGGCCGGAGCAGGCGCGGCTCGGTGGAAAAGTACGCGACGATGTCCTGCTGGTCCCACACATGATCCCCGGTGGTGATCACCGCCGCTCCGGCACGCAGCAGGTCGATGGCGATCTTCGGCGTGATCCCCCGCCCGCCCGCGGTGTTCTCCCCGTTTACGATGATGAAATCGATCCCTTCCTCTTCCTTGATCGCCGGGAGATTCCCGATGACCGCCATGCGGCCCGGTTCGCCTACGATATCACCAAGAAATAAAATACGAATGGAGGACATGGGATGGGCTGCGCGACGCTTTCCGCACGCCAGCCCAGACTTCACATCACGCCACCGCCCGGCAATCCTATTTCCCGCATGCCTTTCGTTTCCAAACGCCATCTGCCGCTTCTCGCCGCCATCATCGCGGGGCTGGCCATCCTCGCCATGGTGTGGAAACAACCCCGCCCCCCGGCGGAAATCCCCCCTCCCCCGCAGGAAAAACCCGCGCCCGCGGTCCATCCCATGCTCTCCGTTCTGGCGTCCGCACCGGACTGGGCGGAACTGGAAGCCTACCAGCGGACCATCACGCGCGAGGATTTCGAGCGGCTTCTCGTCACGGTTTTCACCACCGGCGAAGCTTGGCGGCATTCCATCGAGATCCAGGATGACGTGGCCATCATCCGGACCGGAGCTCCGGAAAACGGCGGAATTTTCCTGCTTCGCTTCGCACCCGGCGGAGAAACCGAGCCCGTCCCGCGCACCTGGCGGCCCGCATCGAACCTGCCTCCCGCCCCCGAGGGTTGGCCGTTGAATCACCTCCACATCGCCATCGATCCCGGCCACCTCGGCGGCGAATGGGCGCGGATGGAGGAACGCTGGCTGCTCGTCGGAGACGGCCCGCCCGTCACCGAAGGCGACATGACGCTGTTCGTTGCCAAGCTGTTGAAACCACGGCTGGAAGCCCTCGGCGCGAAAGTCACGCTCGTGCGGAAAGACACGGAGCCCGTGACCACGCTGCGGCCGGATTTCCTGCTGGGCGAGGCCGCGTCCGCCGCTCCCCCGCACATGGAAAACTCCCCCGAGGATCTCCAGAGATTCGCCGAACGACTTTTCTACCGGACCGCGGAAATCCGCGCACGGGCGGAGCGTGTGAACCGTGAAATCCAGCCGGACCTCGTGCTCTGCCTCCACTTCAACGCCGAGGCCTGGGGCGATCCGCTGAACCCCACACTCATCGACCGCAGCCACCTGCATCTTCTTCTCAACGGAGGCTACAACGACGACGAAGTCTCCCTGGCCGACCAACGTTTCGCCATGCTCCGCAAACTCCTCCAGCGCACCCACGAGGAAGAAGCCTCCGTGGGAGCCACCGTGGCGGACGCCTTTGCCGAAGTCAGCGGATTGCCACCCTTCACCTATCCGCCCGATTCGAGAAACGTCCGCCCCGTGGCGAATCACCCCTACCTCTGGGCCCGCAACCTCCTCGCAAACCGCCTCTACGACTGCCCCGTCCTGTTCATGGAACCCTACGTGATGAACTCGAAAATCGATTACGAAAGGATGCAGGCCGGAGACTACGACGGCCTCCGTGAGATCGCCGGAGAAATGCGCCCGTCCATTTTCCGCGAATACGTGGAGGGAATGGTGGAGGGATTGGTGCGCCACTACCGCGATGCCCGCATCCTAGTGGACTGAAACTCCCGCCTTGGCCACCGCCCGGATCCCTGCTAGCTTGCCGCCATGGCCACCATCCTCGAAAGCAGGAAAACCGTCGCCGATTTCATGGCGCTCGGCGAGGGGCCGCCGTTCGCCGAACTCATCGACGGAGAAATCGTCATGGCCCCATCCCCTTTCCGGAATCATCAGCAGGTCGTTCTCAATCTGGCCCTCGCCATCGGCAACCACCTCGAAGCAGGAAATTTTCCCGGAAAAACCTACATCGCTCCCTTCGACATCCACTTCGGCGAGCACGACGTCCTCTGCCCGGATCTGAGTTTCTTCGCGGAGAATAGCCTCCACCTCCTCTCCGACCGCGGCGCCGAGGGCGCCCCCGATCTCGCCATCGAAGTCCTTTCCCCCTCCACCGCCCGGCGCGACCGCAAGGTGAAACGGGAAATCTACGCCCGCCACGGCGTCAAGGAACTGTGGCTCGTGCATCCCGACGCCGAAACCATCGAAGTCTTCGATTTCTCCCGGCACCGGGACGAACCCGTCGCCGTGTTGGAGAACGGCACCCATCCCGTCATCGCCACCGCCCTGCTTCCCGGGCTGGAGCTGCCTCTTGCCAAGGTCTTCCGGCACTGACGGAGAAGGCCGCTTCAAGGACCGCCCCGCAACGCTTCGAGATCTTCCCACGCCTCGCGTTTCGCGGCGCTCCAGCCGCTCATGTCGGGACGCTCCGCGAGTTCATCCCTGCTCCAGCGGTCGAACTCTCCCACCCACTCCCGTTGTTGCAGCACTGCCGGGGGAAGATGCGACAGGTCCGGTTTCGGAAACGCTTCCGGACCCGGCACAAGGTGCGCGTATGGGGAAACCGCGAAATCTTCAGGGTCGATCTCCTTCCATCGGTGCAACAAGCCGTTCGCGAAGATCTGGGCATTGCCGCTGAATTTGAACGGTTCCATTTCGTCGAGACAATCGAAGGCGAGCAACGCCTCGCGCACTCCGGCAACGGTGTGCAAGGATTTGATCAGGCGCGAATCCTCGCTGCTGTGGCCACCGCGAAGCTGCAGAATCTCGAATGCCAGACGAGGCTCCGCCTTTACGAGGGCTTGGAAGATTTTGCCGAGGTGTCCGAACTCCAACACCGGCTCCCCGACCGTTTCAAGCTCCGCAAGGTTCATGTGGCCGAGAGAGGGATTCTCCGATTTTCGGTGCCGCGTCCAATCCGCCAATTCCCGAGGACGGTGCCATGCCCAGCTCTCCACCATTTCCAAGAATGCCCGGTCCCACTGTGAATCCGTGCCAAGCCGCAGCCATGCCCAGTTCACCGCCGCCTCGCCATCGACAGCCGCCCAACGGCTGAGAAGCAACCGGGCCGGGAGAGTGAGACTCCAGTTCCGGATCAGCTCCACGTCATCCAGCACATCGGGAAACTCCGAACCGGGAATCCGGTTCAATCTCCCGGCGAGGGCAGCCCGCGCCGCCGCATCCGGCGCGCTCTCCAGCTCCGCGAGCCATGCCGCGATCTCCCGCTTTCCGGGCACAGGTTCACGGACCGAGGCGCGGGTCGCCAGCAACGTTTCCGCGTCGGCCTGCCGCTCCTCCGGCCAGACGGAGGTCCACACCACCGCAGCCAACAATGCGCCGAAGAAAAACACGGCGATGTTCCGGGATTTTGTCATTCGGGCTCCTCCAGAATGCGGTGAAATTCCGCGACAGCGGCGGGATCGAGGCGCAAATCCTCCGGCATGGCCGCCACGCCCTCCGGATTCCGGACCAGCCATTTCCGGAATGCGGCGCGCGAAAACCAAACCCTCTGCGTTTCATCCGAAAGCAGCGACGCCCATTCCATCGCGGCCAACTCCGGAAAACGATTTCCCGACCAACCCGACGCCACAACTTCCTTCCGGGCTCTCGACATGATCAAATCATCGAAGTCCGCCTCGTGTGCATGAAGCTCGAGCCAATCGAAAAACTCCTCGCGGCTCACCCGCTCCACAAGCACGGCGGCAAGCGCATGAAAGATCTCCTCCCTCGGCAATCCGGCATCGAAACCGGCTTGAAGAGTTGCCTGCTCCCTGTCGTGGGTGTCGATGATTTGTTCCCTGTTCTGCCTGTAGCCCTGGCCACGTATCGGTGTCCGTTCGCCCGGCTCGCTTCGCGCCGCGAGGCGACCCAGCGCGAGATGAAACCGCGTCTCCGCATCCACCGTAGCCATCACATCGAGGATTTCCTCCGGATGCGCTTCCGCCCAAACTTTTGCAAGGCGCCTTGTCAATTCATCGGCCTGAGGCTCCGGGAGCGTATCCAAAAAAGCGAGAGCCTCCAACCGTATCTTCCGGTCTCTCATCCGCACCTGATTGTAATAGGCGGAATCCGCGGTCAAAAACCGCAACGCTTCCGCCCGCCCTTCCTCATCCGGTATCCCGCGAATGAATCCGGCCAGCACATCCGCGCCCTGATCGAGGAAAATCTTTTCGCCGATCTTGTTGGCAAGGTGGCTTCGGAGAGTTCCCTGAAACGCCGTGCCGCCCAATCCTTCATGGTTCCATTGCCTCAGCAGCCATTCTTTCGCGGAGGCGGAATCGCCGCGCACCCATTGGTCGAAGAAATTGGCCAGAATGTTGGTGCCCGTCCACTCCCTCAACTCCCCCACGACATCCTCCTCCAACACAAAGGTGATCGCATCGTCCGGCGCACGCTCCATCCATCGCTTGAGCAAGGGTTCGTAAATCGCGCTTTTCTCAGGGCCGCTGAGCTTCTCTTTCGCAAGCGCCATGAATTCCGGGATTCGCCCGATCTCGATCCGCTCCAGCAGCTCGTCCCTGCGCAATGAGGAAAACACGCCTCCGGGACCAGCCTCGATGTGCTTGAGCCGCTGGATGATCGCCTCCAGCGAGGAATCATCCACAGCGGCGGCACCAGCCCTTTCCTGCCGCCGGTCCTGCGGCGCGGTGGCGACCCGCCCGGATTCCTGCGGGGATTTCCCAACATCCCGCCGCTGGAACGCAAGCACGGGCACGGCAACCAGCGACGCGGCAATCACCCCCGCCGCAAGCGATTTGAGATAACCCCCCATCACAACCGGTGCGGCCACGGAAGAACTTTCCAGCGCCTTCGCCGATACCCTCGAAATCATCGCATCGGGCAATGCGGGAGCAGCGAAACCGGAAAGCACCCCACCCAATCCCGCTCCGCCGGAAGCAATCCCTTTGCGACGGAGATTTCCTTCGAGGCGGTCCAGCGCACGGCGGACTCGCTTCCTTGCCGCCTCCTCCGTCACTCCCAGTTTCCTCCCCACCGCGGAAAACGGCTGCCCCTCCAGAAACCGCAGAACCAGCGCGTCACGATCCTGCGCCGACAACGAAAGCATCGCCTCATCGAGATCTCGTGCGAGCCCGCCCGCGGCGGCTTCCTGAGTGAGTGGAAACAGATCCATGGCGATTTTCTCCCTTCGTTTCCTCCTGCGTTCGGCCCGCACATGATTCGCCGCGCGGCGGCAGGTCTGACGGTAGAGCCAGCCGGAAAGAATCACATCGCGCAATCCGGACGCCTTCCTCGCAAGCAGCGTGAACACCTCCTGTGTCACATCCTCGGCCGCCGCCGCATCGCCGTTCAACCTTCGCAGCGCGGTGGCATGGACCAGCGGCGCGTGCCTCGCCACCAGCTCGCGGAACGCCGCATCCGAACGGTCGCGGCTGTAGCGAAGCAGAAGCTGCCGGGAATCGTCGCTCATCATCTCCCATAAGACACCGCCACCAGCGGGAAACGGACAACAAAATCCTCTCCTTTTCCCCATTTCCCGCACGCTTCCGGCGAAAGGCTGTCGCCAGGTTCCGCGTTCTATCAACTTCCCGCCATGCGCCTTCCGCCGGTTTTCCTCGCTCTCGCCCTCGTTCTTCCCCTCGCCGCAAAAGACGGAGCGCGGCTCTACGCCACCTATTGCTCCGCCTGCCATGGCGAGGATGGCACCGGGGCCACCGGCGGCGCGTTCCCTCCGCTGACTGGCAGCGAATGGGTAAAAGGAAACCCCGGCCGCGCGGCAAAAATCATCCTCCACGGCCTCGAAGGCCCCGTCACCGTCAGCGGCAAAACCTACAACCTCGCCATGCCGCCACAGGGAGCCGTCCTTTCCGACGAGGAGATCGCCGAGATTCTCACCCACATCCGTTCGTCATGGGGAAATCAGGAACCGGAAGTCCTCCCCGCAGACATCGCCGCGATCCGCGAGGAATACGCGGACCGAAGCGCCTTCTGGACGAGCGGGGAACTGC
>CAZVSA010000193.1:0-8287 GCA_964629955.1 uncultured Luteolibacter sp.
TGTAGGGGCAGTTGTTCGCGCAGTAGCGGGTGCCGATGCAGCGGTTGTAGGCCATCACGTTGAGGCCGTCCTCGCTGTGGACCGTGGCGTTGACGGGACAGACGGTTTCGCAGGGCGCGGATTCGCAATGAACGCAGGCAACCGGCTGGGGAATGAAGGCCGGATTGTCGCGAATCCACTCGGGATTCTTCCGGTAGCCGCCCTCGCCCTTGATCTTGTTGCCGTGGGAATCGAGCGCGTATTCCTGCGTGGCGAAATACCGGTCCATGCGGATCCAGTGCATTTCACGGCCTTTGGCGACCTGTTCCTTGCCGACGATCGGAATGTTGTTTTCCGCCTGGCAGGCAATGAGGCAGGCATTGCAGCCGGCGCATGCGGAGAGGTCGATGGACATGCCCCACTGGTGAAGCGGGTCGCTGAGCAGCGGTTTTCCGTCGCGGTCCTCCGGCTTGTAGAGGGAAATGTTCGGCGGCGCGTGGGAATCGTTCCCTTGCAGCTTCACCTTGGCGAGCTGGGCCTCGAAGGAGCCCTTGTGATCGTCCGCGTCGATGGTGGAAATTTCCCGCGCCAGCGCACGGCCATACATCGCGTGGTGTTCCTGCACCAAGGCCACCGGATAGGCCTTTTTCCGGGAAAGAACCGCAGTCGCGCCCGGCGCGTAGTAGGAGGTGCCCGCCGTCCGGACCGGATAGGCGTTGAACCCGCTGTTCACTCCCACCAGACTCACATGGGAAGCATTGGCGGTATCGCGCTCAAGAACATCCTCCTTGTCGAATCCCTGGCCGTAGCCCAGCGGGATGACGATGGTGTTTTCCGCCTGGCCGAAGGAAATCAGAACGGCGATTTCCAGTTCACGGCCGTTCACGTTGATTTTGATGAGCGGAGATTTGCGCTTCCCGCCCTCACCGTCCGGCGAGCCGAGGGCCCGCGGGTTCTCCGCGGTGATGATTTCATTGTAAATGCCCAGCTCCTTCGCCGTTTTGGGGGCGATGAGCGCGGCGTTGTCCCAGGTGAGTTTGGAAATCGGATCGGGAGCTTCCTGAAGCCAGCCATTGTCGATCCAGCGTCCGTCATACACGGAGGAATCCGTCGCGAAAATCACTTCCAGCGAGTCCCGCGTCGGGGACGGAATGCTCACCCCGGCGAAATCCTTCGCGGAACTTGCGGAAACCGCCGGTGTGGCGGCCTCGAACGAGGAACCTTCCAGATACCCGTTGCGGAGGAAGTTTTTCCAAGCGGTTTCCCCTTCCCCGCCGAGAGCGGCGAAGGTCTCCCGCACCGCCGTGTACGCGGGGGATGCGGCGTCTTCCTCTTCCGGGCCGAGTTTTCCGCCTTCGGAAAGAAACGCCTGCAACAGCTCCAGCTCCGAAACACAGTCGGGATACAGCGGCAAAATCATCGGCTGCACCACGCTGTGGACGCCCCGCGCGCTGCGGGCATCCGACCAGCTCTCCAGATAATGCGCCGCGGGAATGTGCCAGGTGCATGCATGGGCGGTGGCATCCGTCCTCGTCCCGAGGTGAATGCTGGTGGGCACTTTCGCCAGGATTTCCGCGAACTCCAGATCGGAGGGCGCGTCGTAAACCGGATTGGCGGGAGTGAGGAAAACCAGCGTATCGAGCGCACCGCCATCGATGTCCGCCTTGAGATCCGAAATGCCGCCAAGCCCCTGCACGCCCGTATCCACGGCCAGCACGGCGCCCTCGCCGCCGATGTTTCCGAGCGCGAGATTGATCGCCAGAACGAGGTGATGAAGCGCCGGCGACTGGCGCGATCCCGCCAGAACCGCGGTCCTGGCCCCGTTTTCCCGGAGATCTTCGACCACCGCGTTGACCCAAAGGATCTGGATCTCGTCGGTCAACGGAGCGATGGAATCCAACCCGGCGACTTTCGCGCCAAGCCCCCGTGCGATCTGGGCCGCAACCGCGGTCACCTGGCTGGGAGCCACGCGCAGGCGGTGATCCGCCATGCCACCGGTGAGCGTGTAGGCGGATTCCACCACATAAAGACGGTTCAGAAGCCCTGTATCGGGAGCGTGTTCGTAGGAGGCACCCTCCGGTTTCCTGCGCTCGAAAAACGCGGTCGCCGGCCCGTGGGAATCGGTACAGACGAGATCGCAATCCAAGGAAAGAATCCGGTCCGCCTTGGAAAAATCAGGCACCACCCTCACCCCGTCGCCAAGCGCCGCGGCGCTGTTTCCTTCGAGAGCTTCGTATTGATAAAAGCGCGCCGATGCGAATTTCGCCCCAAGCCCGCCGATCAAACGCGAGCGGGTCGGGGAAACGTCCGTGCCGAACACAAAACCGATCTTCGCGTCCGTCTGGCCCGCCAGATCGGCGAGCAAAGCCTCCAGCTCCGATCTCGAAGCTTTCCGCCCGCCATGAAGAATCGCACGGGAGCGCGAAGGGGAATAAAGATCCAATACCGACGCCTGCGCGAACGCATCCGTGCCTTCGTTGTCGGGATGCAGGGCGTTCGACCCCACCTTCGTGGGACGGCCTTCAAAAGTGGTCACCACCAGCGGCGCAGCTCCGTGCGCGCGGGGCATGCTCGTCGCGTAATACGTTGCCTTTCCGGGAATTACCCATTCGGGAGCGCGGGTGTAGGGCACGATGTATGCCTCCGGGCGGCGGCAGGCGGCCATCCCGAATCCGGCGAGAGCGGTGGACGCGCCCATCAGCTTGAGGAACGAACGACGCGAGGTTTCCGCCTCGGCTTCATTCGACATTTCCGCCGCGCCCTGCGGGAATTCACGTTCCAGCCATTCGCGGAATTCAGCCGTGTCGTGGAGCTGGCCCGGGCTGCGCCATGCGACGGTGGTTTCGTCGGCGGGGACCTCGGGATGATGCCAGATTCGCTTGCTCATGTGTGACTTGCGGAAAAAATGATGAAATCGTTGCGCCGGATCAGTGGTGGCAGGTGGAACACGACTCCTTCGGATGGATCAGGAACTGCTCCTTCAGCTTCAGACCGAAATCCGCCACGTTTTTCACGCCCGGCTGCGGATTGGCCGCCAGATAATTCTCCGGATCGTAGGAGAAATTGAAAACCTCCTCCAACGGGCGGAGATGCTTCTCCGGCGCGCGATGGCAATCCAGGCACCAGCCCATGGAATGATTCTCGGCCTGATAAACGACCTCCATCTGATGCACGTCGCCATGACAGCTCTGGCAGGAGATCCCGCGGTTCACGTGCGCGGAGTGGTTGAAATACACGTAGTCGGGCGTCTTGTGGACGCGGACCCACTCGATCGGCTTGCCGTCGTAGCCGGGGAAGCTCGGGTTCATCGAGCGATGCAGCGGAGCCAGCTTCGGGCTGTCCTGCTGGACATGCTGGTGACAGTTCCAGCATGTGTTCCCGGTCGGCACGTTCGAGTGACCGGAAACATCCACGAAGGAATGACAATACCGGCAGTCGATCCCGAGCTGGTTCGCATGGATGTCATGCGAAAACGGAATCGGCTGGGATGGCTGATAACCAACCACCTGCGCCTTGGGCGTCGCATAATAAGTCACCGCCAGAACCAGTCCCCCCGCCACCGACGCGGCACAAACGGCGATCTTGATGGGAAGCAGATTGGACCAGCGTGGAAAGAAATTTGCCATGAGTTGCTCGGTGCGATGCGGGAGGATGCGTGCTTGTGAAATTTTTCACAAGCGTTTTTCCGGTGAATTTCGGTCTCCAGCCGGGCCCGGCGAGCATGCAAAGCCACCCCGGCCTTGCAATGCGAAAAAACGGAAAAACTCTCCGCAAATTAAGCGGTTCCGGAATCGGGGAAATTCGGCCCGGACGGGGAAACCGTTCAGGAATTCGACCAATTCAGCCCTTTCTCCTGCCGCCACTTCCGGTACGCCTTGAATTGCTCGTTTTTCGCCAGCTCCCGCCGGGCGGGATTCTCCTCCAGAAACGCCTCGAACGCTCCGCCCGCCGAGGTTTCCACCGCAGGCGGCGCTGCCTCGGCGGCATTCGCCGGAGTCGCTCTTTCGCGCGGGCTCATCCTCTCCAGCCGTGCCAAACGACGGAGAATCATCATCCCCATTCCCGCCAGCACCAGCAGCAAACCCACGCAAACCCAGAGCAAGGTGACAACGGCCTGCGATTCGTATTCCGGCATGCCCGATATTTTCCGCACAACCCCGCCCGTGAGAAGCTCCAAGTGCGGAGCCTTCACGCAAATCCCTCAATCCCCCGCTCCCGTGATCTCCTCCAGCCACGGCAGCAAGGGCTTCAACCGCGAAAGATACGTATCCCCGGTCGCAAGCTTCCTCAGCGTTTCCACCGCTTCCGGATTTTCGCGGAACGCCCGGATCGCCCCCTCCCTCCTCCCCGGAGCGCCCAGTTCCTCCGCGATCTCCCCGAAGTTGAGCACCGCCACCCCGTGCAGGTCGCGCTGCCAGGGAGTTTCCAGAATCCGCTGGATCAATCCCAGCGCCAACTCCGGCTCGCCCCGGTCGATCATCACGCCGGCCCGCAGCAGATCGATGTCATCCCGGTATCTGCCATCCGGAAATCTGGCGTCATATTCCCCGATCATGGACATCACGAAATCCGTGCCATCCTTTATATCATCCCGCAGCACCACCACCCTCTTGTATCCTCCCGTGATCGGCGCTTCCGGAAATGCATACGCCTGCACCGTCACCCGCGTCCGGAAAAGCCGGGCAACCCTCCGCGTCAGCCGCAACGCCGCCGCCTCCGCTTTGGGGCTTCCCGGGTAATTCTCCAGAAACGACCTCCAGCCGCCCATCGTGTCGTCCACCGGCTCCTGCTCCATCCCCAGCGGCTTGAGCCGTTCGCGGAAATCCACCAGACTTTCAAAGGCTCCCGGCAACCCATCCATCCGCCCGGCGGCATAGTTCCGATAATCCTCCATCCCGATCCCCTCCAAGGACGCCGCCGCCGCAAGATCATCCATCCGGTCCACCGCGGCGATCACCTCCCCTTGGTTCGCCGGGTCCGTCTTCCCGCGCCATTTGTCCATTTCCCGCCGCCCCGCGGCGATCCGTTCCCGCATTTCCGGAAGCGTGATTCCCTCTTCCGGTTCTTCGATCGCCTGCAAAATCGCCAGAATCTCCGCCCGGGCCTCCTCGCTTTCCTCTCCCGCATCGCTTTCCTCCCCACTGCCCCCCAGCGCCTCCAACATCGCCGCATGGGAATTCGCCGGATTGTAATCCCCGGGCATCCACGGCCCTTCCGCAGGGGAAAACGAATACCAAACCGCACGCCGCGCCTCCACCGACTCCGGGAATTTTTCCTTCAACCTCCGGTAAAGATCCTTCGACAAGGAACCCGCATCCGTCTCAAGCGCCCTCGCCCTCTGATAGAGCGAAAACTCCGCCCTGCGGAAAAGACAATGATTCGCCAGCTCCAGCGCCGGAGCCGCCACCTCTGGATCCTCCGACTCCGCCGCCGCCAGCGCGTGCTCCAGCGCGTGCGTCGCCTCGTCCCTGCGATCCAGCTCCCGGTTGATCGCCTCTTCGGGAAACCCCAGATGCAACGCATTCGCCCTTCTCAACACATCCTGTTTCTCCCACTCGCTCGCCGCATACGTGTGCAGCCCCAGCAATGGCATCGTGATGAATCCCCTGTGCTCCATCCAGTGCCGTGCGATCTCCAGATGCACCTCCGCCTTCCCGCCCGGCGGCAAATCCTCCTCCAGACGCTCATACAACCGCACCAGCGGCTCGATCCGCAAATCCCAAAGCTCCCCGCCCTGATTCAGCGCGATCGACATCTGATAGGCTCCCCGCCTGCGCATTTCTCCATGGGGAATGTGACGCCCCTGCCCGAGCTGAAGATTCGCCACCGCGAAATCACGCTCCGCGAAAGAGCGCAACCGGATCACCAGATCCAGCATCCCCGCCGCCGGATGCTTTTCAGCAAGCCCCTCCCGCGACGCCACAATCTGCTCCAGCGGAGCGAACTGCACCAGCGTGTCCAGCCACTGCGAAACGAAAGCCTCCGGATACAAATCCCCGCGCGTCCGCCACCCGTCGTCCCAGCGGTCCACGGGAAACCGCTCATGAAAATGCACGATGAGATCCACCACCGCCTCCCCCGCCCGGCCCGCCTTCACCAGGGACACCGAACGCCGGTGCACCAGATCCTCCGTCAGCGTGCTCGCCGGAAAACTCGCCTCTAACAGATCGAACGCCTCCACCGCCTCCGGATGCCTTTCCAGCCTCTGCAAAACCACCGCCCGCGCGTGCAGCACCTCGTCATTCGGCTCCGCTGCGATCCTTTCTAACAGATCCCACGCCTGCCCATGCCCCCCCGCCTCCGTGGCCGTCCACGCCAGAAGCAGCAACGTCACCGGGTCCTCTCCGGCTCCCGGCGCTTTCAGCATCTCCTCCCCCAGAGCCACCATCGCCCGTCTCACAAATGACTGCGGCCGCAGGATTCTCCTTTTCAAAAACCCGATGTTCGTCCGCCCGCCGGTGTAATCCTCATAAACCGGCAAAGCCACCTGCGTCACCGGGTCCAGCGCATGCTGCACGAACAACCTCGCCACCACCGGATGACGCGCCACCGCCGCCGCGTCGAAATGCTCCTCCGGGTCCACCCGGTCATCCGCGTGCCCATCCCGCCCCGCCAGACCCTCGAACAATTTCACGAACAGAAAATCACACTCCCGCAACACCGTCCTCATAACCTCCCTCGTCGGCTGCCGCTCCAAACGATCCAACTGATGCCGCACCGCCAGACCCAGCAACCCCCGGTCGTGCGCCACCGCGCCCAGCCATCCATGCGCGTCCGCCGTGAACCGCCCATCCGGGTATCTCGCGATGAAATCACCCAGCACGCGCTCGCACCGCTCCAACGCGTTCGTCATCTCCTCACTCGCTTCCTCCTCCCCGGCCACCCCTTTCAAATGCCTCCGCAAATGGCGCGATGCCTCCAAATGGCAGCGCGCCAGCATGATCCCCGCCGCCTCCGCCCTCGGATGTTCCGGATGCTCCTGCATCACCCCCTCGAAATCCGAAGCCGCCTCCCCATAACGCCCCAGCCGGAAAAGATACGCCCCGCGCTGCACCCTCCAATGCGGCCGCAGCACCGCAGGGCCAGCCTCCATCCCCTCGCCCATCACCCGCAACCGCGCCTCCACCTGTCTCCCGATCACCGCATTTCTCTCCTGCTGCGCTTCCTCACGCTCCGCGCCATACAGATTGATCGGCACCGGAAGCGGCGGCTTCGCTTCCGGCTTCAACCGCCATTCCAAATACGGTCCCGCCGCATCGATCACCGCGGGGTCCAGAGCCAGCTCCCGCAGTTCATGCAGCCAGTTCGCCCGCTCCGCCGAGTAGGAACCCAGCCGGTTCACCTCCAGCAAACGGTCGATCGCCGGAATGCGTTCCTCCGGCTCCATCCATGGCACAAGCTGGGCCAGCACCCGCGCCCCCTCCCCCAGTTCCGCCACGTCCGGCAGATTCGGATCCAGCGGAGCCACCTCGTTGAAAAGCGCACCCCAGCGCTTCGTCGCCAGCCTTTCCGGGTACTCCCCGATCGACGGAGGCGCCTCGAAAAAGAACGGCCCGCAGCAAAGCAATCCCACCAGCACCACCGGCATCCAACGACGCATACCGCTACATACAGAAAACCCGCCCGAATTCAGCAACAAAATCTCAATCCACCACCCGCCATTCCCCCTCCAGCCCCTCCACCCGCCAGCGCAGCCCCTCCCCTCTCTCCACCAGCGGCCCCGAAACCATCTTCTCACCGCTCCTCAGCCTCGAAAACCCCAAACGAATCTCCCCCGCCACCTCCGCCGGCAAGCCACCCTCCACCCGCATCACCGGAAACTCCCCCGGCCCCGCCGACCGGAAAGCCCCCGCAACCTCCGCCCGCAACACCAGCTCCCACCCCTCCATCCGCGCGGGCAAATCCGCCTTCCCCGCGTTTTTCAACCCCACCTCCCCACCCGGCAGCCGCCGCCACTCCAGCTCCACCCCACCCGTCTCCTCCGACAAATGCCCCGCCCCGTACGCCGCCTGCAATCCCGGCCCCGGCAACGCGAACCAGATCAACGACCGCGCCCCCGCCTCCCGCGCCGCCTCCCTCATCTTCCGCAATTCCTCCTCCCCCGGCATCCGGTGCACTAGGATGTCCCCCGGAGAAATTCCCGTTCCGGCAAAATCCAGCTCCCGGGCAATTCTGAAAACCGTCACCCCTCCGCCCTGCGGCACCGCTTCCAGATCCGGATGAAACACCAGCGCATCGTGCGCCCACCCCCGCAGATGCCCGCGCAGCTTCCCATCCGCCGCAAACACCGACACCCGCTCGAAATTCG
>CAZVSA010000194.1:0-8236 GCA_964629955.1 uncultured Luteolibacter sp.
CGCCCGCGACGAAGCCTACCTCGAACAGCTCCTATCCCTAATGTAGGGGCCCTGTGTGGGCGGGACGCCCACGCTCCTTGACTCCGCGACGGAGCCGCCGATGGATCAGCCCGGAAGCAGATCCTTCACGGCATCGCGCTCCTCGATGAGTTCCTGGATGGTCGCATCGATCTTCCCGCGGCTGAAATCATTCACCGGAACTCCCCGCGCTACTTCCCCTCCCCGCCTCCTTTGGAAACGCCCGCTCGCGCTCCATTCCGACGGCACGCGATAGCGCTTGAATAGCCGCCCCTCCGCATCGTGAAACGTCCCATCAGTCTTACTTCGCCCCGTCCTGTCCCGGATTGCCGGGAAGCCCTTTCCCTCTGTCCTGTCTCGCCCGCGCCTCCGCCACCGCGATCAGTTCGGAAAGTTCCATGCCAAGGGCACCCGCCACCTTTACCAGACCTTCCACCGTAGGGCGGCGAAATTCCTTCTCGTAATAAGCGATCGCTTGCTGGGAAACGCCGGATTTCTGGGACACCGCGTAGATCGAAAGCTTCAGGGAGAGCCTCCGCTCCCGGATCGCACGGCAAATCGCCGTAATCAGGGCGTCCGGCCAGTCCTTGGATTCCACTCGGAATTCCTACTACGGCAATCGGCTTGACAAATACTTCACGGTCGTGATGTATCGTGCTCCATGAGTACGGTATCTCATCCGCCCGGTTCCCGCATAACGTCGGCCAAAACAGACTCCGGTGCCGCAAACCGGCCTCGCCTTCGTCTGTGGAGTCCGGACTCCGCTCACAGAGTAATCTTCCCGCTGGATCGCCTTGTCTGTCATCGCAACAATCGGCTTTTTTCACAGACCGTGCCTCTCATCGGAATCTCCCATTGATCCCCTATTTCATTTTTTCCTGGCAAGACGAACTCAAAAGTATTGGCAGGCATCTCCGATTAAATTTCACCGACAAACCACCAAGAGAAACATATTATTATGAAAATAAAAACACTGGCAATATTATTGCCATTCCTGGCACCATATATTTGCCTGGCAGATGAACGCTTGAACGAAAGAATTATTTCCCTGAGAGCGGAAAGGGAATCCCGCATCGAGACAGCGATTACACAAGCGAACAATGAATATGACAAATCTTTGAAAAATCTCAAAGCCAGGCTTTCTCCGGCGAGCAATGAGGCAAAAACGATCCAGGCGGAAATAGAGGATTTGGCCAAGATTTCAGTGATCAAAGTACCCCCCGTCATCCGGCTCACACTGCCCCTCCCCTCATCAGGAACCGCCGAAGTAAAAGGCCCGAGAATCAGGAATGAGGCTGATCTCGCAACATTCTTGATCGGCACCAGATGGAATGTCTATGGCAACGAACACTTTTTGGACAAACCGATCGCCGAGTTGGAATTTACCGGACCGGACTCGGCCACATGGTCCGGAAAGCCAATAACCTGGAAAACCACTTCGAGGCAGAAAATATGGATATCTGGAAATAAATCCATAACTTTCAATAAAACATATGATGAATTCATCAAATGGTGGATACCGAATTCAAATGACAGGAAATCCGGGAAAATAATTACGAAATAACTTTTCTAAATCGGGCATTAAAAATGTGCACGAGTTCCAGCAATCCGGAAATTTGATTTTTTCCGCCAATAAACAAAAAATAATGAAAACCTATTATATCGGTTGGGATGTCGGCGCTTGGCACACGAAAACGAAGGACGGTCTATGGATTCTGAGCGGTTACGGGAAAGGCGGCAACCTGACGACAGCAGGCAATCCAAAATCGACCGGCATCGGGAAATGGATTGTGAATTCAGAGCGCAACCGCCCGGATCTTTTTGTCGAAGCCATATTTCAAGAATGCG
Source organism: uncultured Luteolibacter sp. (assembly GCA_964629955.1). Lineage (GTDB taxonomy): Bacteria > Verrucomicrobiota > Verrucomicrobiia > Verrucomicrobiales > Akkermansiaceae > Luteolibacter. Next base: position 1,867 of record CAZVSA010000194.1, read on the forward strand.
GAATCAAGGGTTTTAAACTACAATCCGGCGACAGAGTCGTATTCGGCATCGACGCCTGTTTTCGATTCCCCAAAGGCATTTGGGAGCTCTGCAAGGGCAATGACTTTCCGGATTTCAAACTCACGACGGCTATCGAAAACGCTTATCTGTATCGTCACACGGAAAAAATCACCAAAGAGGAGTCGATCATTAGGAAAAACAAGCGTTTGCCACTCTCGGCAATTCAGAACCCCATTGGATCCCAATCTGCGAAAGCACAACATTTTCTCAGTTATTTCGGATTCGGCCGGACGGGAGCGATCTGGAAAAACAACAGCAACGGAGTAGATTACACCGCTATCGAAGTTTATCCCGCGACGTGCAAAATCGATGGTATTTATTATCCGAAATCCGTCGTCAATCAGTTCGAGAAACTTTCCGAGAAGATAAATCTTACCGAAGATTCCGAGGACGCTCTGCTTTGCGCGCTCATTGCGGTGCTCTTTGACCGGAACCGCGGCATTCTCCGGGAACCCTCCGAAACCGACGACTGTTCCGAAGGCTGGATTTGGTTTCCTAAGTAAGCTATGAAGCGAGTTTGATTTCCGGAGCATCGATCTCCAGAACCCATGCCGTGAATTCAAATCCCACGAGGGCGCATGCGCCGGAAATTGATTGGGCCGTGGTGGCGATCACCGGTCGCCGCACCGTGGTGGCGATCACGTTTCGAGACGGAGAAATTCAAGGAGCGTGGGCGTCCCGCCCACTTGTGCAAGGATGTGGGCGGGACGCCCACGCTCCTTGACTCCGCGACGGAGCCGCCGATGGATCAGCCCGGAAGCAGATCCTTCACGGCATCGCGCTCCTCGATGAGTTCCTGGATGGTCGCATCGATCTTCCCGCGGCTGAAATCATCCACCGGAACTCCCTGCACCACTTCCCAGCCGCCGCCTTCCAGGGTGCGGACCGGCACCGAGGCGATCAGACCTTTCTCGATTCCGTAGGAACCGTCCGAGCGCACGGCAACGGAATGCCAGTCTCCCGCCGGAGTGGGAGTGATGAGGCTTTTCACCGTGTCCAGCGCGGCATTCGCGGCGGATGCCGCGGAAGAGGCTCCGCGGGCCTTGATGATCGCGGCTCCGCGTTGCTGGACGGTCGAGATGAACCCGCCTTTCAACCAATCGTGATCGGAGATCACCTCGGAAACGGGCTGTCCCTTGATCTTCGCGTTGGTGAAATCCGGATATTGGGTCGCGGAGTGATTTCCCCAGATGCAGAGATTGGTGACATCGGACGAGTGGACTCCGGCTTTTTTCGCAAGCTGGCTCTTCGCACGGTTTTCATCCAGACGGGTCATCGCGAAGAAGCGTTCGTCAGGCACTCCATCGGCGTTGTTCATCGCGATGAGGGCGTTGGTGTTGCACGGATTCCCCACCACCAGAACGCGGACGTCGGAGGCCGCGTTGCGGGCGATCGCCTGCCCCTGGCCGGTGAAAATCCTGCCATTGATGCCGAGCAGGTCCCCCCGCTCCATGCCCGCCTTGCGCGGAACGGAGCCCACCAGCAAAGCCCAGTTGGTGCCGCGGAAACCTTCGTCGAGATCCGCCGTGGGAATCACATCTTGCAGCAGGGGGAAGGCGCAGTCGTCCAGCTCCATCACCACTCCCTCAAGCGCCGGAAGCGCGGGCTCGATCTCGATGAGCCGGAGGGTGACCGGCTGGTCGGGGCCGAATACGGAGCCGGATGCGATGCGGAAAAGAAGCGCGTAACCGATCTGCCCTGCGGCGCCGGTGATGGAAACGGTGATGGGAGTTTTCATGAGTGAAATGGAGGGAATGGCAGGAATTTGGAAAATGGCTTCCGGGCGGTCAATGGCGGAACGGAACCCGGAGAGCCGGGTTTCCCTTTCGCTCACTTTTTCTGATGGAGGTAATGCCAGATCGCATCGAATTGCTTGTAAGCGTCTCCATCCAGAACATCCCCGCGCTGGGATTTCACGCCATCCGAATAGCGGGGCATCTTGGTTCCCGGCGTGACCGTGGGAGGATTGTCCATCCACCGGTGATAGAATTCCTCGCGCATCCGTCCCGGCGTAAGGGTGAGATTGACCCCTTCCACCTCGAACGCGGCGGTGGGTTTCCCCTCGCCGATGCCATGGCAGGTATTGCAACCGAAGCCATCGCTCCCCGCCAGCATTCCGCCGATCTCCGCCTGTGCGGGATCGACTTCAAACTCCCCGGGAGAGTTCGGCTCCAGGCCGTGAATCCGGCTGAAGCTGTTGGCAAGCGGTGTGGCATGGGATCGGAAAGCCGGCATCCGCATGCCCAGCCAAGGACGCGGACGGGGATTCACCGAACCATTGAGAACCGATTCCAAATAGGAGGTGTAGAGCATTTCTCCGGTGAAGGTCAGAGGAGGACGAGATTGATCCACCCGCTCTCCCAGATGCGGGATGTGCTCCACCAGATGATTCGTCTCCGCATGCACGCCGCTGAGGATCGGCTGGTTCCCATCCATCGCGTGGCAGGAGGTGCAGCGGAGCGCCTCGATCTGGCGGCGGGCATACTCCGCGGAGGAATCCCTCCGGAGCGAGTCGCCGCCGGTCCGGGCGAATGCGGCGAGAGCGTCCCGCTCATCCTCCTTGAGATTCAGGACCGGCACATCCTCCCCCCGGTTTGTAGGAGGAGCGGCACAACCGGATGCCAGCCAGTCCTTCTTCAAAATGGTCTCCAGCGAGGGCACCGTGATCTCCCCCGGCATCGGCAGGCCGGGATGACAGGAACCGCAGTGGAGGGCTTCGGCGACCTTAGCGCCTCTGGCCGCATCACCTTCCGGAAAATCGCCTTCAAGCACGGTTTCCTTCCCCCGGGAGGTTTCCGTGAGATACGAGGCGAGCGCGGAAGCTTCCTCATCGGAAAGCTTGAAATCGGGCATCTTCGTAAACGGATGGAAGGCATCCGGTTTCTTGAGAAACCCCACCAAAGCCCCGGGCAAATACTTGGATGCGACGTTGTTGAGCGGCACCCGCTGCGGATCCGGAGCGGAGGAATCGGGCGGATTGTGGCAGGCCACGCAGCCCAGCTCATGGAAATGCGCGCCACCCTGTTGGGCAAGCGCGGAATCGGGAGCTTCCCCTGCCGGAGCGCCCAGCTTGAGCGTGCTGAGATAGGCGGCCAGGTCCGATGCCTGCTGGCGTCCTTCCGGGGTTTTCGCATCCACCAGCGCCGGCATGTGGGATGTGGGCTTCAGGACATGGGGATCGGCGATCCATCTCCGCAGCCACTCTTCGGTGGTCCGGTCCCCGGCGCCTACCAGAATCGGGCCGATTTCGCCCGTTTCCGGCATCGGGGTAACGCCCAGACCGCCTTCGGCGACGTGGCATTTCACACAATTCTGCTGGGTGACGACCAGTCTTCCCACCCTTTGCATCTCCCCGAGGAGAGAGGCTTCGGTGGCGTCCGCTTTGAAGGCGGATGCCGGAATCGTCTGGCGGGGGAACGACATTTCCTCCCAAAAAAGGCGGAAGGAGGCCGTGCCATCGGGATTGCTCGAATAGCGGATCTCGATGTCATGCTCCCCGGGATTCAGCCGGAGGGTCTCCGACGCGCTCCCGCCGAGATCGCCTTCCCCGGAAAGCACTTCCTTTCCCGCGATCCGCAGTCCGGCGATGCCGCTGCCATCAAAGGAAAACGTGAGGCGCTGGCGCCGGGGCACCACCAGCTTGCCCGCCCATGACACCTCGAACGGGCCGGGTGTCAGGAACGGCGTGGCGGGCTGCCCCTCGGGGACGCTCAGCGCGGGGAAACGATCCAGCCGCGCGTCCGTTTCTCCTTCCCGGCTGAAAGTGGCCACCAACTGCCCATGGACGGCAGAACAAACAACTACGGGAGAGAGAAAAAGAAAACGCAGCAACATATCGCAAACAAATGATTTATTTATCAATGACCGATCCGTGGATTTCTCCCTGGAGAATCTGCCCCTCGTCGCTCTCCAGATCGTAAGTCACCTTGAGCGTCATCGCGGGCTTCATCCCTTCGATCACCAGCTCCACGGCCTTGCCACCCGCCAGAAGTTTGGCGGATTTCACGGCGGCGTCATCCCGCTTGCGATGGCCCTGGGACTCCTTGACGAGGGCTTCCGCCTCGGCGTCCTTGTCCCGCTCGTCCACGGAAAACTCGCCCGAGCCGTATTGCGGACCGCGAACGTAGTTCCAACGCTGCGCGCTGTAGCTGGAGGGATCTTCCGCAAGCTCGGAGTCCAGTGCCGTCGCGAAATGGAGGCGCACGCCGGTGGGGGTGTACTCCAGTTTTTCAGGCAGCGGCAGCACCGTGCCTTCGTTGTAACGGACGCGCTGGAACGCGCACTCCGTCGCCGCGTTGGTCTGCCAGCCGCGGAAGCCGAGCACATAAAGCGAACCATCCTCATGGAAGCGGGCGCGCATCGCGGAGGACTGGAGGTTGACCGGAAGCTTGGCCACGCCGCCCTGGAGCAAGCCATCGGCGCGCGGCACGGGAAGCACCCGGTAAATGCTCGATTGGCCGTAGGAAAGGTGGAGCAGCTCGTTCGTGTTGAGGCCGAAGTTCGCATGTTCCGGCACCCACACCTGGGATCCGCCGGAGTTGTCCACGGCCATCGGAAGATAGATCAGCGGCTGCGTGTAGGGTGCGCCGGTCAGGTCATGGCGGGTATCCTCGGTGCCGAAGAAGAGCGGCTCCTTGCCCCGCGAGAAATTGATTTTGCAAACCGGCTGCCAGGTTCCCTCGTTCTCGCCGGTGGTGATCTCCCCGTTCGGCCCGATTCCCACGCCGCCCGGTGCGCGCAGCCCCGTTGCCATCACTTCGAATTTCCGCCCGTCGGGGGAGATTTTCGCGACGATGCCGTTGTGCGGCAGAATCCGGTCGAACCCGCGTCCGCCTCCCCGGACCGGAGCGGCTTTCGAGAAGTAGAAATTGCCATCCGAGTCCGTCTGGAGATCGAACGCGAACTCGTGGAAATTCGAGGAGATGATCACATCCCGGTTGAAAACCTTGAAGTGGTCGGTTTCGCCATCGCCGTTCAAGTCGATCAACTGGGTGATCTGGTCCCGGCCGTTCACATGGATGATGCCATCGACCACTTTCACTCCGAGCGTCTCGAAAAGCCCCGAAGCGATCCGTTGCCATTTCAGCGACGACCAATCCCCCTTGAGGCCGCGGACGACCCAGACGTCTCCATTCCAAGAGGAAAGAGCCGCGGAATCCTCATCGATGAAATCGAACCCGCCGAAACGCAGGTTCGCCTTCCATGGATTGTCGAGAGGAAGCGTGACCTGGTCGGTGGCGTAGGGAGCATCCTTGTCCTGGGAAACACTGCCTCTCGTTTCCAGGATTTCGGGATAGAGCGGATCCCCGCCGGAAGTCAGCGCGTCGAAATCCGGGGCATCCGCGATTTGCGGCTCGGCGTCACGAACAAAGGCAAACTGGAAAACCGCGGCTCCACCCTTGGGCAGTTTCGCCAGAAGACGGCTGGCGGACGAAGGATCGGCGGCAAGCTGTGCTCCGCCGGAAGTCTTCACTCCGAGGCCATTCGCGGATTTGGCGGCGGCTCCGCCCACCTGGAAATTCCCGCTTTCATCCGCCAATGCCAGAACCAGATCCTTCGGGCGCTCCCCCACCTTGAGCGAACGGGTGATCGTATCCCCCTCGCGGCTGATGGTTTCCAGAATCCGGACGCCATGGACGGAATAATCGAGGACGATCCGGCTGCCGTGGCGGAAGTATCCGTTGAACTTCGCGTGCTCCAGATTTCCGTAACCGGGAATGGAACGCTTGTCATTGAAGGAACCCGAGGCATCCGCCCAGCCGGCCAGCGCGGCGGTGCTCAGCAGGGAAGATTCGTTCTGCAACGTCACGAGCTTGCCATGCGCCCCGGTCCATGGGGTGCCCCCCCATTCGAGCCCGCCCTTGTACACGGTGACGAGGCGGACCGTTTCCGTATCGAAAAGCGCTTTATAATCATCTCCCAAATCAAGGAGAACGCCTTTGAGCGCGGCGGTTCTTCCTTCTCCCTGGAACTGATCTTGGAAGGTGTTCGACCACGCGGGGCCGATCTGCATTTCCTCATACCATTGGGCGGCATGAACAAAAGCGGCGGATGCAACGAAGCAAGCGGCAAGGGGTTTCATGAGGCCCCACGTTACGAAGCTCACCCCACTCGTCTAGCACGAAACGCGGCATCCGCGCTTTCACAAAGTCCTCCCTCCCGCGGCTTTGGAGCCTGAATTTCAAGTTGACAGCGGCAGACCGGAAAGAGTCCGGAAACGGAGCACCCTTCCCCTCTCCGCCTCTTTGGACAAAATCCGCTCCTGTCCGAAAAGCCCCCGAAAACAGGGGAACCCGCAACTTCCCCGGGA
>CAZVSA010000195.1:0-8233 GCA_964629955.1 uncultured Luteolibacter sp.
CATCGCCATGGCAAAACTCTTCCTCCAGGAGCCCGAAGTCCTCCTCCTCGACGAACCCACCAACCACCTCGACATCGATACCCAGATCTGGGTCGAGCAATACCTCGTCAACTACCCCGGCGCCATCATGCTCATCTCCCACGACCGCGCCCTGCTCGACACCCTCTGCACCCGCACCATCGCCTTCGCCCGCGGCCGCGCGGAAGAATACGCCGGGAATTTCTCCTACTTCGAGCGCGAGTCCGTCCTCCGCAAGGAAATCCACCTCAAGCAATACACCGCCCAGCAGCGGGAGATCGCCGAGATCCAGCGCTTCATCGACCGCTTTCGCGCCTCCGCGAACAAAGCCACCCTCGTCCAGTCCCGCGTCAAGCAACTCGCCAAAATCGAGCGCATCCCCGCGCCCGAGCAGGACGACGCCGTGATGAATTTCAAATTCCCGCCGCCGCCCAACTCCGGCCACACCGTCGCGAAACTCGAAACCATCCACAAATCCTACGGCCCCCTCCACATCTTCAGCGGCTTCAGCTTCGAGATCAACAAAGGCGAAAAATTCGCCATCGTCGGCCCCAACGGCGCCGGAAAATCCACCTTCTGCCGCCTCATCACCGGCCAGGAAGCCCCCGATGCCGGCACCCACGCCTTCGGCCACAAGGTCGCCACCTCCTTCTTCTCCCAGAACCACGCCGACGAACTCGACCCCGATCTAACCGTTCTCCAAACCGTCGAAGCCTCCGCCTCCCGGGAATCCCTCCCCCACGCGCGCAACCTCCTCGGCTGCTTCCTCTTCCGCGGAGACGACGTGTTCAAAAAAGTCGGCGTCCTCTCCGGCGGCGAGCGCTCCCGCGTCGCCCTCGTCTGCATGCTCCTCAAGCCCGCCAACTTCCTCATCCTCGACGAGCCCACCAACCACCTCGACATGCAATCCCAGGACGTGCTCCAGCGCGCCCTCATCGACTACCCCGGAAGCGTCATGATCGTTTCTCACAACCGGGACTTCCTCGATCCCCTCGTCACCAAAACCCTCGAATTCCGCCCCGGAGCCCAACCCGTCCTCTACGCCGGAAACATCACCTACTACCTCGAAAAATCCGCCGAAGAAAAATCAAGGAGCGTGGGCGTCCCGCCCACATCTTCCGCAAAACCCCAGCCCTCCTCCCCCCAAAAAACCTCCCCTCCCGCCACCAACCGCAAGGAACAACGCCGCCTCGAAGCCGAAGCCCGCGAAATAAAATCCAAGGTCCTCCGCCCGCTCGAACAGGAACTCGAAACCCTCGAAGCCAAAATCGCCGAACTCGAGTCCGCCCAAGCCACCCTCACCACCAATCTCTCCTCCGACGAAATTTCCTCCGATCCCGCGAAACTCCGCGAAACCACCCACGCCGTCGCCACCATCGCCAAATCCCTCGAAACCTCCTACTCCCGCTGGGGCACCCTCTCCGACGAGATCGAGAAAGTAAAAGCCAAGCTCGGCATCGCGGAGTAAGCGAACCGGACGTGGCGGCGATCACCGGTCGCCACCTCTCACCCCGTGGCGGCTCCGCACAACCAAGCCGCTCCCCGTCCGGAAAACTCCTCTTCACACACATTTCTCCTTTAACGTCCAACGAATTATATTCATCTTCCCTGAGAATCAATCAGATCTCACTCCAGTTAATACCCGGATACGAGTGGGAGAATAAACACTGTTGGGCAGAGAACCAGATGCTGTTCCCTCGATCACCCGGCCATAGTTGACTCTCATCTCAATCCCAATGGACAGCCCATTTCACATTCTCGCGTGTAGCGGACCAGGTGCCGGACAGGCCATTGCACGTAATATTACCATCGGTTACTATTTTGCCGCTACCACCGGATTCATCACGATCTGGCTGTTTCGTCTGCGCTCTCGAACTGGCAGAGATTGGCCCGCCTATTTGAGCGCGTTGCTTCTGGCTCTCCATCCAGCGTGGACGATCAGCGCAATTCGCGGCGACTGCGGATTTGCCAAGGTGGCGCTATCCGGCCTTGTGCTCTTGCTTCTCTTTGTTTTCTTAGTCATTCAAATTCTGACCGCTCGCAGATACAAAAAAGACGCCTAGCAAGTCGTGGAGGGCAACCGGCGATAACGCCTCTGGTAGAATCGGAGCTTGATCCCACCGGTGCCACCACTCTACGTTGTGCCAGAATGAAAACCTACAAGAAACTAGCCATCGTCGGACTTGCAGCATGGCTACTCACTCTGGGGCTTCATGTCGGGACACTTCCGGGAGGCGTCCCCTCCATCGGAACAAAAGATGGTTCCTATTGGGATGAATTTATTGAGGAAAATCGGCCTTCCTACATGCTCGGATTCATGGAGGTTCCACAATACAAAGTTGGGATACCGTTTGTTTTTACCTACAGCGGGGGTGCCATGCCGGCATCCGTGGACCTCGCTCTCGACACGAATAGCATCTTTGATGGGAAGTCATTTATCATCGAGAAGGCAACATTGGTTTATGATGACGGTCAGAGTTATGATATAGTACATGAAAGTAGTCCGAGGATTGGAATTTTCTCCATCCTTGAACGGGGGGAGAAAAAATATTGTCGTGCTCGTGTCGCCATTCCGGCCTGCATCTGGAAGAAGCAGGACTACAAAATAGAAGTCTATGGATTTATTCAGAATGGGGACGAAAGAATCAAGATCAGGGAAGATGTCAGCGTGTTATATTCAGAGAACGGTTTTGTTTGCCTTGGTTGGTTTCTATTTCTCCTTCGAGGCGCATGAATAAAAGAAAATCAGATCAAAGCGGTGGAGGCACCGGCTGAAGCCGGCGTCTCACCTCTGACGGCAAGAATAAAGAAAATATACATGCCCAGCAAGATCACGCTTGGAGGTCGGATCTCTCTCCTCTTGGCGCTGATTTGGGCGGTCGGCGTCATCATTCTTCTGCGTCGGGGACCATTGAGTGGCTATTGTGAGTTCCCCGTCGTTACGATGACATTGCCTCTTGGTGCCATTGACAACATAGGCGGTATTTTCGCCAGGAGAGGAGTGATGGAACTAGATGAGATTTTCGCCTCATATCTATTGATGATCCCCAATGTTTTCCTTCTTGGATACAGGTTGTCAGGTTGCTATGGCTTGGTGAAGCGCTTGGCCGCTTATGTCTTTACAACGAGTGTGGACCCGGATCCTAAATCGAAAATTCACAAAGCCGAATCGGGTCCCGGGGAGTGATTGGCTCCCCGGGACCACACCACCCTGCGTACGGCTCCGTACAGGGCGGTTCCAATCAGACCCGGGCATCCGGCCCGTAGTGAAAAACCATCCGGATAACCCCGCGACTCACCTTTGCTGACAAGCCCTTATGATAGACTACTTGCTTATGATTGGCGGCGGGCAGAATGCCCGCGCCACGTGGGCAGGGCATTCTGTCCGGATTCCCCATTGCAGGGCAAACCACGGACCTCTCCGTAACATTGCTTAAAAAATGACTCCCCGTTTGATCATCCTTTCCATGTTGGCGGCAGCATTGCTCACAAGTTGCGGTGATTCCGTTCCGCTGGAGTATTCGACGAGGGCAGAGGCCGAGGCTGAAAGCCTGTTTGCGAGAGGTTGGCTCCCCGAGATCATTCCGGCTTCAAGTGAAAATATTTCGATGAAGAATGATCCCGATCTGAATATCTCGAATGGCGGGTTCCAGTTCGATCCAGCCGACCACGATCAGTTCGTCAAGCACCTCAAGAGAGCTGCCTCGGAAGACAAAAAAGGATTTTCAGCTTATTCGCACGAAGATTGGATCTTTTGGATCAATAATGAGAAGAATTTTTGCCAGTTCCACATGCGCCTGAACCGCAATGGAAAACAAAGCGAAGGCGATGCGCCCAACCGGCTGAAACCGGGTGGCTGACGGACGCCCGGTCAAACTGAATACGGCACCCGGATCCGGGGATCGGCAATCTCAAAATCTTTTGTATTTCTCGTCACCAGAATGCATCCTTCCGTATCCGCGGATGCCAGTATAATCGCGTCAGGCAGCTTGAGCTTGCGGGTCTTTCTGAATTCAACGGCTTTTCGCGCCACGTCCATTCCCAATTCCACCCGCTTCATTGAATGAAGCAACAATTCCACAGCCTCCTGCTCCGCTTCCGTATCGGCACCGCACATGAGTTCCATCCATGACACAATCGAATAGCGCGGGTCATCATACTGATCCAGCTCAGCCTTGGCCTGCTTGTTCCCTTGCAGATAATCGATCAGGACATCGCTATCTATCACGGCTTTCATGAGTCCCACTCGTCTCGAATTTCCCGAATGAAGCCGGCCGGGTTCACTTTCTTTTTCTTCCATGCACCGAAGGCCTTTTCGCGATTCTCATTTTCTCTTCGTTCAAGGAGTTGGGCGAGCGCCCTCCTGACAGCCTCCGCTCTTGAGATACCCAGAGATTTGCAGAGTTTTGCCAGTGCCGTAACCTGGTCGGGCGGCAGATCGACGATTGTTCTCATGATGACGGCATCATATATCACCGCGGCGGCCTGTCAAGACCCGGCAAGTGGAGCCTTCAACGCCTCGCAGGCGTTGCGGACCACCCAGCCGTGCGCTTCGAGCGCCTCGCGGGCGCGGTCCTCCCCGGTGCCGGTGATCTCGCTGACGATGCGCGTGGCACGGTCGCGCAGTTTCGTGTTCGAGGGGTTGAGATCGACCATGAGGTTTCCGATCACCTTTCCGGAATGCGTCATCGCCAGGGTGGTGATGAGGTTCAGGACGAGCTTCGTCGCGGTGCCGGATTTCAAGCGCGTCGAGCCCGTGAGGATCTCGGGGCCGGTGTCGGGAAGAATGGATTGATCCAACAACGGATGGTCCCGGTAGCCGGGATTGCAGCAAACGAGCACCGTGGCCGCGCCGCGCTGCCTCGCTTCGGCCAGGCAGCCCCAGACAAAGGGCGCGTGACCGCTCGCGGAAATGCCCACGACGACATCCGCGGCCGTGACACGGCGGTTGGCGATGGCACGGCATCCCGCGGCCTCGTCGTCCTCGGCTCCTTCCGCCGCGCTCCAGAGGGCGCTGCGCCCGCCCGCGATGATGCCCTGAACGAGATCCGGCGGGCTGCGGAACGTGGGCGGGCACTCGCTCGCATCCAGCACGCCCAGCCGACCGCTCGTCCCGGCTCCGCAGTAAAAAAGGCGGCCTCCCTCGCGGAAGGCCTGCACGACGCGCCGCACGGTCCACTCGATGCGGTCGCTCTCCGCGAGGATTTTTTCGGGAATGGTTTCATCCTCCCGCAGCATCAAGCGGATCGCATCGGAGAGAGGCATCTCGGACAAATGCGTCGATGCGGGATGCCTTCCCTCCGTGGGCGCGGCGGAAACGGGCATCCAACGGACCGGGACGCCCGGCGCTCCGCGATTCTCCTTGCCGCCGGACACCGCCGCGCCCCGCGCCAGCGAGATCGCGCCCCACACGCCCGGGCGTTCCAGCGGGGTGATCAAGCTGCCGGGCCGGGCTTCCAATATGCGTGAAATGACGTTCTCCGCGAAAGCGGAGTTTTTCAGCAGGACCGATCCATTCAATACGAACTGCACCCGCTCCCCGTGGTCCGCGATCCGGGCGGCGCAGTGGACCGAGTCCTTTGAAAGCCGTTCGGTCGCGCGCTTCAGGATCGCTAGGGCGATTTCGTCCCCCCGGGTGGCGGCGGCATGGAATACGACACGGGCGAGCCCGGCCAACTCGGTCTTGCCCGCGCTCATCGACCACTCGATGAGCGATTCGGGATCGTTCATCTGGAGAAAATTCAGGATATCCGCCCCGAGGGCGGGCCAATCGTCGCGGATGTCGGAAATCGTCACGATCGAGCGCAAGGCATGCAGCGCGATGTCCGTCGCGCTGCCGCGATCGCCGATGATGTGTCCCCGGCCGCCCACCTTCGCCACCGCTCCCCCGCGATGCCTGCCGAAACAACAGGAACCCGTGCCGCTCACCAGCAGCACCTGCGCGGCGCAATCGTCCGGCCATTCCACCGCTTCGAGGGCGAGGACGAGATCATCGCCCGCCACCGCCGGGATGCCCGGCCAAACCCTCGCCACCGCCGCCGAAAGACGGGCGCGGTCCCCTGCCGACCTCACCCCCGCGAGGCCGATGCCAATGCGGCCGGGCATGGCGGGAAGTTGTTCCCGGATCCCCCGCAGATACTCATCGAGATCCCCGCCGGAAAGGAGCTGGAGATTCCCCGGGCCCGCTTGGAAATCCGCGAGAACGGCTTCGTTCGATCCGCCGCCGTCCTCGACAAGCAGCACCGAGGTGTGCGTGCCGCCGCCTTCCATTCCAAGGAGAATCATAGAACTTATCCCGCCAACCGGTTTTTGATTTCCGCGAACATAGCATCCGGGCTCTGTTTGCCAAAGTTTTTGCAGGTTGCTCCGGGGAACTCCCGTGCCACGGATGTTTCGCTCCTTGATTTCCGGAGCTCAAATCCAAGAATCCGAAATGCTCCAGCAACTGAGATCCGCGGGATTTGCCGAGGCGGCGGGTTTCTTCCTCGTGGCCAACATCGCGATCTTTGCGGGCTCCGTTTTGCTCTGCCGGGCACTCGGCGTCTTCTTCAGCAAAAAGCGGATCTTCGATCGCTGGGAACCGGTTGAAAAACTGGAGCTGCTGGCGGCCTTCACCGCAATTGCCTTGAACTCCGGAATCTCGATGGCCGGATGGATGTTATGGACACATGACCTGATCACCCTGACCCAGGCCGGATGGATCAAATCCATCTTCGATTGCATCGCAATGGTTCTGGCCATGGATCTTGGAATGTACGTGTTTCACCGCATCGCTCACTTTCCCGTGTTCTACCGATGGATGCATTCATTCCATCACCGCCATGAGGCAACCAACCCGATCAGCCTGTTTGTTCTTCATCCGGTTGAGGTCATTGGATTCGGGATGCTCATGATTTTGTTTCTCGTCATCCACCCGATGTCCATCGCCGGGCTTGTCGCGTATCTGGTTTTGAATGTTCTTTTCGGAACTCTCGGGCATTGCGGGGTTGAACCGTTCCCATCCCTTTTCTCAAGAGCGCCACTGCTCCGGCTGGTTGGAACGTCCACTTTCCATGCAGGGCACCATGAACACAGGAAGTATAACTTCGGGTTCTACACTTTGATTTGGGACAAAATGTTCGGAACCCTCGATCCCGGCTACAATATATCTTTCCCCCGGAAACCCGGTCTTTCAAAGACGCCCCATGGTTGAAATCCAGCGGAAGTCCGTCAGCAGGGAGATCCGGTTTGGCAAGTCGCTCCGCAAGATGCGAAAGAAAGCGGGCGGGATGCCAAAAGTGTTCTGATACCAACTCTCACAAAAAATGTGACTTTTCCAGGATTGGGATTTGAAACCACTGATTACACTGATTTCACGGATTGAAAGAATCCACCGGAGCAAGTTTCTTAAAATCAGTGTAATCCGTTCAATCAGTATAATCAGTGGCAAAAATTCTCCGCATGCCGGAAAAGTCACCTTATCTCTGAAATTTGGTATGAGAATCGTAGCTGCAACGCCGGAGGCGGGTTTGTCGGTAGGGATGGACCGCCGGGCCGTCCCACTTTTTCCCGATTGATATGGCATCCATCCCGGCCCTTCCGCTTTCCCCGCCAAATACAGCTCCACCCGCTGCGGAGAGAGAGTCACGGCGCGCCCGGCGGTCACGCCCTACCCTGCCGGAATCATTCCCGGAACACTTTTGGCAGGATGCCCGCGCTCCCTTCTTTCCCTCAAATCCGCAGCGCCGCTTTCAAAAACGGCGCGGTCCGGGAAGTGGCGGATTTCGCGATTTTTTCGGGCGGACCCTGGGCAACGATTTTTCCCCCGCCTTCGCCGGCTTCGGGGCCGAGGTCGAGAATCCAGTCGGCTTCCGCGGCGACGGCCATGTGGTGCTCGATGACGATGACGGTGTGCCCTTCATCGACGAGGCGGTGGAGCACGTCGATAAGGCGGGTGACATCCTCCAGATGCAGTCCCACGGTGGGTTCCTCGATGAGATAGAGATTGGAGATTTGAAATTGGAGATTGGTGATGCGGGCTTTCGCTCCGCGGCCTTTGACCAGCTCGGAGACGAGTTTGATGCGCTGGGCTTCGCCGCCCGACAATGTGGGCGATGGCTGGCCGAGCTGGAGGTAGCCGAGCCCGGTGTCGGCCATCAGTTGCAGCGGGTGGGCGATGCGGGGTTGGGATTCAAAGAAGGCGTCGGCCTCGTCGATGAAGGGCACACCGTCATCG
>CAZVSA010000196.1:0-3174 GCA_964629955.1 uncultured Luteolibacter sp.
CGAAAAACACGGGGTGGTCATCCAGCACGGATTCCAGCGCCGGTCGGAAACCTCCTGGGCGGAAGCGATCGATTGGCTCAAGGCCGGGGACCTCGGCAAGATCACCCTTGCCCGCGGTTTCTGCTACAAGGGGCGCAAGAGCATCGGGAAAGTTTCCTCCCCCACCACCGTTCCCTCCTCCGTCAACTACGACCTTTGGGCCGGTCCGCGCGAAACCTCCCCCGTCCACCGGCGGCAATTCCACTACGACTGGCACTGGCAGCAGCCCTACGGCAACGGCGACCTCGGCAACCAGGGCCCGCACCAGCTCGATGTCTGCCGCTGGGCGATCGGCGATCCCGGCCAGCTTCCGCCGTCCGTTCTCTCCGCGGGCGGTCGTCTCGGCTATGACGACGACGGCGATTGGGCCAACACCCAGATCGTCTGGCTGGATTACTCTCCCGTGCCGATCCTTTTCGAGGTCCGCGGACTGCCCAAAAAGGATCTCAACTGGGACGACGGCATGGACCGGTTCAAGGGGCAGGACGTCGGAAACATCATCGAGTGCGAAGGCGGCTGGCTCGGGGGCGGGCATGGCGCCGGTTGCAAGGCGCATGACAAGGACGGCAAGGTCGTCCGCGAGTTCAAGGGCGGCGGATCGCACATGCAGAATTTCGTGAACGCCGTCCATGCCGGGAAGATCGAGGAAATCCGGGCGGTGGAATCCGGCCATCTCTCCTCCGCGCTCGCCCACATCGGCAACATTTCCTGGCTTCTCGGACAGGAGGCATCGAAGGAGGAATCCCTGGCCGCCCTGCCCGGCGATTCCGCCAAGGACGCCTACGAAAGAATGGCCGCCCATCTGGAGGCCAACGGCGTGGATCTCGCGAAAACGCCCATTACCCTTGGCAGGCCGCTCACTCTCGATCCCGAAAACGAGCGCTTCACCGGGACGGATGCAGAAGCCGCCAACGAACGCCTCAAAGGCGGCTACCGCGAAGGGTTCGAGATCGTCGTCTGACTTTTTTCCCAGGCCTTGATGCGCCGGATCAGCCGCTTCTCCAGCGGACGGTCCGGCGTTTTTCCTTCATAGCGGGTGCCGTAGTGGTAGGCGAGCAGCTCGTCTCCGAACTCCGGCCGCGGATCGATTCGTTCCAACTGGTCCAGCAGTGTCGCGCCGCCCGGCAGCGTAATGCCGCGCAACGCGCATGCCCTTCGCCAGGCGAGCAGATAATCCGGAGCCGCTTCTCCCGCGGCGGGGGGGCTTTCCCATGTGTGCTCGTCCCGGGCGTTCCTCGCGCCGCGGAACACCAGCACCAGCGAGGAGGGAATCCCGAATCCCATCACCAGCAGAAGCGCCGCCCGTGCGGCCCCTCCGCCGCCGCCGGAAGCTTCCTCCGCCAGTTCCTCTTCGGTGGGCGAATCCATCCCCGGGGGTTTTTCGTCCGTTCCCGCCACGCGAGGCCGCGCGCCGCCAATGGCCGACGGAGGCGTGGGGTCCAGCACCACCCAGCCATGCCCGGCCAGGAGAACTTCCGTCCACGCATGCGCCTCGTTCGCGCGGAAAACGATCAGATTTCCGGTGTCGTAGTAGGTGCCACCCGCCCATCCGTAGCCCACCCGCGCCGGCACGCCCAGGCTGCGGACCATCAATGCGCCCGCCGTGGCGAAATACTCGCAGTGCCCCCGCCGTTCCTCGAAGAGGAAGTTTTCGATCGGGTCCAGATTCTTCGGATTCGTGGTTTCCAGCGAGTATTCCAACGTGCTGCGGAGATGATTCCGGATGCCCAGGAGGCGGGTCGCGAGATTTTCCCCCGCCGCCGCCTCGCGGGTCAGCTCCGCCACCCTCGGTCGCAAAGAGGCGGGCACGGCCAGCAACCGCGCATCCCCGCCCCTGCCCGCCGCCACTTCCGAGCCGCGCGGGAGATCCTCCAGCCGGAGCGGCTTCGAGCGCACCTGGTAATCGTATCCCGAGACGGACCGCGTTTCCGGCAGGAGGTGGATTCCCGGGGAAAATCTCGTCAGCTCCGGCAACCGGGCGGACACCACCCCGTGCAATGCGGTCAGGACGTTCTGCCCGCCCGCTTCCGCCGCGTGGAAAATCTCGTGCGGGATCGCGCGTCCCGGGGTTTCCCTCCCCTCACCCACATCGATCCACCCCGCCTCGTCCGCTTCCAGGCGCCGCGGCTCCCGCTTCGACGCCGACCATCCACCCGGTTCGTAAACGTCCAGCGCGAACGCCTGCACGTAGGCCTGCGCCTTCAGCAGCTCCGGTGCGTCCGCCGGATTCTCCGGGCGCAGGAAAACCTCCGGCCGCATGCCCGGGCGGAAATTCGTCCGCTTCGGAAGAGGCCGCCTCGTCTGGTCGTTCCACAACCAGTTTCCCGTCTGCGAACCTCCGTGATCGTTTGCCGGAATCCTCGCCGCCGCCGCTTCGGGGCGGAGCTTTTCCTCGATTCTCAAAGCCACCGATTCCAGCGGCCGGGGCGTGGCGCTCAGCAGCCATAAAAACCCGCTCTCCACCGCCAGCACCGCGCCGGCGATCGCCACATAATCCAGCCACCCCGGCTGACGCCGTGTCCGCACCTTTTGAAGATCCGTTTTCTCGCGCCGCGCCCAGATGCCGATTCCCGCCACCAGCACCAGCACCGCCGCGCACGCCCGCAGGATGGGCGGCAGCGCCTCGGGCCAGCCGCGCAGGAATGCGTAGGCCACCGCATTCGCGAGGATCAGCGCGGAGAACCGGAGGATGATCATGACTTCCTACGGTTGGGGCCGCGGGCGGGAATGTCCACGGCAATGCCGGGCAGATGCCGCTTGGGAAACACGGAACGCCACGCCGCCGCGGGCATGTCCGAAAGGATGATGAGGCTCTCGTCCGTTCCCGCCCGTTCCGCGGCGGCCTGCACATCGTGGGCCTCCGTGCCGTTCGCCCTCACCGCCCTCGCCAGCACTTCCTGGCAGGCGCCCGCCTGCGCCCGTGTCGCCGCCGGATGTTCCTTCCATCCATCGAAATCCGCGATCAGCCGGGCGGGCAGGCCCGCCGCGTGCAAATGCCGCAGCGTCCCGCTCGCCAGCGAAAGCGCCTGCTCGAAACGATCCGGCCGGATCAGGCTGCCATCCGCCCCGAACGAGTGGAACAACACCAGGCACCGCCTCGGCTGGAAACCCGGAGGGTCCGCCTCCCTCACCACG
>CAZVSA010000196.1:3184-7291 GCA_964629955.1 uncultured Luteolibacter sp.
CTCGGCTCTGCTCTCACCCACGCACAGGATGGGCACGAGTCCCGCCCCTCTCGCATAAGACCGCAGCGTGGCCGGCCACGCGATCCGCCGCGGAGAATCCCCGCTCCGCCACGGCCTCAATCCGCGGGGTTCGCCGGTTGCCTCGCCCGTGGAGGTTCCCGCGACGGGGGAGGCGTCCGCCATCACCCCAGGAGTCCGCAATTCCTTCGGCACCACGGGTTTCGGAAATGCAAGCAAGGGGTAATTCACCTGCCAGCGGAGGGTCCGCGTGAACAGCCCGAGGGGAAACCCGGAGGTCAATGTCACCTTGTGCCAATCCGCGCTTCCCCGGCCCGGCACCGCCACCCGGAGTTCCAGATCCGCCGCGGAACGCGCCGCGATCCATGCGGCCCGCCCTTCCTCGCGGGTTTTTCCCATCAGATCCAGCTCCAGCCTCATCGCGAAGGCGTCCAGCAGGCGCCGCCTGTTTTTCACCACCACCGTCAGGGGAAACACCGCGCCCGCGTGCACTTTCGCGGGACCGCGCACCTCCACCTCGATCCGCGAGAGATTCCACACACCCGCCCAGCGCGCCAGCAACAGCAGGCATACACCCGCCAGGCCCATCGCGGCCAGCACGCCATCCACCCGCCAGATTCCCGCGAGGAGAAGCGCCGCGCCCAGTGAGCCCAACACCACGCCCCTCGGTGTCACGCTGGAGTCGGAGGTGCGGGCCTGCGGAGGTTTCACCTCAACTCACCTTTTGCCAGCTCACTTCCTTCGCATCCGCCCAAAGTTCCTCCAGCCCGTAAAACTCCCGCAGCTCGTCATGCATCACGTGCACCATCACATCGATGTAATCCAGCACCACCCAGCGGGTGTCCGCCTTGCCTTCGGAAAACGCGGGCTTGTTGCCGTGCCATTCCTCCACGAACCCCCCGACGTCGCGAAGGATCGCGCGCAGATGCGGCATCGAGGTTCCCGAGCACACCACCATGTAATCGGTGAGGTTTGAAACGCCCCGCATGTCCCAGACGCGGATGTTTTCCGCTTGGATTTCCTCCGCCGCCTTCGCGCAAGCCAATGCCAGTTCTTCGCCGTGTATTGCCATAATTCCCCGGTTCTGGGGCGGCCACCATAGCCGGGGAGCCCGCCCGCACCACAAAAAAACCCCGAAGCGGCGGGGCGGACCCCTCATTTCCCGAAAATGATTCCAACTCCGGCAGGTAGGGCGTGACCGCCGGGCGCGCCGTGACTCTCTCTTCGCAACGGGTGGGGCTTCCATTGGCGGGGAAGAGGGAATGGTTGGGGCGTGATCCATGGCAGATCGGGAAAAAGTGGGACGGCCCGGCGGTCCATCCCTACCAGCCAACCTGCCTCCGGCGTTGCCGCCGCGATTCCTCAGAAGCCGAACGAGGTGCCGAGGCTGATCTGGTTGAGTGCCTCCGCTCCCGACCGGATCTCGGTGCGGTAGTTGATTCCGACGCTGACCGAGTCGCCGGCTCTCCAGGCGGCGCCGAGATTGATGAAAAGCAGATCCTCGGACAAACCGCGCGCCTGCACGGTCATCGGTCGGCTGCCAGTGACGAATCTTGCGGAAATTTCAGGGGAGTCGTCTTTCAAGCCGGCATGGAAGCCAACTCCGCCGCGGAGGGTGAGGCGGTCGGTGAGATCCGCCTCCGCGGTCAGGCGAAGCTCGGCGATAATGCTCTCCTGCTTCACCCGGTCCACGGCCAGCGTGATCGGCAGCCCCGGGCCGGCTCCTTGCCGTTCGACGAATGAGTCGCTCGAACCACGGCTGTAACGGACGCCGATGGCCGGGATCACACGGAAGCGCCCGGTCTGATAGAGAGTGGCGTCAACGCCGATGAAGGCATCCAGGGCGCTGCCGTCCACATCGCGGAATCCGGCCGGTCCCGGTGTCCATCCGCCTGCCGTGGCGCTGGCGCTGGCGCGGCTGCCATCGAAGGAGAAGCCGCTGTATGCCAGGCCCCCGAGCAGCCGGGATATGCCCGCGTGATCGAGCAGCATCTCGCCGAGCAAGCCGATCGTCCATCCTTCGGCGCCGGCATCGATCAATGTTCCCCGGATGTCCCCCTCGTCGATGGAAAGGTATGCGGCGGCGCGGTAGCGATCGCCAAAGGAGACTCTGCCACCTCCTAACAGGCCCGTTCCGGAGAGGTCGTGGCCGGTGCGATTTCGCGAAGCGGAAGTTCCTCCGTCGAAATAATCAATCGCGGCGAAAACCTCCCATGCCCGGGCGGTTTTGGGAGGAGTGGCGTATCCTTGTTTGGCGTCTTTCGCGCTTTGCGGAGCTGCCGTCGGCGCGGCGGTTGCGAGTGCGGGGGCGGCAAGCGCGGCGCGCTGGCGGGAGCGGGTGGCCTGCATGGCGTAGTTGGTGAAACCGGAATATCCCTCGGGGGAAAGCCGGTTCAGCAAGGCGCGGTCCAGGCCATCGGGGGTGATGGAGGCACCCAGTGCCGCCAGCAGGTCCGGATTGCGGGCATCGGCGATTCCGCCGGTGAATTGAAAGGGTGGGGTGGCTCCGGGAAGGGAGGTGACATTGGCGATGCCCGGATCGAGCACATCATCGTAGAGGGAGATGAAAACGGCGGTTTGGTTCGGCGTGGCTCCTGTGAGCAGGGAGGATGGGCCGGAGAAGGAAAGCCGTGTGATTTCACCCGACGCGGGATTAAACAGCACATCCCCTGTCAAATTTTCCGAGATGGTCCGGAAGTTTCCGGCATAGGAGGCGGCATCGATGATTTGCAGGGGAATGTTCAGGGGGATTTCAACCGCCCCGAAGTGATTCAGCTCCAGCGTTCCGGCGAGGGTGGCGAGTCCGGCGACCCTGAGAAGGTCATGACCGGTGGCCCCGACGTCGAAGGCGAGGGTGGCTCCCGTGGTGTTGGTGAAGTTGCCTGTGATTTGCAGTGCTCCGACCGTGCCGATGCCGCCGGGGGCGACACCTGTCGTGTTTGTGAGGTCTCCCTGCCAGATTCCGGCACCGCTGCCCGAAGTGGTGAGCAGCCCGAAATTCCGGGTTCCGCCCGCGCCGAGGGTCGCGCCGGATACAATGTTGATCCGGGAGTCGGGGTTGCCGAGGATGCCCGAGTTGAACAGGGTGCCGCTGTTGATATGGATGAAGTCCGCGGAAGAACGGCCTGTCAAAGTGACGGCGCCGTTGGTGGTGAGGATGCCGCCGCCCAGATTCCCGTCCACCACGGAGTTGGCATCGAGCGCGTAGGTGGCTGCGGTCAGGGTTCCGGGTCCGGTCAAGGTGCCGCCGGCCGAGGTGTAGGCGGAGGCGGTGCCTGAGGCGGCCATCACCAAGGTGCCCGAATTGAACATTTCGGGAACCGCGGAGAAAGTTCCGCCGTGGAGGAGCGTGGCACCTGCATCGACCGCCACCGTGGCGGCCGCCGAAGTGCCGCTGAAGTCGAGGGTGCCGGAAGAGATGACAAGAGTCCCCGTGCCGGTGCTGCCGCTGATGGCGGTCATGCCGGTGGTGGTGATGGTTCCATTTCCCAGATTTCCGGAAACGGCGCTGCCGTCGTTGAGTTGATAGTGTGCCGCCCGCAAGGTCCCGGGGCCCGTCACGATCCCGCTGGAAATCAATGCCGCCACCGTATCGCCGCCGGCCATGGTGAGGGTGGAGCCGGGTGCCAGCGCGAGCAGGGCGGTGTCCGCAAGGTTGTTTCCGCTGAGGGTGAGCGTGCCGCCGGTGACCTCCACCGTGGATGCCCCGGAAGTGCCGGTGATGGAAACCGCTCCACTGGTTGCAAGGTTCCCCGCGCCGAGATTCACCGCCACGAGCGTGCCATTGTTGAGTGTGTAGCTTGATCCGGTGAGCGTGCCGGTGCCGGAGATCGTTCCGCCGTTGGAAAGCAGGCTGCCGATCGTTTCGGTGTGAGAACCCAAAGCCAGCGTCGTGCCATGGCCCAGGACCAGCGTTCCCGTGTCCGCAAGGGCTCCTGATGCGCCCAGCGTGAGCGTGCCTCCGGCGATTTCAATCGTTCCGGAGTAGGTGTTGAAGCCGGAGAGCACGAGATTGCCCGCGCCGTTCTTGATCCAGCCGTCGGTGCCCGCCAGTTCGGCGTCGATGGTGAGGAGGCCGGCCCGGACATC
>CAZVSA010000196.1:7301-8229 GCA_964629955.1 uncultured Luteolibacter sp.
TCGATGAAGGGCGCGTTTCCGGAGCCGTCCCGTGCCAGCACGAGCGTCCCCGCCTCCAGCGTATAGGGCGCGCCATCCAGAACCATTCCGGCGGCGGCCACGGTGCCAAAGATGGTGATGGTTCCGCCGGTTCCATCGTTGAAGTTTGCCACGTGATCCCCTGCGTCCGGCCAGGATTGGTTTGGCAAGATCCCGCCGACCGAGGTGTTCCAGTTCCTGTCACCCGGGCCCGTGCCCCAGATGCCGCCGCCGCCCGTGCCGCCGATGTTCCAGAAGTGATCGGCCGCGGCATCCGCGATCCCGCTGACATGGAAAACCACAACTCCTGCCGCGGCGAATAAAGATAAATAATTCCGGGCTTTGGAGCGTGTCTTCATGAGTGGGATGTGAGGGGACTTCCGCATTTGGGATGCGGCGATCCTTGAGGAAGCGATCGCAAAGTCAAGCCCACCCGGGGAACCCCGCCCGGTCCGGTGGCGCGGAATCCTGCCACCGGGGTCTTCCGCGGCGAGTTGATAAGTGAATCTTTATTAAATTCTATTTGATGCGATGGAGTGGAGCATCCAGCCTCCAGGTCTCGGGCTTGTTCCAACCCATGGCCCCATTGAATTTATGAGAATCCGGGTGTTATGTGTTTTGTTGTGCATGTTGACCGCCATCTTCGGCGGCGGGAGTGCCGGTGCGGCCGAGCTTGAGCTTGTCTCGGCGTTCGGGACGCCGCCGAGCAATACGTCGGGTTCGAGGCTGAAGCCGGCCCCTGACGGGTGGTTCTGGGGCACGACCACGGGCGGCGGCGCGGGCGACGGCACCGTTTACCGCGTGGCTCCCGACGGGCGCTGGGAAACCGTGCACCGCCTCACCGGCAGGACCGGCGCGGCCATGGGGCGGGATCCAAGCGGCGGCCTGGAGAACGACGGCCATGGTTCGC
>CAZVSA010000197.1:0-8188 GCA_964629955.1 uncultured Luteolibacter sp.
GACGATTCCGGCTTTGAGCATGGCGGCGGGAGGGTGGGGAGCGGCGGGCGGGGCGGCGAGGAAAATTTTGGGGAACGGGGCGGATGAGTGGAATGGCTGGCGATTTCTCCACTTGCCCGGCGGAGGGGAAGACACGCATGATGCCGCCATGGGTGATGAAAACGTGCTTTGGAAGGGAACTCCGTCCCAATGGCTGAACCTGGGGCCGTTCGTTGGTGCCTTCGTGGTGGCGGCGGGAATCGTGGTGGGCGGGCTTTTCTTTCCTCCGGTGCTGGCGGCGCTGGTGCTTCCGTTGGGATATGCGGTTTGGAAGTTTCTGGTGGTGCGAAACCGGGTGTTCGAGCTGAGCTGCCAGCGTCTGCGGGTGCGTACGGGGGTGATCAATCACACGATCGACGAAGTGGAGCTGTATCGTGTGAAGGATACGATGTTGCTGAGGCCGTGGTGGATGAGACTGACGGGATTGGCTTCGATCCGGATGGAGACTTCCGACCGGACCTTGCCGTTGTTGATCGTTCCCGCGATTTCCGGCGGGATGGCGGTGAGGGAGCGGCTGCGGAAGCAGGTGGAATCGGAGCGGGACCGCAAGCGCGTGCGGGAAATGGATTTTGAAGGAACGGACGGAGAGGTGATTTGATCCGCGTGGGATTTTCCATGGCATCCGAAGCTGCGGAAATGTAACGGATTGCATCGGTCCTGGGTGTGGGCTAGATTGTTCCCGTGGACAGCAGCACCGTTCTTGAACCCGGGCTCATGAAAGAGTGCGAACCCGCATTGCCGGAATTGGTGGTGCGGGCGGAGGCTTTGGTGCGGGCGTATCCTGCTTATTTCTGGTTCCGTCATCCGAATGCCGAAGTCCGCACGATCGACGACGTCCGTCTCGTCATCCGGAGGCTCCGCCAGAGCGGCAACCGGCAGGCTTGGAACGAAGCCCAAGCTCTCACCCGATGCCTCTGACCCTTTTCCAACAACAGGTTCTCGACGTCATCCGGGCAAATCGTTCCGAGGCCAGTCACTTCGCCGGAGGCGTCGTGCTTAATGCTCCGGTTTCCTCCGCCCGGTATTCGCATGATTTCGATCTTTTCCACGATGCGATCGAAGACCTTTCCCGATCGAGTGAAGCGGATATTGCCGCCCTCGAAGCCGCTGGTTTTCGTGTGGAAAAACTCAACGCGCACGGAGCCTGGGACGAACCTCGATCATTTCGCAAGGCCATCGTCCGCGACGGCGGCGAGGAGCTCCCCATCGACTGGGCGCACGACGCCGCATGGCGCTTTTTCCCGGTTGTGGAAGATCCTCTGCTCGGCTGGCGGCTTCATCTTTTCGACATGGCCACCAACAAGGCCCTCGCCCTCTCCGCCCGCACCGAGACCCGCGACTATGTGGACATTGTCGAACTCGGAGAAAAATACACCCTCGAAGCCATCATCTGGGCGGCCTGCGGAAAAGACGGTGGCTTCACCCCTCACTTCCTCCTCGACTACATGCGGCGCTTCGCCCGGATCGCTCCCGACACCCTGAACGAGATCAAAGCCCGCGAACTCGACCCCATCGACCTCAAGCTCCGCTGGACCGAAATGCACATCCGTGCCGAAGAGGAAATCACCCGCATCGCCGACACCATGCCAGATCTTCCCATTGGCATTGCTTTCATCGGCGGGGACGGCGAACCCGGCTGGATCGGCGACGATCCGGGGCTCGTGCCCCACGCGCCCACCTACAAGGGATGCTGGCCGGTGATCCACGGGATTCATGTCCCGTAGCGGAAGCGCTTTCGTGCGGAGGGATAGCCATTCCGCATCCGTTGATATTTCATTTTGACGAACTACTGAGAGTTTCGTAGGAATCCGGAGCAGTCATGAAGTGTCCGCGATGTGTCCAGCGAATCCATCGGGCCGCGGGTTCCTGCCCGCACTGCGGGTTTTCCCTCGCGGATGCGGATCAGCGTTTCGGGGAAGAGGAGGTGGGATTGCGTTGCCTGACGGATACGGCGGGGACCTTGCGGCGGCGCGAGCGAGCCCGCGTGGAGGCGGCGATGGAGAGGTTCCACCGGCGCTTCCCGCAGTTGTTCGTGGCGGTTTATACCGGATCTCTGGGAGAGCTGGCGAATCTCCGGCAGTTCGGCTTCTGGTTGTTGAACCGCGCGGCCTTCGAGGATGTGCCCGTGGAGAAACCCAACGAGGCGGGCATCCTGATTGTCATCGATCCGGAATCGAAGGCGGCGGGAATGACATACGGCTATCTGCTGGATGCGTTTTTGGAGGAGTCCGATACGTTCGAGTGCCTTTCCCGCGCGCACGCGTATTGGCTGGAGGGCCGGTATGCCGAGGGGTTGCTCCGGGTGCTGGCTCATCTGGAGGTGGTGCTGCGCAAACGCGGCCGGCAGGCGAGGCGTGATCCGGAGCGTTTCGAGCGGAAGGTGATGCCGCCCGCGCAGATCGGCGATCTTGTGAAAAGAATCCGGGAAGGGCACCGGATGACTGCGGGCGAGGAAGAAGAAGCGCGGGAGAAAGAGGAGGCGGAAAAGTGAGAGTGCCGGGGAAAAACGTGCTTTTGCTGTTGGCGGGAACGGTTTCCGCGGGAATGGCTTGGCAGGAGCCGCTGTTGCCGAAGTGGGAGGATGCTTTCCCGAAAACTCCGAAGGAGGGTGGATGGATGGCGGGGGAGCTGTTGCTGGGAAGCGAGCCGGTTCCTGAAATCGGGGAGGAGGTGCTGGATCTGGAGCAGCCGACGGCGGAGGAAATGGCTGCGGGGGATGAAGGTTTTTCGGAGGAAATCGCGGCGGAGTTCCTTGCCGGATACTTCGACCAGCGTCCTTCGCGGTTTCTCGTCGATCCCCAGGGGTTGCTTTCGACGGTGGAGTTCCGGGACCGGACGAGTTTTCTGGAATATCATGCGGGGGATTCGACCATCGATCTCTTTCTCTACGTTTTCGGCGGGAACCAGGACATCCCGGGCGAGGTGCGCGAGGAGGAGATGATCGAGCGCTTTTTCTCCGAGGGCCGTCCGGCGGCGGTCGTGTTTTATTATCTGGGAGCGCCCCAGCGTTCGGAGGTTTACCTTAGTCCTTCGCTGACGGATGTGGTGTCCTCCGCGGAGCAGAGGCGGGCGTTGCAGAGTTCGGTGAGCCAGGCTTTCGGGAAAGTGCATCCCGAGGAGCAGTTGGAGGCGTTTCTGGTGCAGATGTCGATCCGCATCTACTGGATGGAGAGGATGCTGGAGGGTGAGCTGGAGCCGGGGGCGGAGGTTCCCGCCCTGATCCCGGCGGGCGAAGCCGCGTCTGCCGGAGGAGGGAAGGAAATCCCGTGGTTGGAGGGGGTGTTGTTCCGCTGGGGGGTTCCGGCGTTTTTGTTGGCGGCGCTGGTTTCGGGGCTGCTGGGGATGGCCGCGTGGTGGAGATCGCGCGCGCGCTACTTTTTTCCGGAATTTGATGTGGAGCCGCGGCTGGGAGGGGCGCACTCCGCGGGGATCGGCGCGGTGATTTCCTTTTCCAGCGCCGCGGTGCCGCCCGCTTCCCAGAGGGATCAGGTGCCGGATTATTTGCGGCGGGTTTGATTCTTCGGGGTTTTCATGGAAAGCCTTGGAACCGGGGGTTGCGCGGAGGCGGGAGTCCGCTAGTCTCACGTTCAATCACCATGAGGATCTTGTCCCGGCTTGGAATTTGCATGTTGCTGCTGTGCGGCGCTTCGGGCGCGGTGGAGCCGGGCCGTTTGTATGTGAATGACAAGAGGTCGCCCGAGAACCGGAAGGATTTGGAGGTGATCCAGAAGGCGCTCACCACGGTTTTGCCGAAGGCGCGGGAGGCCACGGTGTGCGTCGATCTCGGGGAGGGGTCGGGCAGCGGGGTGATCATTTCCGAAGACGGGCTGGTGCTGACCGCCGCCCACGTGAGCACGCGGGTGAAGAAGAAGCTGACGGTGATCATGGAGGACGGGACGAAGCACGAGGCGCGGTCGCTGGGTCTGGTGGCGTCCTCGGACGCGGCGATGGTGCAGATTCTGGACAAGGGGCCGTTTCCGTTTGTGGAGATCGACAGGGAGGAGTCCACGAGGCTGGGCGATTGGGTGTTTTCGCTGGGGCATTCGGGGGGTTTTGATTTGGAGCGCGGCTCGGTGGTGAGGCTGGGGCGGCTGGTGCGGACGGCTTCCTACACCTTGCAGTCCGATTGCATGCTGATCGGCGGGGATTCCGGCGGGCCGTTGTTCGATCTGTCCGGCAGGGTGATCGGCATTCATTCGAGGGTGGGGCAGCAGACGCAGGTGAACATGCACGTGCCGATGAAGGAATTTCTCCAGAACTGGGACCGGATGATGGCTTCCGAGTTCATCGGGGAGGGACCCTTCGCGACGAAGCCGGAGGTGGGGAAGGGGTATTTGGGCCTGGCGACGGAGAAAAATCCCGGAGGCGGGCTAAGGGTGACGAAGGTGGGAAACGAAAGCCCCGCGGAGAAAGCGGGAATCGAGGAAGGGGACGTGCTGATCCGGCTCAATGGCAAGGAGCTTCAGGAGCGGGGACAGTTGCAGGACATGCTGAAGGAGATGGCGGAGGGCGACGAACTGGAGATCGATATTGAACGCGATGGAAAACCACAAACCTTTGTCTTTGAACTCGGTGCGCGCTGATTTTTTGTGCCTTTCGCTTTTTGCGGGCCTGCTTTCCGCGGTGCCCGCGCAGCAGACCCTGGAGTCCGCCTACCGGACCACCGGGACGGCTGTGGTCGCCGCGTTCGAGCCACAGCGGCAGGTGCTGCAGCAATCCAGCGCGGTGATTTTGAACGGCCGCACTGGAGTCGCGTACGGGGTGGTGATTTCCGGGAACGGGCACATTCTCACAAAAGCCAGCGAACTGGAGGGGGTGCGGGAAATTTCCGTTACGATCGACCGGACGCAGTACAAAAACGCGCGGATTCTCGCCAGCGACGCAAATTGGGATGTGGCGCTGCTGAAAGTGGATGCGAGCGGGCTGGTGCCGGTGACGTATGCACCGGCGAGCGAAGTGCCGCAGGGAACCTGGGTGGTGGCGAATGGCGCTTCCTCGCGCACCGCGCGCCGGGCGTTGCCGGGGATTGTCAGCGCGAAGATCCGCGAGATTCCGGCCGCCGGAGGGGCGGCGCTTGGCGTCGTGCTGACCACTTCGGATGGCGCTGTGGAAATCGACCAATTGGCGGACAAAAGCGGTGCCCGTGAGGCGGGGTTGGAGAAGGGGGATGTGATTCTGGCGGTGGACGGAACCGAGGTGAAGGAAGTGGAGGATCTCGTGGAGTTGTTGAAGGACAGGAAGGCCGGGAGCATGGTGGAAATCACGTATCGCCGGGACGGGGAAACGTTCACCGCGAGGGCCCGCCTCTCCGCCAGGGAGGAAATGTTCGACGATCAGATGAGCCGGAACGACATGATGAGCGGCGAGTTTTCCAAACGCCGCAGTGGTTTTCCGCGCATTCTCCAGCATGACATCCTTGCGAACAAAACGATCATGGGCGGCCCGCTGCTGGATCTCGACGGGCGCTGCCTCGGCATGAACATCGCCCGGGCCAACCGGGCGGAGACCTTCGCGATTCCCGTGGAGGATTTGAAGGTGCTGGCGGCGAGGCTGATGGAAGAGGCGGAGGAGTGATCAGCGCGCTTGTTCGCGGTGCCGTTTGAAAATGGCGAGGGTCCTGTTTCGCTCCGTCTGGTGATCGACGCAGGGCGCGGGATAACCTGCGGCGATGGGCTTGCCATCTTTTGGGGGAGTCTGAAAAAGGGCCGGATCCGTGGCGGAGAGTTCGGGAATCCATCGCTTGATATAGTGCCCGCCGGGATCGTGGCGGGCGGTTTGGGACCAAGGGTTCTGGATGCGGAAATAGGGAGCCGCGTCGGCGCCCGTGCCGGCGCACCACTGCCAACCGCCGTTG
Source organism: uncultured Luteolibacter sp. (assembly GCA_964629955.1). Lineage (GTDB taxonomy): Bacteria > Verrucomicrobiota > Verrucomicrobiia > Verrucomicrobiales > Akkermansiaceae > Luteolibacter. Next base: position 5,894 of record CAZVSA010000197.1, read on the forward strand.
TTGGAGGCGATTTCGCCGTCCACGAGCTGCCGCATGAACCATGATTCGCCCAGCCTCCAGTGAACGTGCAGGTCTTTTGTGAGGAACATCGCGGTGATCATCCGCGCCCGATTGTGCATGAAACCGGTGGCTTTCAACTGGCGCATTCCGGCGTCCACGATGGGAAAGCCCGTGCGTCCTTCCCGCCATGCCTCGAAGGTTGCCCCCGGTTCGTCCCAGGGGAGGCCGCGCCAGTCCGGGTTGAACTCCTCGTCCAGCACATTGGGGAAATGGTGAAGGATGGCGAAGTAGAACTCCCTCCAGGCGAGTTCCTTGATGAAAACGTCGCAGCTTTTCCGGGCTGCGGGCGGGGCATTTCCGCGCGCTTTCATGACGGCGGCGAACACGGTGCGGATCGATACCAACCCGAAGCGGAGATCCTGCGAGATCCGGGAGGTGCCGGAGGCCTGTCCGGGGAAATCGCGGTTTTCCGCATAGGCGGGAATTCCGGCATGGATGGCGTGCTTGAGCCGCTCCCGGGCCGCCCGTTCCCCGGGAGGAACGATCACCATTTCCGGGGCTTCCAGTCCCCATGATTTCACCGTGGGAAGCGGGAGGGACCGCACATCCGGCGGGGTGGCCAGATTTCCCGGTTTCGGGAGAGGGGCGGGCTTTTCCAGAGACAGCCAGTTGTTGCTGAAAGGGGTGTAAACCCGGTAGGGTTGGCCGGTTTTGGTCAGGACCTCTTCGGGGCCATGGAGCGCCGCGTCCTCATGGGCCCGGCAGGAAATGCCGGATTCCGCGCATAGCTCGCGGATCTGCCTTTCGACGGCTTTCCCATACGGATCCGGGCTGGCATTGAAGTGGACGGCGGCGGCGTTGGTTTCCCGGATGAGGAGGCGGAGCTGTTCCACTGCATTTCCCCGCCGGAGGATCAGCCTTCCCCCGATCGTCGCCAGGTTTTTCTCCAGGGATTCGAGGCAGCCGCAGAGAAAATGCTGCCGGTTCGGGCCGGTCCATGCATGTCCGCGATTCCATTCGCTGAGAATGAAAACCGGGATGACCGGCAGCCCGTGTCCCGCGGCGGCAAGCAGGGAAGGGTTGTCCGTGATCCGGAGATCACGGCGGAACCAGTGGATCGCGCGGTGCCTTGGCGGTGTGCCGGAGAGGCGGTCAGGCATCGGCGAGGAGCTTTTCCGCCTTGCGGACCGTGGTCGCGCTGAGTTTGCCGTTCACACGCCGCGAGCCTTCGAGCAGCTCCTTCAGGGTTCCCAACACCTTTTCAGCGGCGACCAGGGACTTCTTGCCGCCGCCGAATTTCTTGTCCGGAAAATACTTCGTGAAAGTCGTGCCGGCACGGCTGATGCACAGGCGCCATCCCTCGAAGGCCGCCGTTTCGTAGGTGAATCTCGTGAGGTTGCGTTTGGATTTCATGATATTTTCAGCTTCTAACACCCCAACATGGACGAGATCCGGCGGGGAATCCAAGGATATTCTCCCGGGCCACCCGTAAAAATGACCGGCCCGGCGGGATGCGATTGTTGGAAAAAAATGCTTTGCATGAACGGTCTCCCCGTCATTTAGTCCCGCCCCCGCGGGATTTTATCACATGCCGTCGGTCCTCCGGTCCTTCCCGTTCGCGGGGCGGGCCTCCCGCAGGAGGGTAACCCGGCAAACACCATACCCTATGTCAGCAGTCAGACTTGCTCGTTTCGAGCTTCCCAACCGTCTCGTTCGCAACGAGGAAACCGCCACGGACACCTACGCCCAGTTCATCGCCGAGCCGTTCGAGCGCGGATACGGGCACACGGTCGGAAACTCCCTCCGCCGGGTTCTTCTTTCCTCTCTGGAAGGCGCGTCCATCACCTCCGTCCGCATCGCGGGCGTCCAGCACGAGTTCTCCAGCCTCCCCGGAGTGGTGGAGGACGTCACCGACATCGTGCTCAATCTCAAGAAGGTGAAATTCCTCCATCACGACAAGGAGCCGCGCATTCTCACCATCAAGGTGGAGAAAGAAGGCCCCATCACCGCCGGAGACATTGCCGGAGATCACATCTACGAAGTGGTCAACAAGGACCAGATCATCTGCACCCTCGACAAGAAGGTGAAATTCGACTGCGAATTCGAGGTCCGCGTGGGCCGTGGTTTCCCCACCGGAGACGAAAACAAGCGCAAGGATCAGCCCATTGGCGTCATCGCGATCGACTCGATTTTCTCGCCCGTCACCCGCGTCAAGTACTCGGTGGACACCACCCGCGTCGGTCAGATGACCGACTACGACAAGCTTTCCCTCGACATCTGGACCGACGGGCGGAT
>CAZVSA010000198.1:0-6239 GCA_964629955.1 uncultured Luteolibacter sp.
CCCCCACGATGACCGCCTCCGGATTCTCCCCGATGATTGCCCTCAACGATTCTTCGACATTTTCCGGCCCCACGATGGAAGTCCGGATGGAATGGCCCGAATCGCGGAAAACGGCCTCCACCATTTGGCCAACCTCGCCGGCATCCACGCCCCGCTGGTGGGCGCCGGAGGCACGGTTGAGGAGGAGCCGGTAGTCACTCACGAGGCATGGAAAGACAGGGTGTCCAAATTGTTCCGGACGATTTCAAGAAGCCCCGGCGGCCCCCCTCCGTCATCCGGCGAAGGCATCGCCTCGAAAATATTCCGCCAGATCGCGACTTCCTTGCGCGGAGAAGCCTCTTCCAAATGCGCGACGGCTTCTCCATACCTCCCATGCCTTGCCGCCTCCATGGCGAGCGGAAGGGGCTCCGCCTTGGTACCGAGCACGAATTTCACCACTTCGCGAAGGTCCGCCGGGCGCACCGGTTTCTGGAGAAAATCGACCACGCCGTAGCCCACCGCCTTGCAAACGACCTCCGGGGAAATCGCCGCGCTGCACAACACGATCGGAATCTCCTCTTCCCTGCCCCGGAGAGACTCGATGACCGCCATCCCATCCAGATCCGGCATGCGCAGATCGAGTATGACAATGTCGAAGGGCCCGGCTCCCAGCTTTTCGATCGCCTCACGGCCCGTGCCCGCGGTGTCCACGATCGTATCGCGATTGGACAACGCATAGGCGAATCCAAGCCGGAGAGTCGGCTCGTCATCGACCACCAGCACCTTCCAGGGGGAAAGACCGGGATCGGTATGATTTTCAGGCAATCGGGACATCGATGAAGAATTCGGTTTGGTTTCCCATGCGCTCGCCAAGACCGATGCGGCCTTCGTGAGCCCTCATGATCTCGCGGGAAATGAACAGCCCGAGACCGACGCCATCGACTTTCTGGCCGGGAGCCCGGAAAAAGCGCTCGAAAAGACGGTCCTGGATGGATTCCGGAACGCCGGGGCCGCGGTCGATCACCGACAGCCGGAGATAATCCGACCCCTGTTTGCTCACCCGGAAGGTGATGCTTTCGTTGCCGGGGCTGTGCTTGATGGCGTTGGAAACAAGATTGTTGATGACCTCGTCGAGACGGACGGGATCGCCGGCCACCTCGGGGAGCCCCCCGCCGGGAAGCTCCTTTTGGAATTGCAATCCTTTGGCGGCGGCGGCTTCCGCAAACAGGCTGGTGGCGCGATCGATGCATTGTTCCAGGGAAATCGGAATCCGTTCGAGATGGGTGGCCCCGCTTTCGGCACGGGAGAGATCCAGCAGGGTGTTGAGCGTCTTCAGCAGCCTCTCGCAATCGTCGTTGGCGGAGGTCACCATCGTCCGCTGCATCTCGTCGAGTTTTCCGTTCCGTTCCTCCAGAAGAAGGTGCAGCACCATCCGGATTCCGGTAAGAGGGGTCTTGATCTCATGGCTGACGGTGGAGATCAGATTGGTCTTCATGTCATCGAGCCAGCGGATCCGGCTCACGTTGTGAAGCAGGATCGCCCATCCCGAACGGGACCCGTCTTCGGCGACAAAACGGAAAATTCTCGGAAGATAATAAAACTCCTCCTCGTCGATCCGGAACAGCAGCGCCTCCCGGGGGTCCTCGGGAAGGAAATGGGCGCCATCCTCCCGGCACTGGTCGAGAATCCGCTGGATCTTGATCGGCAGGCGGCCGGTGACTCCGAGGCGTTCGGACAATTCCTCCGCAGCGGGATTGATCTGCATGATCCCGTCGTCATCCGCCAGAATGAAGACCGGAGACGGGATGGAGGCGAGGATCGCCCGGTTTACAAGATTCGCGCGGACAAGATATTCGTCGGTCTCGCCGCGGCGGACCCTGAGTTCCGCGGCCATGTCATTGAAGGCGCTGACCAAAGCGGCGAATTCACTGTCGTTCCCGGGCTCCGGGATCGTCAGCTCGAAATTTCCCTTCCTCACCTCCTCCATGGAATGCCGGAGCCCCTCGACAGGATCCACGAGGTGGCGGACAAGCTGCATGTAAATGAGCACCGCGATGACCGTGCCGAGCACGGTGAGAGTGATGATGAAGAGCCGGTTCTTTCTGGCCTCCTCCTGCAAGCTGCCCGCTCCCATGAAAAGCTGCATCTCCGCCAGGCTGATGAGGCTGTCCGACAACTGGACCAGGCTCTGCGTGTGGCCGCTGATGGATATGAGGAGATTGGACCGCTCCTCCCGGGTGGTGGCGGAGCCATCGAAAATCCGCTCGTATCCCTCGAAATAAAGATCGAGCGCCTGGTTGAAACGTTCGAGAACCCCCTGGGTTTGCGGATCCGGCCTGCCGGGTCCGCGGATCATGTCGCGCTGCGCCAGCATGTCCTCCTTCGTCCGCCGGAAAAAAGTGTCGTCAGGCGGAGGATCGGGCGGCGGCCCCCCGAGCAAGGAAATGTATTGGTTGTTAAGCGTGGCGGTAAAACTCCGGAAGGTCTGCGCCGCGTCGATCGATGCATAGTCCGCCTTCAACTGCCGTTCGAATTTTTTTCCCGAGTCACGCATGAGCAGCAGCGAAGCGGCCCCCACCCCCCAGAAAAGGAGGGTGAGGGTAAGCAAACCATAAAGAAGACGCAGGCGAAGCATGATGATCCGGGAAAAGAGGTTATTCGATTCCGAAACGTTTCCGCTTCCGGTAAAGGGTGGCCTTGTCGATGCCGAGAATCGCAGCCGCATCCTGGAGGGAAGGAGCCCACTCCAGCACTTTGGCAAGGTGCGCTTGCTCGATCTCCTCAAGACTGTGCTCCCCTCCGATTCCCGGGCCTCCCGCGGAATCCTTTCCTCCGCCCGTGGTGGCGGGAGGCGCGGGCTGGGGCAGATCCTCCGCTTCGATCTCGGAACCGCGGGCAAGGATCGTCGCACGCTCGATCGCATTGCGCAGCTCCCTCAGATTTCCCGGCCATGAATGGCGGACGAGAGCCCTGCGCCCGCTCTCGCTGAAGCCATCGATCCTGCGGCCCATCTCCCCGCTGAAAAACCGCAGATACTCTTCGGCGAACCGGATGAGATCCGCCGGCCTCTCCCGGAGGGTCGGCACCGTCACGCTGATCACGTTCAGGCGGTAGAAAAGATCCTCCCGGAAAGAGCCCTCCGCAATGCTGTCCCGCAGGTCCCGGTTGGTGGCGGCAATGACCCGGACATTCGCTTCACGAACCTTGTTCTCCCCCAGCCTCTCATACTCGCGCTCCTGCAGAAGGCGCAGCAGCTTGGGCTGGATCTCCATGGGCAATTCGCCGATCTCATCGAGAAACAAAGTCCCCCCGTCGGCGGCATGGATCTTTCCCCATGTGTCGCGGACCGCGCCGGTGAACGATCCTTTGACGTGGCCGAACAACACGCTCTCCAGCAGCTCCTTCGACAAGCTGGGACAACTCACGGTGACAAACGGCTTGTCGCACAGATGACTGCGGTTGTGAACCTCCCGGGCGATCACGCTCTTGCCCGTGCCGCTTTCGCCCAGAATCAAAACCGAAGCGGAAGTCGCCGCCGCGCGGAACAACGTGTCGAACTCCGCCCGCGTGTGCTCGTCTTCCGACGAAAAACGCAAAGGAGGGGAGCCGTGGGAGACTTCCTTTTTAAGCTCCTTCACGGTTTCCTGGAGCTGGATCACCTCGCCCTGCGTCTGGAGCGCCTTCCGGGCCTTGATGAGAATCGCCCTGAGCTGGTCGGGCGTGAACGGCTTTTCGAGATAATCGAACGCCCCCAGTTGGGTCGCTTTCACCGCGGTGGCGATCGAGGCGTGCGCGGTGAAAATCGTGACGAGTTGCCGGGGCTTGAGCTCGAGAATCTTTTGCAGAACCTCCAGCCCGTCATCCTCCCCCAGCCGCAGATCGAGAAAGATCAAATCGAAGGTCTCCTCCTTCACACGTTTGAGAGCCGTGGCCCCGTCCTCCGCGGTCTCCACATAATGTCCTTCCGCCTCCAATGCCATGGAAGTGGTCAGGCGTATCGATCGTTCATCGTCAACAATAAGAATATCCATGAAAAAACAGGAATCCTGGATTCCCTGCCTCCTTCTAACCATTCCGCATGCCTCATGCACCAAAAGAATCAGTTCGTTCGCAATCAATGATTTATACACAAGAAAATGCAATTGGCACAAATCCAATCATGCATTTTGCCCCATTCGCGCAGAGCACAATGCATTTTGCACCCAGCCGGACCATCCATCGTTCCCGGCATCGGCTGAAAAATCCCTCAATCTCAATCGGTTGAAATATTCCCGGCCTGATGGGCTCCAATCTGCAAACCAACGGCCCATGACTCCCATCCTGATTTCCAGACTCAACGGCAAACGATCCGCAAAACTGTATATGCTCGCCGCGGCGATTTCGATGATTCCGCTGGGAATCGCTTCGGTCTCCTGCTCCACCACCGCGGGTTTTGGCCGCGACGTGCAAAAAGCGGGCGATCAGATCGAAAAAGCCGCCCGGCGCTGATTGGCAGGCTAGGGATGAGGGGTGATCGCGATGATGGTGATCTCTTTCTTGTCCGGGCCGTAGAACCAGAAAATCCGATACGCCGCCGGTGTCTTGTTTTCGGCGTATGCCTCGAAGATCTCTTCTCCATCCGGCCCTGAAAGAGAGCTGTATTTGTGGGCATTCAAGCCCGGATGACGTGGATTTGTTTCAAGGTAGCCGAGAGCCTTCCTGACTGCCTTGAGTCGCTTGAGATGGCTTGGATCCTCTTCAAGCGATCTCAGATCCTCTTCGGCCTGCAGCGTGAATTTCAGAACGAAGGGCATGCGTCAGTCGATGTCGTCATCCGCGTAACCCGCGAAGCTCCCCAACGAGCAGGATTTTCCTTCGGCAGCTTGCGCCAAGCCCTTCTTCACAGCTCCCAGGGCAGTGGCATTTCCAAAGAGCCACGCTTCCCGCGCCGGAATCTCGGTGAAGGGTTCGAGGATGATATTGCCGTCCTCCAAGCGCCGCGCCCGGAAGCTGCTGACACCTTGGGCAAGCTTGCCAAGAGCAATCCTCCCTTTAGAGTCGGGCCTAAGCTGCTGAGTATGAATTTCCATGGTGTTTTTTCCCTAGCTGCTTCAAATGTGGCAGGGTCGTGGGAAATCGTCAAGGTGGGAAAACAGGCGAATCCCACCAAGTACCATCACAAAGAGCCCGGGCACAGAGAATCATTCCTGCCCCGGTTTCGGCACGAGGTTGCCGTAGCGGTGGAGGGTTTCGCTGATCGACTGTTCGCGGTGCCACGCGGGCCATTCGAGGCGGGCGTTCCAGAGCACCGGACCGTCCGCCCAGCGGAGACCGGCGGCGATGGCCGCGCTTTTCAAAGAAACCGGCCCCCGCGGGCAACGGATGAGATCGGACGATGCGGCGACGCTTGCGAAACGTTCTAACAGGGCTTTCTCATTCTCGATCCATGTTCCGATGCCCAAGCCATCGAGCCAACTCCGTTCCATGTCCATCGAGAGGGCAACGGAAATGCCAATGGCGGCGGCGGCCAGCAGGAGCCGTGCGAGGTCTTCGTCGGAGTCCTCCGCCGTCACACGGATGAGCGCCTGCCGAAACGGGCGGTAGCGGAAGACATTCGCCTCGCAGCGGAGCGCGGAGGGATCGTGCTCGATGCCGAACTCGCGGGCCTTCCAGAAAGCGTCGCTGCCCGCCGCGGCGGCGAGTGCTGCGGCGGAAACGGGAAGACGGGAGACGAGCGTTTCCAACAGGGCCGCGGCATCGCCCGAGGGTGCGGATCTCATTTCCGGCAGGGTGTCGTTTCGCCATGTGCCGAACTGGGCCGTGTAGTTCGGCCCGCCCGCCTTCGCGCCGGGACCGAAGCAGGAACGCTTCCAGCCGCCGAAGGGCTGGCGTTGTACGATGGCTCCCGTAATCGGCCGGTTGATGTAGGCGTTGCCAACCTCCACCCGTTCTTTCCAGATGGCGATCTCCCGGTCGTCGAGGGTGTGGATGCCGCCGGTGAGGCCGAATGCGGAATCGTTCTGAATGCGGATGGCGTGGCGGAGATTGTTGGCGCGGATGAGCCCCAGCACCGGGCCGAAGCACTCGGTGCGGCGGTACCAGCTTTCCGGCGTGACGCCGAGCTTGATGCCGGGCGACCAGAGGCGGGGATTACCATCGGTCATCCGGGGTTCCAGCAGCCATTCCTCGCCGGGATCGAGCGTGGTGAGTGCCCGCCGGAGCGCCTCGCCGGGTTCGCGGATGAGCGGTGTGACCGTGGCGTCGAAGTTCCATGAAGGGCC
>CAZVSA010000198.1:6249-8171 GCA_964629955.1 uncultured Luteolibacter sp.
CCGCGATCTGGATCGCGGTGGGGACCATCGCGGGCGGCATCGCGCAACTGGCGGAGAAATGCCGGGCTGTCGTAGATCCCGGCTTCGAGGATGGCGAGGGAGGCCGCGGAACATTTCTGGCCGGAGTGGCCGAAGGCGCTCTTGACGAGGTCTTTGATCGCCTGATCGGGATCGGCGGCGGCGGTGACGATGAGCGAGTTTTTTCCGCTGGTTTCGGCGAAGAGGCGCATATCCGGTTTCCAGTCCAGAAACATGCGTGCGGTTTCGTACGCACCGGTGAGGATGACCGCACCAACACGTCTGTCGGTGACGAGGGATTTGCCGGTTTCGTCGTCCGGGCAGGGCAGGAACTGGAGGACATCGCGCGGAATCCCGGCCCTCCAGAGAGCTTTTGCCATGACCCATGCGGTGAGCACGGTCTCGGGTGCGGGCTTGAGGATGACGGTGTTTCCGGCAACAAGCGCGGCGAGGATGCCGCCGCAGGGAATGGCATGCGGGAAATTCCACGGCGGGGCGACAAGCACGGTGCCGAAGGGTTCGAGCGATGCTCCGTCGGATGAAATACTTCGAGTGTAGTAGTTCGCGAAGTCGATGGCTTCGGAAATTTCGGTGTCGGCCTCGGTGATGGATTTCCCGGCGTCGAGCACCATGGCGGCGATGGCATCGCCGCGGTCCTCCGCAATGGCGGCGGCGGCATTGCGGAGCAGTGCAGCGCGTTTCCCGAAACCGAGCGCCTGCCAGCTCGCGCGGGCGTCCACGGCGGCTTGCAGGGCGCGTTCGATTTCCACCGGTCCGGCAAGCGCGTGACGATATGGGATTTTCCCGGGACGCGAGGGATCGCTCCCGGCGGCTTCGGAATCCCCTGCTACCTCCCGCCCGGCGATGACGAGCGGGACGTGCGGAATTTCCGCATCGTGCTGGGCGTTGACCTTTTCCCTGATCCAGCGGGCGTTGCGGGGCAGGGACCAATCAGTGTCCGCCGCATTGCGGAACAGCGCATCGGAGGGCTGCGGGTGGTGGGTTTCGCGGGCGCGATCCTGTGTGCGGCGGGGACCGGCCATGACCTCGTCCTTGCGGACGCAGGCCCGGAGAAAACGGTTTTTCTGTGTTTCCCACGCGGCGTCTCCTTCCCTCATGCCGAAAAGGTCGTGGAGGAAGTTTTCCTCCGAAGTGTTCTCGTCGAGACGGCGAACGAGGTAGGCGATGGCGTGGTGGAAATCGTCATGAGGAACGACCGGCGCGTAGAGCAGAAGATCTCCCCCGGCTTCATGGACGGCGCGGGCCTGATGGTTCGCCATGCCTTCCAGCATCTCGAAGCCGACCCGCCCTTCGACTCCTTCGCGGGCGCGCAGCAGCAGGGCGTAGGAGAGATCGAAAAGGTTGTGGCTCGCCACGCCGATGCGGACGGCAGCGGCGTTTTCCGGGCGGCAGCCTTCGTGGAGCATGCGCTTGAAATTCGCGTCCACCTCTTCCTTGGATGGATAGGGAGCGGCGGGCCAGCCGTGGAGTTCGGCATCGACGGCCTCCATGGCGAGATTCGCGCCTTTTACGATGCGGAGCCTGATGCCCGCTCCGCCTTTCGCGACTCGCCCGCGGGCCCAGTCATTGAGTTCGCGCTGCACCGGCCACGAATCAGGCAGGTAGGCCTGAAGGACGATGCCGGCTTCGAGATGGAAAAATTCCGGTTCGTCGAGCGTGAGGCGGAATGCTTCGCAGGTGAAATGGAGATCGCGGTATTCCTCCATGTCGAGGTTGACGAACTTCGGCCTTCCGCCCGCCGGATGGGCGATGGCCGCGCGATAAAGACGGCGCAGACGCTCCCTGATCCGGTCCAGCGTTTCCTCGCGGCCGACGAGGTGGATCTGGCTGAAAATGGAGGAAATTTTCACCGAGAAACAATCGCAGTCCGGGGCGGCGATGCG
>CAZVSA010000199.1:0-7916 GCA_964629955.1 uncultured Luteolibacter sp.
CATGCCGAAACGCGCGCAGACGGTGGCGGTGGCGACGCCGTGCTGGCCGGCGCCGGTTTCCGCGATGATGCGGGTTTTTCCGAGGCGTTTTGCGAGGAGGATCTGGCCGAGGGCGTTGTTGATCTTGTGGGCTCCGGTGTGGAGGAGGTCTTCGCGTTTCAGATAGATTTTCGCGCCTCCGAGTTTTTCGGTCCAACGCTCGGCGAAGTAGAGAGGGGTGGGTCGGCCGACGTAGTTATGGAGCAGGCCGTCGAGTTCGGCATGGAAGGCGGGGTCGGCCTTGGCTTCGTCGTAGGCCCGGGAAAGCTCCTGCAAGGGGGCCATGAGGGTTTCCGGGACGAACATGCCGCCGAATTTTCCGAAGTGACCTGTGGAATCGGGAAGGGAAGGGGCGGTGGCGGCGGGCATGGAGGGAGAGTGTCCGGCGGGGATGGGGGGGTTCAAGGGGGAAAGTGAACATCGAACATCGAACGTCCAACATCGAACGTCGAAGTGGAAGAAGAAGTGCCGAGTGATCAGTGGAAGACTTTGGACTCTTTGCTCTTTGCTCCGGACTCTTGGCTCTTTGAATCACGGGAGGTTCCAAACGGGCTTGAGGCGGTTGTATTCGGATGCGGGGAGAAGGACGTAGAGGGGGCGGCGGGTGGGGTCGATGCGCGCGATGAGCCAGCGGAGCCGTTCTTCGTGCATGGTGGTGCATCCGGCGGTGGCGGCGGCTCCGTCGCGCCGCCAGATGTGGAAGAAAATGGAGGAGCCGCCGTGGGGGACGACTTTGGGTGGAGCGTTGTGGGCGATGAAGAGTTTGAGGGAGTGGGGGTGGTCGTTCTGGACCATTTGCTGTTTCTTTTCCCATGGGGTGGAGGGGTCGCGGTCGAGAACGATCGTGCGGTTGTAGTGCGGGGATGCGGGGTCTTCCACCCACAGGTCGCGCGGGGTGACCTGGCGGTAGTAGAGTTCGGGGTGTTTCCGGATGGAGCGGTCGTAGCCCCATGCTCCGCCGAGATGGAAGACGCCCGCGGGGGAGCGTCCGTCGCCTTCTTTTTTGAGGGACGCGCCGGGAGGAACGGGATGGATGCCGCGGCCCCAGACCATTCCCTTGGAGCCGAGCCGGACTTTCCAGGAAGGGCCTGCCTGGGTCCATTTTCCACCGTTTTTTTCGTGGAACGAAAGGGTGGCGTGGGAGCTGTTCCAGCCATCGGCGGTGGCGACGATGCACTGGCTGGAGTTGGCGGGCAACTGGAAGGCCGGGGAGACGAGGCTGGTGAGGAAAAGAAATGCGAGCAGGCGGAACATGGCGGGCGGGAAGGGGGTTTTGTTAGAGTTTGGTGCTCCGGACGAGGGAGGCGCGGACATCGCCGATGAAGACGGCGGCGCGGAATTCGATGGGGATGCGGTCGGCGTCGTCGCTGATCCAGAGGGTGGCGTCGCGTTTCAGTTTTTTGTAGGGCAGGAGCTGGAGGGTTTTGCGGTCGATTTTCTGCATGCCGACGGTGAGGCGGATCGCGGGGCGCCCGTTGAGGTTTTCCCGCCCGTGGCAACGGACGCGCAGGAGGTAGGGGTTGTCAAAGGGATGGATGAGAAGGGTGATCCGGTCGCCGGGGGCGAGGCGCTGGCTGCGGATGTGCAGCATGGCGGAGTAGATGTCGAACACGGGGGCGAAGGGGAAAACTTCGGTGGAGGTTTTGCTCGCGCGGGTCTTGAGGTTCACCTCGACCTGTTTGCTTTCGACGCGGTTGTCGAAGTAGCGGATGGTGGTGGTTTCGTCCGATTTTTTGTCGATTTCGGTGGCTTGGAAAAACCTCGGGCGGAGGGTGCCGGGATGCACTTCGGACCAGAAGTGGCTCTGGTACGGGTAAAGCCGCGCGGCCACGCCCTGGCTGCGGGAGGAGGAGCGGATGACGTAGGCTCCGCGTTTTTTTACATCCGGCGGCGCGAATTCCATGCGGATCGTGCCGGCGTCGATCATGCCTTTCCAACTGAGCTGGAAGTCCAGGGCGATCGGTTTGAGATCGGGGTGCGGACCTTTCGCGGGGGAGGTGAGTTCCGCCTTCCATGCGGGCGCGGCGGGGAGTGCCGCGGTGCAGAGAAAGAACGCGAGCAGGCGGAGTGGTGGAAATCTCATGATTCAGGTTCTGACGCCCGCAGCCCCGATCCTATTCATTATCCTGGAAAGGAAAATGGAAAACCACGGAAGGCACGGAACACACGGAATTTCAGAAGATTGGAGTCATGGGTTTCCTCACCCGAAAGATGAATCCGATATCTGCCTCAACTCTTTCTTTTTCCGTGGATTCCGTGGTTCGCTTTCTTCCTGCTTGGGACTATTCATCGAAAGGGAACCGGATGGGTTCCGCACGCGGAGGCAGAACCCCGAAGTCGTCGCCAAAGCCGGTGTCCAGGCGGTCGTCGCCGACGGGGAGGGGGCGGAAGGATTCGGAGTGGGTGTCCACGCGGAATTCGAGTTTCATGAGGTCGCGGTTGGTCTCGGCCATCTGGTCGAGGAGGTCGCGGTTTTCGTTCCGGAGGGTCCGCATTTCCGAGAGGAGGGATTGGAAAAATTCATCCTGGCTGTTGGAGCCGGAGGAGGGTGCGGCGGACGGGGCTGGGCTGGATGCGACGGTTTTTTCCGGTTCGCGGCCGACGGGCGGTTTTCCGGTTGGCGCGGGAGCCGGGGTTTCCATCGGGGTGATGGCGGGAATGCCTTGGTCCATCATCGCGATGAACTGGTTGACGGACCACCAGTGGCTGGCACCGGCGGCGGAGAGAACCGCGAGTGAGACTCCGCAAATCCAGGGAATGGTGGAGGGGCTCATTGCTGGTTGGAAGGTTGTTCAGGGGAGGGGAGGGAGACGAGGAGTTGCTGGAGCAGATCGATGGCATGGCCGAGATCCTTCGAGTGTTCGTCGAGATCGCGGACGGAACCCGAGAGGATCGCTCCGACGGTGGCGGCTTGCTGGTATCCGAGCGCGGGGTCGAAACCGGGTTCCGGAATGGCGAACACTCCGTGGCCGTCGGCCTCGGGCACGAGAAGGTGCGGGCGGATGGTGAGGCTGATCCTGGTTCCCGGGGAAATTTCCACTTCCCGCACCAGGGGGGGGACATCCGCCGAGACATCGATCATCCAGCCGGCGGGGGGGCGGGAGAGCGGCTTCGCGGGAAATGGGGCGTGCAGCGAGACCTCGCCGGGATCGACGGGGCCTTCACGGGTTCTGAGTTTTTCCACCCGCACGTCCAGTCCTCCTTCGGGTTCCGCGGGAGCGGCGGGTTCTTCGAGGGGGATTTCCTGTGGATCGTCTTCGATCAAGGTTCCCTCGGGCGGTTTGCCGGTGACAAGAACTGCGGGTGACGCGGGGTTTTGATCCTCCACGGGTTTGGCCTTCGGGATCGCGGCGTCTTCCACGGGGGGGGCGAGAACCACCGTGACTTCGTTCGGCGGGTTTCCGCTGTCCGCGCGCTTGAATTCGCGGATCGCTTCCAGAACGTAGTCGGGGGCGGGTTCTTCGCGCACGCTCTGGGCGTGGCCGGAAAGGCAGCCGAGAAGCGTGAGGGTGGAAAGGCGGAATAGGGTGTTCATTGTCCTGCTGGTTGGAGCCGGATGGACTCGGTGGTGTCGAGGGTGGGTGGCAGGGGGGAGGTTTGGAGTCCGGCCTGGTTGTCGGGGAGGGAGGGGCTGTCGGCCCGGAGGTCTCCGGCGGGAATGGAGCGTTCGACGAGGGAATTCCACGCATGGAGGAGCATGGTGCCTTCTTCCCGCAGTTGCCGGGTTTTCGCCTGATGGTCTTCGAGGCGGCCCAGCAGCTCGCGGGCTTCGGCCACCTCGGCGGGAGTCCAGCGGAGTTCCCGGCTTTGGTAAAACACGGGGACATCGAGAACGATGCGGCTGAGGTCGCCGCCCGGGGTTTCCGCGGTGAGGACGTGCTGGATGCGGAGGTTGGTTTCCTCGAAGGGGCTTTGCGAGGAAGGGCTTGGCAGGGAGCGGAGGGGATCCGCCGGGGCGAGATTCGCGGATTCTCCCGGGAGGCGATCCCTTCCGGGAAGGAGGCTGTCCGGTTTGCCGGAGGAATGGACGGCGGCGGGCGATCCGGAGGCGGCGGGGTTTCCGGTTTCTCCGGCGGAAACGGAGGAGGAGGCGAGCACCACCGGCTTGGTGAGATACATGATGCAGAAGATCGCGGCGATGCCCGTGCTGGCGGCGAGCATCCACGGGTAAACGCGCTGGACCGGGCAGGAGCCGGCGCGGCGGTTGGCGGTGGAGTAGGATCCCGTTGCGGCGGGGAGAACCGCCGCCGGAGCGCCGGGGAGCGCGGGCATGGTTCCCGCCGGAGGGCGGTGGGTTTCAACCGGAGGAAGTGGTTTCATGGATGGGTCGGTGAATTCCCGGAGGTGGCGGCGTCCGTGTTCTTTGGCTCGGCGGCGATGGAGTGGCTGACGATGGTTTGGTCGGAAACGCCGGGGAAGGTGGTGATGGTCATGGATTCCCGCGAGAGCCGGAGATGCCGCAGCACGTCGCCCGTGCGGCTCATTCCCTGGACTCCGGGGATGACTTCCAGGGCTCCGCCGCCCGGGCGCTGCCGCCCGATGCCGTCCGAGCGGTAGATCTCGAAGGTGGTGTGGGCTTCGTCGTTGTCCTCCGCGGTGACGCGCACCACCACGCCGTCCGTGAAAACCCGGAAGGCGATCGGCTTCATGGCGATGGGGGTTTTTTTATCCCCGCGGATTTTGAAATGGGATTGCAGGAGGAAATCCCCCACATGGGTGAATTCCGCCGCCGCCGCCGGGTGGCAGCAAAACAAAGCCAGAACGATGACGGGAATGCGGATCATGGGCCTGTCTCACCCACGTCCCAGAGGAGATCGGTGTGGCTGCCGGAGGGATCGTAACGGGTGACGCCGTTCACGGCGTGGGGAGGTGTGACGGAAACCCGGATCTGGAGGACCGCGCCGTTCAGGGCGGTGATCGTGGGCATGGGGGCGTCGTTGCCCGGGCGGCTGCCCGGCAGATAGGGGCGGATGTGGCCGGGGGTGATGTTCGCCACCGCCATGGTTGGATTGTCAGCGAGGAAGGTGCGCTGTGCGGAGTATACGGTGCGGAGGGTTTCGCTGGCTTGCCGGCCGAGCTGCCACTCTTTGTATTTCCCGCTGAAAAACAATCCGGTGCCCATCAGGGCGAGCAGGATCATGATCACGATGGTCATTTCCAGAAGCGTGAATCCGCCTTTGGCAGGAGTTGTTTCCCGGTGAAAGCGCATGACTGGCCTTTGCTAACTTTTTTTAATAGTCTTGGAAAGCTGAAAATATCGCCTGATCAAACAGAATTTCCACATCGGGGGTTGTCTCCCGGCCAACCTGGAGTGAGGAGGCATGACTCCGCTTTTCATCCGGGGCGACATGTCGCCCCTATTCCAAAGCGCGGACATGTCCGCGCACTCCAGGTTAGCCTTTCAATATCTCGATCGTTTCCGCGAAATTTTTGCGGAATTCGGGGTTGTCGATCAGGTTTTTCAGGTAATAGAGCGCGCAGACGCCGCTGGCGCTGATCGCCATGGCGGAAACGATCCACCAGGTGACGGATTTCCCTTTTGGAGCCACAAGAGAGGTATACCAGTTCTGCCGGTCCACGATCTGGGTGGAGAACATCTGGTTGTCCGCCTTGAGGAGCGAGATCAATTCCTCCGCGGCCCGGGAATTGGAGGTGGTGTAGAGATGCTTGTAACGTTTTCCCGGGACGTCCGGAAGGTCATGCACCCGGATCCGGCGGGGAACCGACGAAGGCGGGCGCAACGTGTAGATGTGCGTCTCGTACACGAATTTCTCGCGGAGCCAGCGGTCGAAACGGGTCAATTGCATGGGGCTAAGCTCTAAGTATTAAGTTTTTAAGCATGAAAGAAGAGAAGATGAAATCATTTGAGGGAGTTGCGGAGGATCGTGGCGAGGATGCGGGTGAGTTCATCGGCTTCGCGGTGGAGGGCATGCAGGACGGGTTGGGATGCCTCTTCCTGCGAGGTTGTTTCCTTGAGAAGCCGCAGCCAGAGGAAGGATTCCGCCGCTTCCTTTTTGGCGATTCTCAGCCGGTGCAGAAAATCGGGGCGGGAAACCGCATTGTTCGCTTCGATGTAGTTGGCGGCGATGGAACCGGAAGCTCTCAGCAACTGGTTCACATCCGGCCACTGCCACCGGTTCCACCGGCGGTCCGCCACACAACGGCGGACGTCCAAAGCGAACGCAAAACTCCGTTCCTCGAAATCGTATCTGCGCCCCTCCTCCATCATCTTGTTTCGAATTTAAAAGCTTGATGCTTCGTGCTTAAATTCCCGATTGCATCATCTTCGGACCCATCAGGAAGATTGGGAGGAAGGTGCCGATGAAGACGGCGGCGATGAGGCTGACGGCGATGAGCAGAACCATGAAGCTGACGGTCGCGGAGAAGGTCGCCATGTGGTTGTCGGATTCCTCCTCGTACATCTCGGAGAGCATTTCGAGCTGGTTGTCCAGCGATGCGGATTTCTCGCCGATGGAGAGCATGTGGGTGACCTGGGCGTCCACAGACGTGTATTTCGCGAAGGCGGTGGAGAGCGGGACGCCGGAGTGCTCGTATTTGTCGGCGGCGGCGCGCAGCTCCTCGTAGAAGGGCGTGTTCCGCACGCTGTTGGCGGAGACGCGGATGGATTTGGCGAGGTTGATGCCGTTGGAGTGGAGGAGCTTGATGGTGGAGATGAAGGTCATCTGCCGGAGGCTCATGACGAGAAGGCGCAGCACCCGCCACTTGGACATCGCGATGCCGAGGAGGAGGCCCTGCACTTTTTTGGAGCGCCAGATGGTGATGCCCGCGGCGATCATGCCGCCGACGATGATGGGCCACATGGCCTGGGTGAAATGGGCGATCTTGAAGGCGATGGCGGTCAGTCCGTCCGGCTCCGCGCCCACGCCGTCGAGCATCTCCTCCACCTGCGGGGAGATTTTGACCTGGGAAACGATGAACGCGCCGATGAGGACGGCAATGATGACGCCCGGGCCGACGGTCGCTTTCTTGAGCGCCTTCTGGAAGCGGAGTTCGCTGGCGAGTCTCTCCGCGAGCGAGCGGAAGGCTTCGTGGAGCTGCCCGGCATCGGAACCCGCCTGGATGAGGCCGATCGTGGTTTCGTTGAAGCGGCCGGTGCGGCGGAACGCCTCGTGGACGTTGATCCCCGCGTTGATGTCCTCGCGGACGTGCAGGAGCGCGTCGGCGATCGTTTTGTTGGGGAGGCCCTGGCTGTAGTATTTGAGGGCGTCCGCGGTGTTGATCTGGGCCCGCAGCATCGAGCCGACGCCGCGGAAAATCCCGATGAGTTCCTTCTTGGTGAACTCTTTGGCTTTCCCCGGCTTGTTGAGGGAGGCGAGAAGGGATTTCGGCGCTTCCTTCGCGCCTTTCGCGCCGGGAGGAAGGGGGTTCGCTTTGGCTGCGGGTGCGCTAATCATCGGTGTAGGTCATGTCGATGACCTTGCTGACGGCGGCAAGGTCGGTTTTTCCTTCGCGGAGCAGGCGCAGGCCGCTGCGCCGCAGATTGGGGAGAACCCCTTCCTCGGCCACTTTCACTTCCAGCTCGTAGGGGGTCATTTCCCCCTTGGAGAGGAGGTCGGAGACCTTGGGGGTGATGGGAATGATTTCGAGAATGGCGGTGCGGCCGCTGTAGCCGGTGTTGCGGCACTCCGAACAGCCTTCCGCGCTGGCGACCTGGAGAGGAATGTTCGCCCACGATTCGTCGAGGCTGAAGGTCTTGCGGTCGATTTCCGAGATGCCGGGCGTGGCTTCCTTGCAGTAGGGGCAGAGGAGTTTCACGAGGCGCTGGGCGCATGCGGCCTTGAGGGTCTGGGCGATTTTCCAGCGTTCGATGCCGAGCTGCTCGAAGCGCTCGATGATCTGGGAGGCGCGCGGGGTGT
>CAZVSA010000199.1:7927-8160 GCA_964629955.1 uncultured Luteolibacter sp.
GCTCGGCGGATTCGAGGTCGCGGACCTCGCCCATGAGGATGATGTCCGGGTCGGACCGCATGAAGGAGGCGATCATGGGCTTGAATTCCTTCGGGCTTTTCAAGTCGCAGTGGGTGATGCCGGGCACCTCGTCCTCCACGGGGTTTTCCAGAGTGAGGATGTTGACTTCCGGGCGGTTGAGCTCGCGCAGGATGGCGTTGAGCGTGGTCGATTTGCCGGAGCCGGTGGGGCCG
>CAZVSA010000200.1:0-8029 GCA_964629955.1 uncultured Luteolibacter sp.
GATTTCCGCGAGAATTTCGTTGCGGGTGCGCTGGATGTCCACGTCGAGGCGCTTCAGCACGCGGGCGGCAACCCCCTCCCCCTCCCGCAGCAATCCGAGCAGCAAATGCTCGGTGCCGACATAGGAATGATTGAGCGCCTTGGCCTCCTTGTTGGCCAGGGCGAGCACTTTTTTCACCCGCGGGGTGTAAGGAATGTTTCCGGCGGTTTTCTGGGGAGGCCCCGAACCGACTTCCTTCTCCACCTCCATGCGAACGGATTCGAGCTCGAGCCCCATGCGCTCCAGCACGTTTACGGCAACCCCCTGGCCGAGCTTGATGAGACCGAGCAGCAGATGCTCGGTCCCGACGTAGGAGTGATTGAAGCGATCAGCTTCCTTGCGGGCCAGCGCGAGGACCTGTTGGGCTCGTGGTGTGAAGTTGTTCATGGTTCACCGGGGTTGGGAAGGTCATTGGAATCCCTGCCTTCGTTTGATGACAAACGAGTATCAGGGGAATCGAGGGATTGCAAACAGGAGCGAACGATTTCCGCGCGAATCGAATCCCTTTCTTCGGGCGAAAGTTTTCGTCCGGAGTGTAGCTGGAGGTGTGCCGGTTGGATGTCCATCAGCAGGGAATCGCACTTCACCACGGTATCCGGCGGGAAAAATCCCATGTTTCCGCCAAGACGGAGGAGGGAAAGGTGGTTGAGCGCCTCCTTGGAATCGATGATGTGCGCGTGCCGGAGCACCCCGTAAGCGCGGCCGATCTTGTCCGCCACCATCTCCGGATCGTCCTCCAGCAGTTTCTCCCTGGCGTTCTGTTCGTGGTTCGCCACCTGGGAAATGACGCGCTCAAGACGGCGGATGATCGTTTCCTCGCTCTCGCCCAAGGTGGATTGGTTGGAGATCTGGTAAAGATTGCCGAGCGATTCGGTTCCCTCCCCGTACAGCCCGCGCACCGCAAGGCCGATCTTGTTGACCGCCTGCAAGACCTGGCCGATCTGATCGCTGAGCACGAGGCCCGGCAGGTGAAGCATCGCGGAGGCCCGCAGGCCGGTGCCCAGATTGGTCGGGCAGGTGGTGAGATACCCGAGTGTCGGGTCGAAGGCGAATTCCAGCGACGATTCCAGTTCCGAATCCAGCGCGGAAAGCGATTCAAAGGCGGAAGTGAGCTGGAGCCCCGGCCGGATCGCCTGCATGCGGAGGTGATCCTCCTCGTTCAGCATCAGGCTGAAAGTCTGGCGGCGCTCGATCACCGCGCCGGATCCATCGCCCCGGGCCGCGTGCTCCCGGGAAATGAGGTGGCGCTCCACCAGCACCTGCTTTTGCACCGAGGAAAGATCCCCCAGCTCATGGGAAAACGCGTCTTTCATCACGGGCAACGCCTCGACCGCCGGACGCATCAGCTCCAGCGCCGCCGCACGCTGGTCCTTCTTCGCCCAACCCGGGAACGGATGATCGCGCAGATTCCGGGCAAGCCGGATGCGCGAGGTGAGAACCGCGCCATGCTCGCCCGGCCCGCCGGTCATCCAATCGGCCGGATGCTTGATAAGTGTGGTAAAGCGCATCATGGCGTCATGTGTGGGGAACCGGCTTGTGGTTTGAGCTTCGCCTGAAGCCCGCGAGTTTGATCAAATATACGGTATGGAGAAACCGCCTCCACCGGCTAGCCTCCCTTTTTGTAAAATCCAACAGGAGCCGGTTGCTTGTCGGGTCTATTTTCGGGGTGATACATATCGAGCCAAAGATGGAACTTTCTTCCATCAGCCAGTGTGATTGCGTAAATATCCAAAGGCATTCCTTCCTGATTTCTTCCAGCACTTCCCATCCTCGCATACCGGATCGGCTTTCCGGTCGAATCGACAAGAGAGTCAAGATATTCGCGTTGTGCAATTGGCCCCCCATATCCTTCCTTTCTTCCGACCTTGATTGGATTCTCCTCCGAATAGCCGTATGAGGGATCTTCCGACATCAACTTCACATTCACACCCGGGGGATGCTTTGCGTCTTTGGCGATTGGCGCCGGCGTCTTTGGTTGTTCCTCGGGAACAACCGCCATCACGCAGGTCATCATCGCGAGCAGCGAAATTTTCAGTAGCGATTTCATGGTAATCTTCCAACCAACAGCATGTTCCTTTCCAACTCACCCCGGCACCACATCCAGGTTTCGGATCTCATCGCGGATTCCGGCGGCTTCCTCGTAGCTCTCCGATGCGATCGCCTGATCGAGCTTCTTCCGAAGCTCTTCGATCCGCTGGTGGCGGACCTGCAACGCCATCAGGCCTTCCGGGACTTTCCCGATGTGGGTCGTCCCCTTGTGCATTCCGCGCAGCATCGGCGCCACCTCGTCATGAAAAGTTTTGTAGCAATCGCCGCACCCGAAGCGGCGGACCCGCCGGAGATCGTCCAGCGTGAATCCGCAGGTGGGGCATTTTTTCCCACTCATGGTAACCGTGGACGCACCCCCGGAAGTTCCGGTGCCCGGCCCTCCCGGCAATCCTCCCAGCAAAAGGTCCGCCAGGGAAAACCCGGTGGGATCGGTCACTCCGCGTTCCTTGGCGCAACTCTCGCAGAGGCACACTTTCTTCATCTGCCCCTCCACAAGCTGGGTGAGGAAGACGGTCGCCTTGGTATCGCAGAAGTCACATTTCATCATCGGGTTTTCAACTATCGCCTCAAGCAACAGGAGTGCCAGTGCTCATTGCGAGTTCGTGGAATGCCTTGAGAAAACGGGCGGTCTGGGGTCCGGGCTTGCCGGTGCCGATCGTCCGGCGGTCGAGCGACACCACCGGAATCACCTCCGCGGCGGTGCCGGTGAGGAAGCACTCGTCCGCGATGAAAATGTCGTAGCGCGTCAGCGAACGCTCGACGTACGGCACCCCGAGCTGATCCGCCAGTTCGAGAATCACCCCGCGCGTGATCCCGTCCAGCGCGCCATCGCTGATCAGCGGGGTGTGGAGCACGCCGTTCCTGATGAGAAAGATGTTGTCGCCGGTGCACTCCGCCACGTAGCCCTGCTCGTTGAGCATCACCGCTTCGAGAGCGTTCGCCTGGATCGCCTCCACCTTCGCCATCACGTTGTTGAGGTAGTTGAGCGATTTCACCTGCGGCATGAGCGCACCCGGAGCCGGGCGGCGGGTCGCACAGGTGATCACGGCAAGGCCTTTTTCGTAATGCTCCTCCGGGTAGAGTTTGATCGTCGCCGCGATGATGAACATCGAGGGCTTGGGGCAAAGGTAGGGGTTCAGTCCCAGCTCCCCCGCCCCCCGGGTGATCACCAGCCGGATGTAGCCGTCCGTGAGACTGTTCGCGGCGACCGTCTCGCAGGTGGATTTGCAGACCTCCTCCTGCGTCCACGGCAGGGGCAGCACGATCGCCTTGGCGGAATCGAACAAGCGCCGGATGTGCTCCTCCAGCCGGAAAACACGGCCGTTATACACGCGGATTCCCTCGAAAACCCCGTCTCCATACAGCAATCCATGGTCGAAGACCGAGATCTTCGCTTCCGATTCATCCACCAGTTTGCCGTCGAGCCAGATTTTCATGTCAAATTTGTGCCCCGAGCGTAGGGGCCGGACGGGCGCTGGCAAGCGGATGATTGGAGAATGACTGGAATCTCCCTCATTCCCAGGACCGGAACGGAACGTCCGCCAGCCGGGAATTGAAAAAACGCGGGTCTTCCGACACTTCCTTTCCCGCCCAGGGAGGCAGGTCGAACGTTTCCCCGGGATCGGTCAGCTCGATTTCCGCGACCACCAAACCTTCGTTCGCCCCGTGAAACACATCGACCTCCCACCAGTGATTTCCAAAACGAACCCGGTGGCGCACCTTCTCGATCACCGAAGGCAGGCACAAGCCCAACAGCTCCCGCGCTTCCTCCTGCGGGATCGGATACTCGAACTCCGAACGCGAAATCCCCTCTCCCTTCCCCTTGATCGTGATCCACGCCCCTTCCCCGCCCAGACGGACCCGCACCGTGCGCTCCGGGTCTTTCGTCAAATAACCCTGCGCGATCTTCATCCCCTCCGAACCGTCCGACCATGAGCCGTCCGCAACGAGAAACTTCCGCTCGATTTCCACCGCCATCGCCCCTAAAAATGGGAAAGCAACGATCCTTGGCAAGTGGCAATTCCCGAAGCATCCATCCGCAAACAACAGCTCAGGAAGGAAATGCGGGCCCGCATCGCCCGGACCACGCCCTCGCCGGAAGCCATCGCGGATGCATGCGGACAATGGCTCCTCTCCCGACCGGACCTGCGTGTGATCGCGGCCTACGCCGCTCTCCCCGGGGAAATCGATCTTTCCAGCCTCGTTTCCCGGCACACCGGCCGCACCTGGCTCTATCCCCGCGTGACGAACGAGCACCTGACCCTCCACCCCATCGCCGATCCCGCACGCCAGCTCGTCCCCGGCAGTTTCGGAATTCTTGAGCCCCCGGCCTCCCTGCCCGCCGTTTCCGTGGAATCGGTGGATGCCTTTCTCTGCCCCGGGCTCGCCTTCGATGGAGCCACCGGCGGGCGCCTCGGACGCGGACGCGGGTTCTACGACCGGCTTCTCGAAAACGCCCGGCCCGATTGCGTGAAAGCCGGCATCTGCCATCCGTTCCAACTCGTGCCCGATACCTTCTCCGAGCCCCATGACATCCGCATGGACCTCGTCATCACCGCGCCACTTCCAGACGAAACTCCGGAATCCGGGTGAACACCCACTCCCCCATCGCGGTATCCCCGAAGAAAGCCCCGTCCACCACCGCCGCCTTCGCCACCACGTGATAGCTGTTGTAGGAAAAATGTCCGCCCGGATCGATGGTCGGCGTCTGGCCCACCACCCCCTCGCCCTCCACCACCGTCACTTCCCCCACATCCTCCCGGATCACCCACTTCCGTCCGCGGATCGTGACCGGCACCGGCGAATCGTTGTGGATCGAAATGAAATACACGAACGGGTGCGGCTTGTCCGGCGGCGCGTCCAGGCTCGGCATGTAGATCACATCGTCCACCTTCACCCGAAGGCCTTCGAATTCCCGGATATCCATGGCCAAGGCTCATCCCCCCTTTCCCATCTGCCAAGCACGAAACCGCGGAACGGAGATCATCCGGTTTTTCCCGAAACACCGGCTTGATGCGAGCGCCCTCTTGTGGCCAATCTCTTTCCATGGGGCGGGAAAAGCCAAAGTCCTGTTTTGCCATCCTGTTCCCAACAACGAACGAAAAAAAGCCATGATAACCATCGCCAGATTCCAAACTCCCGAAGACGCTCACCTGTTCCGGGCGTTTCTCGGCTCCCGGGGCATCGAGGCGCACCTGGAGGACGAATATGTCGTCCAGCTTTTCTGGCATTACAGCAACGCCATCGGCGGGGTCCGCGTCGTCGTGAACGATGACGACGTGGAGGAAGCCGCCGAGGTCTTCCAAAGCTACATGGAAGGGCTGAGATCCGGCCCCTATCCGTTGCGTCCCGTCCGCGCATGGCCTCTTGTCGTTCTCGTCTCGCTTCTCCTGGGCGGCATTCCGTTCCTCCTCTTCGGTCGCCGGCCCTTCATCCGCCCCGGAGCGAATTGAAACCTCCCAAACCCCGGATTTCACCGAAAACCGGTTCTCTTCCCGGAAAACCATCAAGTTGACGAACCCCTCCCCCGCCGGCAACCTCCCCGGGAAATGTGGATGCGAATCATCATCGCCGGAACCTTGGGGTCCATGCTCGCGGCAGCGGACCCGGCGGCAGGCTACAAGCGGGACATCGAACCTCTGCTTGAGTTCTACTGCTTCAGTTGCCACGCGGAAGGCTCGAAGAAAGGGGACTTCTCGATGGACGAATTCGCGGACCTTTCCGCCCACATCGGGGACACGGAACATTGGCTGGCCATCTGGCGGAACGTCCGCAGCCAGATCATGCCGCCATCGGACAAAGACCAGTTCAAAACGGACGAGAAACGCAAGCTTCTCGCCTGGATCGAGAACGATATCCTCCGCCTCGATCCCAAAAATCCCGACCCGGGCCGTGTCACCATCCGCCGGCTCAACCGCGTGGAATACCAGAATGCCGTCTATGATCTCCTCGGCGTGGAATACGACACACGCGATGTCTTTCCCCCGGACGACACCGGATACGGCTTCGACAACATCGGCGATGTCCTGAGCATTTCACCGCTCCTGATGGAAAAATACATCGCCGCCGCGGATGAGGTCGTCGCGCTCGCACTACCCGAAGGCGCCGCCGCACAGGTTCCCAGAATCGATCTGGAAGGAAAAAACTTCAAAGCCCCCAACCACCCCTCGACCACGGGCCGCTGGATGGCCTTCGCCGAAAAACAACAGGTGCGGCTGGACCACGAAATCCCTTCGGACGGCGAATATCAGGTAAAAGTGGAATACTCCATCCACGGAGCCTCGGAGGCCACCGAACACGAAGCCTTCATGGAGGTCACCGCCGGCGGAGCCAAAGTGGGCGAAGTCACGCTCGGCTGGGACCAGCGGCGGGTGATCGAGCTTGCAGGAAACGTCCCGCTACAGGCCGGCCGGCAGACTTTTGAAGTTTCCCTCACCCCCGCCAAGGGTCCGGAGCTGGATCAGGAAGAGCTGTTTCTCACCATCCAGCGCGTGATTCTCCAGGGGCCCATCGGAGGCGAAGAGCGCGAATACGCCAAAGGCTACCGCATGATCTTCGTCGATGGACCCGCTCCCGAATCCGATCTCCAGCAGGAACGCTACGCCCGCAAGATCATGCGGAGCTTCGTCAGCCGCGCGTTCCGCCGTCCGCTCGACGAATCCACCATCGACCGCCTCATCGCCATCGTGAAGGAAGTCGCCAGAAAGCCGGGCAAGGGATTCGAGGACGGCATCAAGCAAGCCATCGCAACCTGCCTCGCCTCCCCCCGTTTTCTCTTCCGGGTGGAAATCCAGCCCGAGCCCAACAACCCCGCGAAAATCGTCCCGCTCGACGAATACGCGCTCGCGGCCCGCCTTTCCTTCTTCATTTGGGGATCCGTGCCGGACGACGAATTGCTCAGCCTCGCCTTCAACAACAAGCTCAGGGAAAACCTCCGGCAGCAGGTGGACCGCATGCTCGACGATCCCCGCTCCGCCCGGTTGGTGAAAAACTTCACCGGCCAATGGCTCCAGGCCCGCGACATCGAAACCGCCTCCATCAATGCCAAGGACATCCTCGGCCTGCCCTCCAACCGCGAAGCCGCGAAAATCTTCGACACCCGCCTCCGCCGGGACATGCAGACCGAAACGGAAATGCTGTTCGACTTCATCCTCCGCGAAGGCCGTCCCGCGGAAGAACTCATCTCCGCGGAATACAGCTTCCTCAACGAACGCCTCGCCGGATTCTATGGCATCTCCGGAGTCCCGGGAGAGGATTTCCGCCCCGTGGACCTCAGCCAGCACCCGGAACGCGGTGGCATTCTCACCCAGGGAACTTTCCTCATTGTCACTTCAAACCCCGACCGCACATCCCCCGTGAAACGCGGCCTCTTCGTCCTCGACAACCTGCTGGGCACCCCCGCTCCGCCCGCCCCGCCGGATGTCCCGGAGCTGGAGGACGCCGCGGACCCCGCCATCAAAAATCCCACCATGCGCGAAATGATGGAAATCCACCGCAAAAACCCCGACTGCCGCGGCTGCCATGCGAGGATGGACCCGCTCGGCCTTGCCCTGGAGAATTTCAACGCGCTCGGCCAGTTCCGCCTGGAGGAGCACGGCAAGAGGATCGACGCCTCCGGCCAGCTCCTCACCGGGGAAAAATTCTCCAACATCTCCGTCCTCAAAAAAATCCTCGCCACCGAACGCCGCCAGGATTTCTACCGCTGCCTTTCGGAAAAACTTCTCACCTACGCCATCGGCCGCGGCATGGAATACTATGACGCGACCACCATCGACATCCTCGTCAACCGCATGGAAAAGAACGGCGGCAACCTGCGCGAACTCATCCACGGCATCGTGGAAAGCGCCCCGTTCCAAAAACGGCGCGGCGACGACTGAGCAACTTTCAAAGGTAGGGCGTGACCGCCGTGTAAAGACCGGGCACATGGTTTACACCTGTTCGG
>CAZVSA010000201.1:0-7974 GCA_964629955.1 uncultured Luteolibacter sp.
CTACCGGAAAACCCGCCTCCGGCGTTGCCGCCGCGATTCCCGGAACACTTTTGGCAGAATGCCCGTGCCACATTTCCTATCAAACCGGCTCTTCCACAGGAGCGGGAGAAGCGGCGTTGCGGCGGAGTTCCTCCGTGAGTTTCGCCGCTTGTTGTCTCGCGAGTTCGGCGGAGGCGAGGGCTTCCGCGAGGGCACGGCCGGTTTTTCTGCGCGCCGCCTTTTCCGCGACTTCGGTGGCCCTGAGCGCGGCCTGCCGGGCTTCCTCCAGTTGGCCGCCGGTATCGGCTTCGATCTGCCTGATGCGCTCTTCCGCAGATTGTTCGATGGATGCCGCCCGTTCGGCGGCGGCGTTCGCTTCTTCCACGGCCCGGGCGAGTTCGGCTTCGAGTCCGCCGCGCGTTTCCTCCGCGGATTGGAGCTGTTGCTCCAGAGTGGAATGCGCCGATTGGAGTTCGTCGCACCGGGCTGCGGCTTCCTCCAGTTGGCGGCGGGTCTCCTCAAGCTGGCGGGAAATTTCCTCGATCCGGCCGCTCTTCTCCTGAAGCTCTCCCTGAAGGTTCTCAAGCTCCCGGCTCCGCTCTCCGCCGAGGCCTTCGGCGTTGCCAAGCGCGAGGCGGGCTTCCGCGATTTCCTGCTCCAGCGCGGCGGTTTTTGCGAGTGATTCCTGAAGCTCGGCCTGCAGGTTCGCGAGCGATTGCAGCCGCTCCCCTTCCGCTCCTTCGGCGTTGCCAAGCGCCAGGCGGAGTTCGCCGAGTTCCTTTTCCAGCGAGGCGGCTTTTTCCAGCGATTCCTCGTGCCGGGCCCGGAGGGTGGTGATTTCGTGGTCGCTGCCCTCGCGTTCTTCGCGGAGGGTGCGGATTTCCTCGCGCAGGCTGTCCACTTCCTCCGAAGAAACCGGAGAAACCGCGCGGGCGGGCGCGGGAGCCGGGTTGCCGGAAAGCCCGAGGCGGGCCATCACCTCCCGCATCGTTTGGGGGCGGTCTTCGGGGCGTTTTGCGAGGCATGCGGCCACCGTTTCCTCCCACTCGTCCGGGATTTCGTGGTAAGCCAGATCGAACTGCCGCAGCCGGTCGATCATGCTGGGAGGCACGGTGTTTTCCACCTGGGTGCGGATCTCCTCGTAGGCTCCTTCGTAAAACGGCGGCCTGCCGGTGAGGAGTTCGTAAATCGTGGCGCCGACGGAATAGATATCGTCGAGCGTCGATGCGGGCGCGCCCTGGATCTGTTCCCAGGACATGTAAGGCAAGGTTCCCATCGCCCCCGCTTCCGTGGACTCGGGCTGGACGCGCGAGAGCATCATCGTGTGGAGCCGGAGCTTCTGAGTGATGCCGAAGTCGGTGAGGAGAAGCTTTTCCTGGCCGTCGTCGCGGCGTTCGAGCATGAGGTTCTTCGGCTTGATGTCGCGGTGGACCATGTGGGCGTCCTCGTGCGCGTAGATGAGCGCGTTGCAAAGCTGGGTGATCCAGTTCTCGATGCGCTCGACGGCATAGGGGACGATGGCGCGCCTCGATCCGGTGCGCCCTTCAAGACGCCATTCGTGGAGGTTTTTTCCGCGAACGTATTGCATGGAGATGCCCCAGTTCCCGGTGCCTTCGTGAAAATCGTGGATGCGGACGATGTGGGGATGGGTCAGCTCGATGGCCTGGCGGGTTTCGCGAATGACATCGTAGCGAGCGGAGGGATCGCGCAAAACGCTCTCATGGGGCAGCTTGAGGGCGACGATGCGGTCCATCAGCTCGTCCCGCACGAGGTGGATGAGCCCGGTGCCGCCCTCCCCGAGGATGCTGTCCTTCGCATCGCGGGGAATGAGAGCGCGGAAGCGGGCGAAAAAAAGCTCCCCCTCCTCGTAGGCGGGCTTGAGGGGCGGAAATTCGATGCCGACTTCGTTGTAGAGCTGGAATGTCATCCGGGTGCGGGGAACCTCATGGCAGTTTACAGGCGGCGGTCGCTCCATCAAGGGAGAAGCCCGCTGCCGTTATGATCGATGGGGGGATGGTCATTCCAGTTGTTTGAGATATTGCTCCGCACTGGGATCTCCGCGGTCGCGTGCGCGGCGGAGCCAGACTCCGGCTTCCGCCTTGTCCGCGGCGGTGCCCCGTCCGGTGAGGTAGCAGACGCCGAGTCCGGTCATGGCGGGAGGGAAATCGAGTTTCGCGGCCTTGTCGAAGAGACGGAACGCTTCCTCGTCGCTCTTGTTTTCGTCGTTGAAATGATCGAACCCGAGCAGGGTCATGGCACGGGGTTCCCCCAAGCCAGTGGCTTTTTCCCATAGGGCGATGGCTTTGCCGGGGTCCGGCTCGCCCATGGCCCCGGCGGCGTGGAGAATGCCGAGGTTTGTCATGGCCTCGCGGATTCCTTCACCGGCGGCCTTTTCCCACCATGACATGGCCAGGGCGACGTCCTTCGCATCCGGCTCCAGATTGTAGTATTCGCCCAGGCGGTTCATGGCGAGCGCCTCGCCGCCTTCGGCGGCCCTAGTCCACCATTCCGCGGCTTTTGCCATGTCTTTCGGGCCGCCGATGCCCTGCTCGTGGCAATATCCGAGCCCGAGCATGGAGCGGGTGTTGCCGAGCTTCGCCCCTTCCTCGAACCAACGGCGGGCTTCCTCCTGGTCCCGGGCAATTCCATTGCCCAGCCAGTAGGCCGCTCCGCAAAGTTCGATCGCCTTGATGTTGCCGTCCCGGGCGAGGGGGAGGAGTTCCGCGAAAGCCTTTTCCTTGTCCGATGCGGGGGCGTCCGGGTTTTCGAGAATTTCCTCGCCGCGGGAAACGAGGGCTTCGGCCTCGCGCATCGCGGCTTCTCTGGCGGCCTGTTCGCGCTCCGCTTCCATTTCTTTTTCCCGGGCGGCCCGCTCCATGGCGAGTTTCTCCTCCTCGGCCTGTTTTTGCCTGGCCAGTTCTTCTTCCTTCTCGCGGGCCATGCGTTCGAGTTCCGCCTTCTCCTTCGCCGCCTGCTCTTGCTCGATGCGTTTCCGCTCCTCGGCTTCCCTGGCGGCTTTTTCCTGTGCTTCTTTTTCTCTGGCGACGGTTTCTTCCTTGGCCAATGGGTCTTTGGAGTCCCCTCCTTTCAGAAACAGAAAATACGATCCCGTGCCGAGAAGCACCACGGCGGCAGCGGCGGCTGCGATTTTCGGCAGCGCGGATTTTCCCTGCCGTGGCGGGGACGTGATCTTCGGGGGCGGCGGCACATTGCGGGAGTCCTGAATTGCGGGGGGAGGGGAAACCTCCTCTTCCTCCGCGGGCGGCAGGGAGTCCAGCAAGCCGTCGATGAGCAGATCCAGCAGTTCTCCGGCTCCGGAAATCCGGCCCTCCGACAAAGCGGCGAGAACTTGCCGGGCTTCCGCGTCGCAATCCGCGGGAAGAGCCGCCGGGTCTTCCGCGCCGGACAGCAACCACACGAGCGTCCGGCCAAGCGCGTGGAGATCGTCCCGGGGGCCGGATGCGGAACCGGCCCCCGGGACGATCTCCACCTGGTGAGCGGGCCACGGTTGGGCGAGTCGGAGCGTTTCGGGCGAAAGGTTTCCATGGGAAGCGCCTTGTTCGTGGACGGGCTCGAGCTGACCGGCGATCTGGATGACCAGCCAGCGGACCACGGGCCAGGTGAGCGGGCCGTGCGCTTCCACCAGCTCCCGGAGAGTTTCCCCATTCCCCCCGGACGAAGCCACGGGTTCTTCTGATGCGAAAGCACCGGGAGAATCTGGGTCTGGTGGGTTTTCGGTCATGCGTTCGGGCCGCCAGCGAACTCTTTTTCAAATGTAGTGCAAAGGTCAAGGACGCCATGCGCCAGTCTCATTGCATGATTGACCGGAGATCGTTTCGCGCACATGGTGTTTTCCAGTCTCCTGAAATGGTTCCCGGAGCCGAAAACAGACCATCATGAAACGATATCAAGCCGGAATTGGCGCGATCGCGCTTTTGGGCAGTTGTCTCGCCATCCCGTCCTGCGAGGAGCTGAGCAAGCCGCTCGCGGGAGGAGACATGCTGATGTCTCCCGCGCTGCCGCCCAGCGGAATGGGGACGAGGATGTCCGGACGGAGCTTTCACGCCGTCCATGTGGGCATGGCCACCGCCCGGCAGCGCAGTCTCGCCGAGACGCGGGCTCAGGCCGCCCTTCAATCGGCCAGGGTGAAAAACAGCGTGCAGCAGAAGAAGGTCCGCTACGTGGCCGTTCCCGTGGCGCGGGAGAAAACCCAGAAATCCGTGGCGGGCACCACGGTGATGAAGGTGAACGTGGACACCGGCGTGCCAACGGGGGATGTCTACGTGGCCCAGGACAAGGGAACCGCGAAGGACGGCGATACGATCCGCCTGGGGGGAGACCCGACGCTCTTCTTCGCCACCACCGGCGACAGGCTCTGACAAAAGGGGAGATTGTAGTTTTCTACAGCATTTATGTGAAAATCGTGGTCGTTTTTTGTGGGATCACGTTTCGGAGCACAGGAATTCAAGGAGCGTGGGCGTCCCGCCCACATCCCTGCACAAGTGGGCGGGACGCCCACGCTCCTTGATTCGTGACGGAGCGCGGGAGGTGGCGACCGGTGATCGCCACTACGGGGGGTGTGATCCCCGAACCTCAAGCAGGTGGTTCATAAAGGACTTCGCGCAGATAGAGCCCGTCGGCGGGGGCGCACAGCGGGGATTTTCCCAGCGGCAAACCGGGCGGCTGGTCGAGCATGGCCGCGAGGTCGTCGAGCCGCATGCGGCCCTGCGCGGCGTGGACGGCGGCTCCGGTGAGGAGGCGCACCATTTTGTAGAGGAATCCATCCCCGGCGAAAACGATCCGGTATCCGTCGTCGAGCGTGGTGACATCGGCGCGGTGGATGGTGCGGAACCAATCGTCGTCCCCGGTTTCGTTTCCCCGGTAGGCGGCGAACGCGTGAAAATCGTGGCGACCGTGAAACAACGCGAGCGCCTGCCCCAGCAGGGTGGCATCGAGCAGGCGCGGCAGGTGCCAGGCGAGGCCCGCCTTGAGCGGAGGCAGCACCGGATCGGTGCACAGGTCGTAGTGGTAGATTTTCCCGGTGGCGGAGAAGCGGCTGTGGAAATCCGCGGGGACTTCCTCGCAGGCCATGATGCGGATGGTGGCGGGCAGCTTGCAGTTGAGCGCGGGCACCCAGTTGAAGGGATTCATCGAGATGTCCGGCGGCGCGTCGAAGTGCGCGATCTGCCCGAGCGCGTGCACTCCCGTGTCCGTGCGGCCGGAGCCCTGGAGGCGGAGCGGTTGTTTCGCCACTTCCTCCAGCGCTTCGTGAAGGATGTCCTGCACGGTGCCGCCCCCGGCCTGTGACTGCCATCCGCGGAACGGGCGGCCGTCGTAGGCGATGGTGAGTTTCAGGCGCACGGGGAATGGAGGGTGTTAGATTCCGGACGCGAACGCGTCGCTTCCGCCCATCCATTGGTTGAGGATTTCCACCGCCGCGGCCTGGTCGATGACGGCTTTCTGCTTTTTCGCATTGCGTCCCGCTTCCCGGAGTTTTCCGGCCGCCGCCGAGGTGGTCAGCGTTTCATCCACGAAAACGAGGGGAGTCCCGGGAAGCCGCTCGCGCAAACGCCCGGCGAACGCACGGACTTTGATCGCGGCATCTCCCTCCGTGCCGTCCATGCGCAGGGGGAGGCCGAGAACGAGGGTGTGGATGCCCCGGGCTTGCACAAGGGCGGCGATCCGTTCGATGGGCTCGGTTTTTGACAGATCGATCGTCTCGACGGGATGCGCGAGGATTCCAAAGTCATCGGTGGCGGCGATGCCGATGCGGGCTTCGCCGTGGTCGATGCCAAGCGCGGGATGCGGGGAATCTGGAGCGGGGGATCTCAAAGGAGTTCGGGCGGCAGCAGGTCCGAGAGTTTTTTGATGGCATCGGCCTGATGGCGGTTGGCGATGAGGATCGAATCCTCGGTCTGGACGACGATGAGATCGTCCACTCCCAGCAGGGCGATGTGCGAGCCTTTGCGGGCGTTGAAAACGATGTTGTTCTCGGAATCCAGCTCGGTGACGGGCTCGTTGACGCGGTTTCCGTCGCCGGATTTCTGGAGGTATTCCGCCACGGAGATCCAGGAGCCCACATCGTCCCAATCGAAGGATGCCTCGATGTTGAGGACGCGGTCCGCGTTTTCCATGAGGGCGTAGTCGATGGAGATGGGCGTGAGTTTCGGGAACTGGGCTTCGATTGTTGCCTCGGGATCGCTGGCCCGGCGGAGGTTGGAGACGAAGGAGGAGAGCTGCGGAGCGTGGCTGGCGAGCTGCTTGACGACCGTGGAAAGGGACCAGACGAACATGCCCGCGTTCCAGGAAAAACCACCTTGGCCGATGAACTGCTCGGCCAGCTCCGGGTTGGGCTTTTCCCGGAAGCGTTTCACCTCGAAGGGCGGGTGCTCGCATTTCAGGCCGGTGATGTGGGCGCGATCCCCGCGCTCGATGTATCCGTAGGACGGGGAGGCCCAGGTGGGGTGGATGCCAATGGTGACGAGGCCGTCCGCCAGTTCCGCGGTGGCGAGGGCGTCCTTCATCACGGAGTGGTAGGAGGCGGTGTCCTGAATGAGGTGGTCCGCGGGAAGGACCATCATGATCGCGTCGGGATTGCGGATGGCGACGAGGCCGATGCCCATGGCCACCGCGGGCGCGGTGTCCCGTTTCGCGGGTTCCGCGTAGACGTTTTCCGGGGGAATCGTGGTCGCGACTTTCCGCACGGCGTCCACCTGCAGGGTGTTGGTGAGAATGAGGATGTTTTCCGGCGGCACGAGGCCGTCGAGGCGGCGGATGGTTTGTTCGAGGAGGGTTCCGTCGCCGAAAAGGTCGAGCAGCTGTTTCGGGCGGGTGTTCCGGCTGAGAGGCCAGAAGCGCGCGCCGGAGCCGCCGGCCAGGATGAGTGCGTAGGTATTTTCCGGTGAAGGCATGGCGGGGCGGACCGTATCCGAATGGGCCGGATGGAAAAGCGGGAATCGGTGGCAATTTCCGCCCGGGCCTCCCCGCTGAATCAGATTGCGAAAAATAATGCTCGCCATCCGGCAGGGCACTTGCCTTCCTCCCCGTGTCCGCTCCGGCGGATGAGGATGTGAGAGTCCTCGCGACAAGCGGTCGGCATCGACCGCGACGATGCCGCCAACCCGACTATGAGGTCGGGGAGGCGGCGGCGCATGTCCAAGCCGCCGCCCTCGGGAGACGGCCAAAGGCCGCTGCGGTCGACTTGTTGCGACTCTCTCAACTCCCCGTCCACTGGAAGGCCCGCACCATTTTCTTCATCCTTCCATCATGAAGCACCCCCGTCTCCGCCCTTCTCTTCTCGCGGCAGTTGGTGCGGTGCGACACTTCACGGCAAAGCGCAGCGGCGGCGGGATGCCACCGCCACGGCCTGCGACGGGACGTCGCAGCTACGATCCAAAGCTTCCTCCCTCATTTCCAACCTCTTCCACTGCTCACTCGGCACTTCTTCCAACCCCCAACAACACATGAAACCAACCATCCCCCTCCTTCTCGCCCTCGCCGCGGGATGCATACCACCCGCCCTCCGCGCCGAAGAACCCGCGACGGACCGCTCCCCGTCCAAACCCATCTGGAACGTCCGCCCGGACGAGATTCTCGAATCCAAAACCATCCACCAGGGCGGACGGAGCGTCGTAATTCGTGAAATTACGCCGGGCGAGCTTCCCTTGCCACCCGAGCCGCGAGCCCGTCCACAACATAACGCCCTCCTGCGCGAACGGGCCGAAGCCTTCCGCAACAAACATCCCCGCCGCCATCTCCTTCCGCTCAGCGCCACCGTCTATAAGGCCGCTGACACCCCGCCGCGCACCTACGTCCGCATTCCCGGCGACGCCACCCGCGGGCCCGTCGAATTCTGGTCATCCGGGGACTTCTCAATCCTCTCCCACAGCATCGGGGAAATTCCCGGCCCGGATCACGAAATTTTTCTCCTCATGGTCGTTGGCACAATGGACATGGACCGCCTCGCCGCATTCGCTTCCCGCGGAGGCCGGATCT
>CAZVSA010000202.1:0-7962 GCA_964629955.1 uncultured Luteolibacter sp.
GGAAGGGGAAAATGATGTAGAACTGCTCCTCGACCGCCAGCGACCAGGTGTGGAGGAGCGGCACCCGTTCCACCCCGGCATTGAAATAATCCTCGGTCTCCTTGAGGAAATGCACGTTCGCAACCGAGAACAGCGCGTAACGGAGGGATCTGCCCAGATCCACCAGATCGTCGGGAAGAAGGATCTTCCATGCCACGGCGGACACCACGACGAACATTGCGAAAAGCGCCGGCACGATGCGCCGGATTCTCCGTTCAAAGAACCGGAGGAAGGAAAAGTTTCCCGCGAGAATTTCGCGCTGGATGATTGCCGTGATCAAAAACCCGGAGATCACGAAAAACACGTCCACCCCCACATACCCTCCCCCCAGCCAGGCGGAATCGATATGGTACAGCAACACGCCGAGGACGGCGACCGCTCGCAGGCCATCGACGTCCGCCCGGTATTTCAGCGCGTGCGTTGGCATTCGCCCTTCAATCCGGGGGACTGTTTTTTGTCAACGGGAATCGCTGCCGGAACGGCTTGCGCGGCTCTCCGGGCATGGGAAAAAAGCCTTGCGGGCAAGGGGGGGGATGTTGATTCTTCGCGAGGGGTCCGGGGAGGTTATCCAACCCTTTTTCGCCGGGTGAACCATGCGCAACCAATCAACTCAGAGAAAGGCTCCAAGCGTTTGAAACCGACCGTTTTCATTCACACCAACCACAAGCAGATCGCCGGTGCGATCGTCGCCTCGCATTCGCTCAAACGCGCCTCGAAAACCCCGGACGCGTTCGATGTCAAAATCATCGACATCCGCGACCATTCCTATTTCAAGGAATACGACGGGAAAAACTACCTCCGCGGGGGCGAGCAGCGCCCGTGGTTGTTCGAGGATCTCCAGTCGTTCACCCCGTCCCGGTTCATGCCGCCGGAGCTGATGAACTACGAGGGCAGGGCCATCGTGATCGACCCGGATATTTTCGCCGTGGCGGACATCATGGAGCTTTTCGAGTCCGACATGGAGGGCAAGGCCATCCGGGTGTTCCACCGGCCGAAGGCGGGCGGAGGCCACGATCTGATGACCAGCGTGATGCTGATGGATTGCGCCAGGCTCAAGCACTGGAAAGTCGAGGAAACGTTCCTGAAAATGTTCAAGTCGGAGGTCGATTACGATGACTGGCTGAGCCTCCGGCTCGAGGACCCTTCCACGATCGGCGAGCTGCCCCAGGTATGGAACCATTTCGACACGCTGGCTCCGGAAACGAAGATGCTGCACACCACCCACCGCCGGACCCAGCCCTGGAAATCCGGTCTGCCGGTGGACTTCAAGCTGGAGATGCGGCCTCCGCTCAAAGCGGCGTTCGCATCCTTCCAGAAATCGGTCTTCGGCAGGGAAATCATTTGCAAGCGCTACAAGACCCATCCGGATCTCCGCCAGGAGCGCTTGTTTTTCGCCTTGCTCAAGGAGTGCCTGGAAACCGGGAAGATCACCGAGTCCATGGTCCGCGAGGAAATGAAGAAGGACCACGTCCGCCATGACGCGCTGAAGCTTATGGAACGCATCAAGCCCCTGCCGCCGCAGGAACGGATGCAGGAATTCCTCGCGGGCGCGGCGTGATCCCCGCCACCGGCGGTCAGGCCTTTTCCGCCTTCTTCCGTTTCCCCCGCTTCCGGTTGTAGGGATAAGGATGGGCGGGTCCGCGTTTTTTGAAGCGGCGGTGAATCCAGAAGTATTGCTCGGGTGCCTGGAGAATTTCTTCTTCGATGAGGCGGTTGATGCGGGTGGCATCCTCATCGGAATCGTCCGTCGGGAAGTTTTCCAGCGCCGGGGAAATGGTGAGCAGATAGGTTCCGTCGGGCAGGCGTCTGCCGAAATAGGGCACCACCGCCGCTCCGGTCATCGAGGCGATGCGGCTGGTGGCGGTGTTGGTTCTGGCGGGCACGCCAAAAAAGGGAAGGATCGCGGAAAGCTTCGTGCGTTTTCCCTGATCCGGTGCGTACCAGATGATGTGGCCGGCCTTCAGGGCGCGGAGAAGGCCACGGAGATCGTCCATCGGGATGGCGGGGGTCAGCTTGTCGATGCGCCCGCGGTGCATCAGTTTTGCGATGACGGGGTTGTTGGGTTCGCGGAAGAGGCCGCCCATCGGAATCTGGTCGGAGAGCAAGCGTCCGCAAATTTCCAGCGTGGTGAAATGGGCGGTGAGCAGGAGCACGCCCTTTCCACGGGCAATGGCTTCTTCCAGGTGTTCCCGCCCCTCGATCCTGTAGGACGGCAGGCGGTGGGGAGGAGCCCACCAGGCGGTTCCGGTCTCGAAAACGCCAATGCCCATCGCCTCGTAGTGGCGCAGGGCGATTTCACGGCGTTCCTCTTCGGGCATTTCCGGGAAACACAACTCCAGATTGATCGCGACAATGTGCCTCCGGTAGCGGATGACGTGATGGAAGAACCGCCCGGCGGCCTTGCCCAGCTTCGCCTGCACGGACCACGGCAATTTGCAAAGCAGCCGGAAGGCGAACACGGCAACCCACACCGGCCAGTAGGCGGGATGGCGGAGGGAAACGCGGCGATCTTGCGGCTCCATTCCGGTCAGGGCTTTCCGGCTCCGTAGAGTTGCGGATTGAGCGCCGGATCGTTGTACATCTTGAATTGGTAGTAAACTCCGAAGGTGCGGGTCCCGGCGGCGACTTCGGCGAGAAGTTCGGCGAGGCTTCGGGTGAGATCGGAGCGCTGGAGGCGGATGCGGGCGAGTTTTTCGCTACATTTCGCGCGATGCTCGTCCGAAGCGCCGACACGGACGGTTTCCTCGTGCATGTGATATTCCTTGAGAGCCAGAATGGAAAGCCGGTCGACGATCATCCCGGGGGTTTCGGAGTTGCGGGGGACACCGGACTCCGCGGGATTCAGGGCGGCCACAAGCGCCTTGTCCATTTCCTCGATGAAATTGTTCCGTTGCTGGTTGTAGGCGTCGATGGCCCGTTTGGCCTGATGGACGCGTTCCGAGCCGAGATCGTCCCGGCGGGCGATGTCCTCCTCGTGCCAGAGCTGGAAATTCCGCAGGTGGTTTTCCGCCACAAGGCGGGCGAATCCTTCCCCGGTGGCGGCGGGCTCCTGATCGTGCCAAAGGGAGGTGAGCGTGGTTTGCGAAGCGGCGATTTCGTCGGGATCGAAGTTCATGAGGGCGTCGGCGGGGGCGGATACGGTTGCAGGTGCTCCGGGTGGAGGCAAGCCCTCCGTCCATGCTTGACCCTGCCGGTACGGCCGCCAGGCTTGGGCCATGATGATCAAACCCATTTTCATGTCCCTCTTCGCCGCGGTTTCCCTCCATGCCGCCCCGGAAGCAATTTTCAACGGCAAGGACCTCACGGGGTGGCGGGTGCAGGATGCCGCGTATTGGACGGTGGAAAACGGAGTCCTCACCGGGGAGAGTGACGAAAAGAAACAAAACTCCGTCCTCTGGACCGAAAAGGAGTACAAGGACTTCGTGCTGATTTCCGAGTTCCGCTTCAATGGAGTGGCGGATTCCGGCTATTTTCTCCGCCATGCCAACGATCAGATCCAGATTGGCATCTCGGGATCGCTCAAGCGCGACATGACCGGCTCTCCCTACATTGGTT
This sequence comes from uncultured Luteolibacter sp., assembly GCA_964629955.1. Taxonomy (GTDB): domain Bacteria; phylum Verrucomicrobiota; class Verrucomicrobiia; order Verrucomicrobiales; family Akkermansiaceae; genus Luteolibacter. Next base: position 3,595 of record CAZVSA010000202.1, read on the forward strand.
CCAAAGGGAAATACCCGGTGGAGGCCGAGGGGGTGGCGGAACTCCTCAAGGAGGGGGATTGGAATCAAATGAAAATCACCGCGAAGGGCGGCGTCTACACCGTCGAACTGAACGGCGGGAAAGTCCTCGAATACGATTCCGACACTGCAATTGAAAAAGGCCCGATCGGTCTCCAGGTGCATTCCGGCATGATCATGAAGATCGAGTTCCGGAAGATCATGCTGGAGGAAATCGAGTGACTTGGGGGTAACATCGAACGCCGGAGTGGAAGATACAAGCGCCGGCTTCAGCCCGGCTTGGGTGGGAAAAGCGGATTTGCCAAAAAGTGGCGCGGGCATTCCGCCAAAAGCAGCGGCAACGCCGGAGGGTTTTCCGGTAGGGACGGACCGCCGGGCCGTCCCACTTTTTCCCGATTCGTATGGCATCCATCCCGGCCCTTCCGCTTTCTCCGCCAAATACAGCCCCACCCGCCGCGGAGAGAGAGTCACGGCGCCCTACCTGCCGGAATCATTCCCGGAACACTTTTGGCATTCCGCCCGCAGCCGGACTCCGGGAATTTTTAGCGGCCCCGGGAAAAGAAACGGAGTCGCGAAGGATACCTCCGCTTTGCCGGAAAACGAAGATGGCTTCGGGCGGAATGCCCGAGCCACTTTTTGAGGCGGCCCCGCCCGCACCGCATCACTCGTTCTCGTCGGCCGTGGCCTTGATGTCGCTGAGCGCCGCGATGAAATCCCCCAGAATTTCCGCGGGCACCATGATCGTGTCACGGTTGCCGCCGACATCCTCGGTGATTTTCACCACCTTCCCCCGGGCGTTCTGCTTCAGGTCCAAAAAGAACGTTTTGCGGTCCGCCAGAATCTTTTCCGTATGCAATAAATCGCTGTCCACCTATGCCTCCTTCGTGTTGATTTTGAAACTTCCCGACGGTTGCGGGACGCTCTTGTTTGTCAAACATATTCCCTGCGGGGAGGCAAGCGCGCGGGAAGTTTTCCCCGGAAATTTGTGACATGCGCGATCTTCTTCTCCATGACCGGCCCGCGCTGGTTCTCGCACCCATGCAGGATGTGACGGACCTGCCCTTCATGCGCGTGCTCGCCCGGCGGGGAGCGCCCGATTGGTTCGTCACGGAGTATTTCCGCGTCCACCCCGATTCCCGGCTGAACCGCTACATCCTGCGGTCCATCGTGGAAAACGAAACGAGCCGGCCGGTGTTCGCCCAGATGATCGGCCGCGACATCCCGAACCTGATCCGCACCGCGCGGGAACTGGCGGAGTTTCCCGTCGCGGGCATCGATCTGAACCTCGGCTGCCCCGCACCCATCGTTTGCAGGAAAGACGCGGGAGGCGGGCTGCTGCGCCAGCCGGAAGCCGTGAACGAATTGATCGGCCGCCTGCGGGAAGCGATCCGGGGAAAATTCACCGTCAAAACCCGGATCGGTTACGAGGAAAGCGATGAATTCCCGCGCCTGCTGGAAATCTTCCGCAGCCACGCCATCGATGGATTGACGATCCACGGCCGCACCGTGAAGGAACGCTACCAAACACCGGTCCACCCGGACCGGGTAAAAACCGCGGTGCAAGCGATGCATTGCCCGGTCATCGCGAACGGCAATGTCATCAACGTGGAAACCGGTCTGGCATACCTCGCCCGGACCCGCGCCGCCGGTCTGATGATCGGGCGCGGCGCGATCCGCAACCCCTGGATCTTCTCCCAATTGATCGCCGCGTTCGGAAACGGCCCGCAAATCGCACCCACCCGTCACGATCTGTTGGAATACATCCGCGAACTCTATGAGGAAACCGCGCGGGAAACACCGAAGCTGATCCCCAACGCCCACGTTCAGAGAATGAAACGCACCATGGCCTACATCAGCCACGGCTTCGTGGAGTTCGAGCACGACATCCGCCGGGTGAAGACGCCGGAAGAATTTTGGGAAACCTGCGAAAAACATCTTTCCGGCAATACCCCCCTCCCCTCCGCTCCTCCCGCAGGGTCCAAACTGTTCTGCGGATTTGAATCCCTAACGGCGTAGCTTGCGCGTGATCATCCCGAGCGCCTCCTCCGCCTCCGGCACCCTCATCAAACGGGTGGCGGCGAAATAAATGATCGCAGCGACGCCAACCGTCAAACCAAGCCCCCCCGCCCGCAACGGCAACGCGAGCGCCCCCGGATCCGGGAAAACATAATGATTCGCGGCGATGCAAACCGCGGCCAGCAACGCGCCCGCGCCCGCCAGTTTCACGAAGAGCCGCAACAACTCGCCCGAGCCCGGATCCCCCGCGAATTTCCGCATCGCCAGATAAAGAATCATGAAATTCACGGAAGCCGTGATGCTCGTCGTCAGCGCCAGCGATTCATGCCCCCAGCGCATGACGAAAACGAAAAAGTAATTGAACCCGAGGTTCAGCCCCAGCGCCACAAAGCTCGCGATCATCGGCAGCCAGCGTTTCTCGATCGCATAAAACGCCGGCTGGAGCACCTTCAGCCACGCATAGAACAACAAACCGTAGCCATAGGCCCGCAAAGCCGCCGCAGTCTGCACCCGGTCCGCCGCATCGAACGCGCCGCGCTCGTAAAGCACGCTCACGATCGGATCCGCCAGCAGCGCCAGCCCCAGCGTGGAGGGCAGCACCAGAAACGCGACCAGCCTCAGCCCCTTCATCAGCGTAGGCCGGAAATCCCCGGAAATCCCACCGATCGCAGCCCGGGAAAGCGCGGGCAAAGTCACCGTCGCCACCGCCACGCCGAACACCCCGATCGGGAGCTGCATCAGCCGGAACGCATAGCTCAACCAGCTCACCGCGCCCTCGCCCACGCCGTAGGCGAACATCGCGTTCACCACCACATTGATCTGCACCACCGAAGCCGCGATCACCGCCGGACCCATCAGTTTCAAAATCTGCCGCACCCCGGAATCCTTCCACTGGAAATCCGCCACAAACCGATACCCCGCCGCCCGCAACGCCGGAAACTGGCAGGTGAGCTGCGCCAGCCCGCCGATCACCACCCCGATCGCAAACCCGATCAAACTCCGCGGACCCCACTCCGGATCCAGCCACCACCCGATCGACAACCCGCCGATCATCGATCCCAGATTGAAAAAACACGACGAAAGCGCCGGCATGCCGAAAACGTTCTTCGCGTTGAGCATCCCCATCACCAGCGCCGCCAGCGACACCAGCAGGATGAACGGATACATGATCCGCACCATCGTCACCGTCAGCGCGATCTCCTCCGGACGGTATTCACGCGGAGAAGCCCCGCTGCGCGAAAGCGCCGTCAGCAGCTCCACGATCCACGGCGCGGCCAGCACTCCCAGCACCGTCACGAAACCCATGAACACCGCCGCCAGCGTCATCATCTTGTTCGCCAGCTTCCACGCCTCCGCCTCCCCGTCGGATTTCAGCTTCTTCGTAAATGTCGTCACGAACGCCTGCGAGAGGGCTCCTTCCGCAAACAAATCCCGCAGCAGGTTCGGCACCTTGAAAGCCAGATAAAAGCAATCCATCCACCGGCTGCCGCCGAAAAGCCCGGCGAACATCATCTCCCGGGCAAGGCCGAGCACCCGGCTCGCCATCACGGCGGCGCTGACTTTCCAGGTGGCTTTCGCGGACATCCGGCGGCGTTCTACCGCGTCCCCGCCCGCCTGGCAAGGGAGCGCCGGGCACCCCGCCTCGCATCTTCCCGATTCCCCGTCCACCTGCCATCGGCAAGCCGGGCGGATCGTCGGCGGCAGCGGAAATCAAACCACCGGTTTTTCATTTCTCCTCCCCGCTCTTTCCCCCCGCGTCCCGCAACACCGTTTCCGGTTTCGTCTCCAGTGCATGGCAGATGCGCAAAAGCGTGGAAAGCGAAGGACTGTTCACCCCGTTCTCGATGAAACACACGCTTTGCACGCTGATCCCCGCCTTCTGCGCCAGCCCGTTGCGCGACAGGGAAAGCGCCTCCCTCCGCCGCCGCAATTCCGCCGCAACAGCCTCCCCGATGCTCCGAATTTCCGCATCCCGCAACACTGAAGCCAAGCATTCCTCCGAGCCAGCTCCCCCTCGTTTCTAGAATTCTAGAAACCTTTTTTCATTGAGCGCCGACATCCTCCCTCGCTAAACGACCCACCTCCTTTCCCGTCTTCCAGCCCCCCATGAAATCCCACCTCATCACCCCCCTCCTTCTCGCCCTCGCCTGCACCTCCCTCGCGGACGAACCCGCCAACTCCCTCACCCGCATTCCCCATACCCTGCACGTGCCGGAGTTCGTTCCTCCTCCCCGGCCCGTGCCAAGGCCGGTCCCTCAAATGCAGGTCCGCGCCTCTTCCACCAAAACCACCGCGGACGGCGGCAGCATCCCCCAGAAGAAGGGAGATGCTGCCG
>CAZVSA010000203.1:0-5662 GCA_964629955.1 uncultured Luteolibacter sp.
TTGGTGCAGTTCGCGGCGAGGATGGTCTGGATGGCGCTGGCGGTTTTGACGGGGATGGTGGATTTTTCGACGATGATTTTATGGCCGTCGGCGACTTCCGCGATGAGGCGGGCGGCGGATTCGATGTAGCGGAGATCGGCGGCGCGGCCCGCGCCGATGCCGTAGGATTTGGTGGGGGTGCCTACGGATACGAAGATGAGGTCCGCGGCTTTGAGGGCGGCGCGGATTTCCGTGGTGAAGTGGAGGTTGCTTCCTCTGGAGCCGGTGACGATTTCATCGAGGCCGGGTTCGTATACGGGCAGGGTATCGGAGTTCCAGGCGTCGATGCGGGCCTGGTTGAGGTCCACGACGGTGACCTGGATGTCCGGGCATTTCGAGGCGATCATGGCCATGGTGGGCCCGCCGACGTAACCGGCGCCGATGCAGCAGATGGAGGAGATTTTCATGGTTTGAGAGTGTGAAGGCTTGGCTCGCGGAGCAGGTGGTGGAGGGAAAGGGGGTATCCTAAAAAGGAAAATGGGAAACCACGGATTTCACGGATTACACGGATAAAGAATTGGTCGGGTGATGTATTCCGAGCATTGGAAAGATGAATGACAAATCCCCGCAAGCGATTGAAAATTCGTGAGATTTGTCCGATTTGGTTCGGGATTGGATTGGGTGTTCGCCCATGTCCGTTGCGCTCCCATTGTGATTTTCCATTTTCCTTTTTAGTCTTGGGGATGTGCCGCCTGCTCATGGATGGCGGCGGGCAGAATGCCCGCGCCACGTGGACCGGGTTTTTGTGTCACTTCTTGCGCTGCTCGAAGAGCCACTCGTGCATTTCCTCGTCGTCGTACACCTTGCCGATGATGCCGTGGCCTTCCTCGGGGTATTCGGTGTATTTGACGATTCCGCGCGCTTTCTCCAGCGCGGCGACGAGATCCCTGCTCTGCGAAACGTTCACGGCGTCATCCACGGCGCCGTGGAATACCCAGATGGGGATGCGTTTGATTTCGGAAGCGATCGCCGGATTTCCGCCGCCTGCGACAGGGACGCCCGCGGCGAACAGGCGGGGTTCCTGATTGAGAAGATGAAAGGTGCCGTAGCCTCCCATGGAAAAGCCTGTTAGATAGATGCGGTTCCGGTCCACCGGCAGATGCTTCGCCAGATCGCCGATGATTTTTACGACGGCTTCGGCGTTGCTTCCGTCCCATGAGCCGGTGCCGGGACACTGCGGGGCGATGATGAAGCAGGGGCGCTTGCGGTAGTTTTCCTCGCTGGAGAAGCGCCGCGGGTCATGCGGCTGGTCCGGAGTCATGACATCCCCGTTGCGGCCATGGAGATATACGACGAGCGGCATGCCGTCGCCGTCGGCGCGTCTCAGGCGGCGGCCGCCGTAAAAACGGTAATCGAGACCGTGCCCTTCGTGACGTTCCCATTCCCCGGTGACGAGTTTGGCGAAGGGATTGTCCTTGGAGTTCCTCATCTCTTTCTCGGCCTCGGCTTCCAGCTTTGCGGAAACCCATTCGCGGTCCGCATCGGAAAGCGTGTCGAGCGGGATGGTGAACGTCCGTGAGTCGCTCTTGCGGCGGATGGTGACGCCGTCTTCGGATGCCTTCATGTATTCGGCTTCGATGGCACGCCCGTCATCGCGTGTTTTCCATTCCCGCATTTCCGCGTGAAGCGGAGTGGACAGGACGAGACCGGCGAGGAAAATCGCAAGGCGGCTGGATCGGCGGATTTTCATGGCGGGACAGATTTGGCCCGATTCCGGGACGAGTGCAAGCCGGACTTCGACGCCGTGGCTTGATCGGGAGGAGGCGCCGGATTCTCATCCGTCCGTGAGGATTTTCACTTCACCGGCGGTTATGGCTCTTCCTCGGCTTTGAGCAGGAAGAAAAGTTTGCCGCCGGGCGGGGCGGGGACTTCGATTTCGATCACTTCCCAGCCGCCGCCGTCGTGGATGACCTCGCTGCCAAGAACCTCGGCGGGGTTCCATCCTCCTCCCGGGGAGAAGGAAGTCATGGGGGTGAGGAGGATGCCGGGGGCGTTTTTCGCCCGGCGGTAGCGGAAGCTGACGCGGTCTCCGGAGGAATGCGGCGCGGTGAGGGAGGGGAGATCGCCGGGGACGGCTTCGAGCGGGTTGAGTGCCATCGCGTAGGCGAGCAGGTTGGGAAGGTCCAGCGGGCCGTTGCGGTCCAGCGGGCCGCGGCGATCCGAAGGAAGACCATCGAGAACCGGCCATGAGAAAAAACCACCGCTTCCCGGAGCAGGCAGCATCACCACTGTATAGCCCCACCAAGCGGGCGCGCTGAAACCGGTGTTGCCTTCGTAGCAATACAGGATGAGGCCGGGGGAGGTACTGGCGAAGACACTGCTCCCTAACAAATCGGGTGCGTTGCCTTCGAAGATTACATTGTTCAGGTCCTCGCATCCATGGAACGCGGCGTTGCCAATGTAGATGACACTTTCGGGGATTACCACTCCCTTCAGCAGGCGACACTGAGCGAACGCCGATTCGTCAATAATGTAGACGCCGCCGCCGATCGTGACATTCATCAGGCCCGTGCATCCATTGAACGCCCAGCTCCCGATGCTGGCGACGCTGTTGGGAATGGTCACGCTGGTCAGGCTCGTGCAGCTTGCGAACGCGCCGATGTTAATGCTGTAGACGCCGTTGCCGATCGTTACACTCGTCAGGCCCGTGCAGTAGTAGAACGCGGACTCTCCGATGCTGGTGACGCTGTCAGGAATCGTGACTCTGACCAGGGTGGGGTTGTTGTAGAACGCATAATTCCCGATGGTCGTCACCGGCAGGCCGTTGATGATGCCGGGGATGATCACGTCGCCGCCAACGCCGGAATATCCGGTGATGGTGACGGAGGTGGCGGTGCTGGTATAAGTGAACTCGGCCTTCAGGGTGCCCGCCAGACAGAGGAGGACGAGCAGGGGCGTGAGGAACCACGGCAATGCTTTTGCCGGGAGGAGATGGGAGGCGATGGTGTTCATGGTGGTTGCCGACTGCACTGCTGGGAATTTGCTTTTGGCGGGCGGCCCCTGAAACGGTCGTTGGGCCGGGAAAATGGGGGGGCTCCGCTCGCCCGCGAGAGGAGGAGAAGGTCCGCTTCAGGCGCAAGGCGGCAGCAAACCGCGGGATTGGAAGCGCTCATGGCTTGAACTCCATCTGATCGGAGTATGGTCATCCGCCCCGCCGTGCCAAGGTTTTTCAGGCAACGGGTCAGGGCTGCCTCCCGGGTTGCTCCACACTCCACACCCGGCGCGGGTTCCAGGGCTCACTTTGAGAATCGTTGAAAAGGAGCGGGACCGCTTTGGATGGAATATAATCGGTGGACGGGGCGAATCCGCTCAATCGCTCATTTGATCCCGCAGGAGGTAATAGAGGAAAAGGGAATTGTGGGTGAAGTAGCGTTTGAAGAGGCGGCGGGGTTCCATGGCGAGCCGGTAGGCCCATTCGAGGCCGAGGCGCTGGAGGCGGGGCGGGGCCTGGCGGACTTCTCCGGCGTGGAAGGCGAAGGCGGCTCCGATGCCGAAATAGACGGCGGGGGGCAGGCGGTGTTTGTTGGCGGCGATCCAGTGTTCCTGTTTCGGGCAGCCGAGGCCGACCCAGACGAGGTTGGCGCCGGAGTTCCGGATTTTTTCGCAAATGAGTTCCGTTTCGTTTTCCGGCCATTCGCCGAAGGGAGGGGAGTGGGTGGCGGCGATGCGGGCGTTGGGAAAATCGCTGGCGAAGCGGCGGGTGAGTTTGTCGAGGGTGGATTGTTTGCCGCCGAGGAGGAAGTGGCTGTGGGGGGAGCCGGGGGTGTTGGTGGCCTCCATGGTTTTGATTATGAGGGTGGGGCCGTACACGCGATCGGTTAGTTTTCCGGTTTCGGGCAACCGGGAGTTGAGAACCCAGACGAGGGGCATGCCGTCGGGGGTGATGAGGTCGAACTCCGCCATGGATCGGCCGAATTCCGCATCGGAACGGGCGAGGGCGGCTACGTGGGTGTTGGCGGCTTCGACGGCGTAGGGTTGGTCGGCCAGACCGGCTTTTCCGAGAATCCAGGCGATGGCTCCGGCGTAATCGGTGGCGGCGACGGAGAGGCCGATGATGGGGATGGTCCGCATGAGGGGCTTTATTCCTTGGAGACGGAAACGCGGTGGCCGTGGGATTTCAGGAGGGCGTGCTGGCGGGCGGTGTTGAGGTCTTCCGCGACCATTTCGGCGCACATTTCCTCGACGGTGATTTCCGGCACCCAGCCGAGCTTTTCCTTTGCCTTGGTGGGATCGCCGAGGAGGGTTTCGACTTCCGCGGGGCGGAAATAGCGGGGATCGACACGGACGATGACGTCGCCGGGTTTGACGGCGGGGGCTTTTGCGGGATCGGTGACGGCGGAGACGGTGGCGGTTTCGCCCGCGTCGCTGCCGGAAAATTCCAGCTCGATGCCGGCTTCGCGGGCGGACATGCGGACGAACTCGCGGACGGAGATTTGTTTTCCGGTGGCGATGACGAAATCCTCGGCTTTTTCCTGCTGGAGCATGAGCCACTGCATTCTCACGTAGTCCTTGGCGTGACCCCAGTCGCGCAGGGCGTTCATGTTTCCGAGGAAGAGGCAGCTTTCCAGGCCTTGGGCGATGTTGGCGATCCCGCGGGTGATTTTGCGGGTGACGAAGGTTTCGCCGCGGCGGGGGGACTCGTGGTTGAAGAGGATGCCGTTGCAGGCGTAGATGCCGTAGGATTCACGGTAATTGACGGTGATCCAGTAGGCGTAGAGCTTGGCGACGCCGTAGGGGGAGCGGGGATAGAAGGGGGTGGTTTCCTTCTGCGGGATTTCCTGGACGAGTCCGTAGAGTTCGGAGGTGGATGCCTGATAGAAGCGGGTTTTCTTTTCGAGGCCGAGGAAGCGGATGGCTTCGAGAAGGCGGAGCGATCCCATGGCGTCCACATCGGCGGTGTATTCAGGGGCTTCAAAGGAGACGGCGACGTGGGATTGCGCGCCGAGATTGTATACCTCGTCCGGCTGCACTTCGCTGATGATGCGGGTGAGGTTGGAGGAGTCGGTCAGGTCGCCGTAGTGGAGTTTGAAGCGGGCGCTTTCGACATGGGGATCCTCGTAGATGTGATCGATCCTCTGGGTGTTGAACAAGGATGCGCGGCGCTTGATGCCGTGGACTTCGTAGCCTTTTTCGAGGAGGAATTCGGCGAGGTAGGAGCCGTCCTGGCCGGTGATGCCGGTGATGAGTGCGCGTTTCATGGGAGGGTGGTTAGAGGCGGGCGGTGGAGGTTTCGAGAGAGGAGAGGAAGCCCTGGTAGGCGGTCTGGAGGCCTTCGCGGAAACCGATGGCGGGAGACCAGCCGGTTGCACGGATTTGGGAAATGTCGAGGAGTTTGCGGGGTGTGCCGTCGGGCTTGGAAGGATCGGTGAGGATGCGGCCGGTGTAGCCTGTGGTTTCGGCGACGAGCCGGGCGAGTTCGAGGATGGTGAGATCTTCCCCGGTTCCGACGTTCACCCAGTCGGGAGGGTTGCCGAGCGAAAGCAGGTGGAAGCACGCCGAGGCGAGATCGTCCACGTGAAGGAATTCCCGGCGGGGTGTTCCGGTTCCCCAGATGACGACTTCCGGAGCTGCGTTTTCCTTCGCTTCGTGGAAGCGGCGGATCAGGGCGGGGATGACGTGGGAG
>CAZVSA010000203.1:5672-7726 GCA_964629955.1 uncultured Luteolibacter sp.
TTTCCGGGTGGTAGTTGTCCCCGGGGCCGTAGAGGTTGGTGGGCATCGCGCTGTGGTATGCGAGGCCGTGTTGCGCGCGGTAGTGCTGGCAGAGTTTGAGCCCGGCGATTTTGGCGATGGCGTAGGCTTCGTTGGTGGGTTCCAGAGGGCTGGTGAGGAGGCAGTCTTCCGGCATCGGCTGGGGCGCGTGCTTGGGGTAGATGCAGGAGGAGCCGAGGAAGAGAAGGCGCGGAATCCCGGCGCGGCGGCTTCCTTCGATGAGGTTGGAGGCGATGGCGAGGTTTTCGTAGATGAAATCCGCGGGGTAGGTGGAGTTCGCGTGAATGCCCCCGACTTTCGCGGCAGCGACGATGACGATGCCGGGTTTCTCGTCCCCGAGGAAATCGAACACGTCGGCTTGGTTGAGGAGATCGAGCTGTTCTCTGCCAGCGGTGAGAATGTCGTAGCCGCCGAGGGTTCCGGCATGGCGGACGAGGGCGGATCCTACCATTCCTCGATGGCCTGCGATGAAGAGTTTGTTCATGGGATGGGATTGAGGTTTTGTATCAGGATTAATCCGCCGGGCAAGTCATTCCGGTTGCGCGACGGGCTCCAAACATCAGGGGGGTTTCTTCGCGATCCGGCTCCTTAGTTTCCATTTAATCCGGTTGCTTTGGTGCCGAGCTTGGTCTTGTATCTTGATTCCAATTCGATGATTTTATGCTTTGACCAGGTTTTGGGGAGGATTTGCAAAATGGAATATCTGAAACGATATTTCTTTCTCGTGTCGGATTGTAAAAATTCTTTCAATTTCTTGTTTCCTCCGTCTCCGGTTTCCGCGTATTCCTTCCATCTGCCCCAGATGCCCCGTGTTCCATAAGCCGATCCGATATATTGTTGGCCGGTTTCAGAATCAAGGATGAGGTAAATGCCGGAAACCGCTTCAAGGCGCGAACGCCAGTCCCGGTTCGCGCCGGAGTGGCTGACGATGTAGCTTAGCTCCTCGTAAGTCAGCGTGAAATCGAGGTAATCGTCGAACACTTCAAAAGAGGCTCCCTCCGGCCTGATTTCAACCACCGCCTTGTCTTTGCGTCCATGCTGATGCCAGTTTATTGGCGATGATCCCCAATCTATGACAATCCGATGTTTCAGCGAATCAAATCCGGGATCCCTTTCGAGGGTATAGAAAACGTGATCCGGCTTTGCCCAGTCATAAGGGAAGTTTTCAGGAAATAAATCTGGCTCGGCTTCAACCCGGCCCCCTACTTTATAGACGCCATACAAAACGGCTGTTTTTCCGTGTGATCCGAGAAAGGAAATGATGTAGTCCAGATTGTCGAAGATCGGGGTGCTCTGGGTTTTTTGGTAATATTCAAAATGACCGTCACGGATCAGCTTCCTCACGTCGTAACGCCTGTCGATATGGCGCACGAATTTGACGCGCGCGTTCGCCGCCAAACCGCGAAGACGGAGCAATTCAAGAATCCCGAATGGTTTCATGATTCAAATACAATGGATTGGACAAGGTATTCTTTCTCCATCAGTTCGCTTCCCTCCGCATGGATTTCATGTGTTTCCCCGGAGCCCGGGATGATCCGGCTCCAGCTTGAACAAATGAGTTTGGGTAGATCGTCTGCAAGATTCAGCCAATAAGCGAAGCCGCCGTACATGCCGGGAACGGGAAACCACGCTTTTTTTCCATCAGAGGAAGGCGTGGTGTCATCGATTTTGGGAAGTTGGAGACTTGGTGGCCGCTCCACCAGCGCACGGACACGCTGCCGAATGAGTGCGTGGAAATGATACTCAATGGAGATCAGCGCGCCGGGAGGGATTTCTTTCATGGGGCGGGTGTTGGTTTATTGCTTCAAGGAGCGTGGGCGTCCCGCCCATCTGGTTGAGATGATGCGGGCGGGACGCCCACACTCCTTGAGCCGTATCGGGCGATGAGGCGGTCGGCCCCGGCGAGCGCCATGCCGGTGACCTGGTCCATGTTGTAGTAGCGGTAGGTGGCGAGGCGCCCGATGAAACTGGTGTTTTTCTCGTTTTCCGCAAGTACGGTATAGCGGGTGTAGGCC
>CAZVSA010000204.1:0-7717 GCA_964629955.1 uncultured Luteolibacter sp.
CGCGACAGCCACTTGAAGAGGCTCACCATTGGAAAGCAACGTTTTCAAAATGAGGGAGCACCGTTGTTTCCCCTTTCCCCGCTTCCCAACCGGTGCTAATTACTTTTCACTTGGCACGAGCGCGCAGGCCGCTCCCGCGGCTTTCCTGCGCCCGGCCAAACCGCTTGAACCCGAGTCACCGCCATGACGCACCCCGCGATTCTCCCCGGCACCATCGAGGATTTCCCTCGGGCGGAAGCCCCCGCGCGGGCGTCCTCCGCCAGCCGGGCCCAGACCGCCGAGATCGCGAGAATTGCCAGATTTTCCACGCATTGGACCCATTGCCAGCCCACCATCCGCGCCTATCTGGCCAGCTTCGTGCCGGACGCATCCGCTCTCGATGACTGCCTGCAGGAGATCGCCATGATCGCCTGGCGGAAAGGCCCCGTGGAACAGGACGATTCCGTTTTTCTCGGCCATTGCCTCGCCTGCGCCCGGCGGATCGGGTTGGCCACCCTGCGAAAAAAGCGATCCGACCGCCTGCAATTTCTTTCCCCCGATGTCGCCCAATCCCTTGCCGACGCCGTTGCCATGCGGGAGCGCGCCGCTCCCCAGCCTCCGACGGACCGTATCGAGGCGCTGCGCCACTGCCTCGACGGGCTGAAACCCGATCAGCGCAATCTGATCGAACTGCGCTACAACAAGGACGGCTCCCTGCATCGCGAAGCGGAGCGCCTGGGGAAATCCTCCGACACCATCTACAAACGCCTGGAAAGGCTGCGCACCCTGCTGCGCCAATGCGTCACCCGCCGGATGGGCTCCGGAGAATGATCCGCCCCCCGCATGAATTCCAACGGAGCCGATGATCCCGACGACCTCCCGGCGTTGTTCGACCGCTTCATCGACCAACGGATCAGCGGGGAAGAGTTGGAGAATCTTGAGGAACGCCTGCGCAACGATCCCGCTGCGGTCGAATACTGCGCGGATCGCCTGCGCTTCGAGTCCGAACTCCGGGAAGCCATCGATCCCCGGGAAATGGAATGGCTGGAAACCCGCCGCGTGACACTCGGCCGCCATGGCGATCCCAAGGCGTGGGAAATCCAGCGCAGCCAGTCCCTGCGCTACGGCGGGGATGCCACCTCGCCGCCAGCCCCGCTTCGCTCCCCTCATCGCAGGAGGCTCCGCTGGTTCGCCGGGCTCACCCTCGCTTTCGCCGCCGTCGCCGTGGGGTGGTGGCAGCTGCGCCCGCCCGCCGCCCCCGTGCTGGTCCTCCGAAATGGGGATTTCGAGGCCACCGATCTGAGCTTCAGCACCTCGGGCATCACCTCGGCGTTGATCGACTGGCAGGACTACTTCCACGCGAGCGGAACCACCCTCCGCGAAATCGGCCGCACCTCCGGCGGGGCCGTCTTCGCCAGGTCGGGGCGCAACGTCGTTCATCTGATGCCCCGCTCCTATCTGACCCAGCGGCTCAGGTTCGACGACGGCCAGCCGCTCACCGCCCGGCCGGGCCTGCGCGTCACCGTCAGCGGCTGGGCGCATGCGAACGGAGCCCCTCCGTACATCGTGCGCGGAGCCCTGCGCGTCGTGGCCAGCGCCCATCCCGACATGATCCAATACGAAGCCGCCAGCGCCCAGGCGACCCTGCCCGCCGGAGGATGGCATCCCTTCCGTCTCGAATTGATCCTGTCGGAAAACATGGAGCGCCTTCCCAGCGACATTACCGCCAGAACCGAAAAACTTCCCCCTTTGGACCTCACGGACAGGGAACTCACCCTTTCCATCGATTCCCACGGCGACCGCCAATCCATCCTTTTGCTGGACGATCTCAGAATCGAGTCGTCGCCACCCGGCAACCGGTAGCCGGACCGCGCTTCATCCCGCGGGCAACGGTTCCGCCCGGGAGCGGATTTTTCCGGAAACGCGGATGCCCGCGAAAAAAAAATGTCAGGATTTCCCCGTGGGATGACATCTCGGATTGCAGACGGCTCCTCCCCGCCTCTCCAAACCCGATCCATCCATCACCACCATGAAATCCCAGATCAAAGCCCTGCTATGCACCTTCATCGCGGCGGTTCCCACCTCCCACGCGGCCATCACCAATTTCACGATCACTTTCGATGATCCCGCCTATCTGTCGTCCAACTCGCTTGGCGGAGGCACTGGCAGCGCCAGCACCGGCGTAGCATTCACCGGCCAGGACGGCTGGTCCCTGTCAACCAGCAGCGCCTCGGGAACCGTCGTCGCAACCACGGATTCCGGCAGCTATGCGGGAGGGCAGGCGGTTCACGGCAACACTTATATCGGGGCCAACAGCGATTACCTCATCGCCCAAAACCCCGAGCGGCAATTTTCGTTCGACCTCTTCAGCGGCACGGGAGCCGAACGATTGGGTGTGGGCGGGTGGAGTGACCTGAACGACGACGGACTGTTCCAGCAGAACGAAATGGGCCTGATGGCCGGATTCAACAATCAGGGTGGCACGCTCCGGTTCGGCGGCCGCGCGGCGAATTTCGGAACGGATCTCTTCGTTCCGGACATCACGGTGGCGGCGGACACCTGGTACCGGATGCAGGTGACCTACGACGACGACGCGCGCTCGATGACGCTGGATGTCTGGAACCTGACACTCGATGGCATCGTGATCGACCTCAACGGCCCGGATGACGGCACCTCCTACACGTTCGCGGGGTTGAGCGAATCACAATACGGCTTCGCCACCACGGAGTTCGACGGCATCACCATGCGTCTCTCGAACAACTCTTTCCGGATCGACAATATCAGTTCGGTTCCCGAGCCCGGCCCGCTGCTGTTCGCCTTCGGGGCTCTCGGTCTGCTTGGCGCGCGGCGTCGCCGCTGAAGCACAGGCTTTTGGGTTCGCCTGTGCCTCGGCAAACGACCGGCGGCGGGTGCCGAAGCACCCGCCGTTTCCCCTCCTTCCCGGAAACCGGCCCGCGTCCGCACGCGGAAAATATCAACTCCCTTCCTGATGAACCTTCCTCATTTCCTCCTCTGATTCCTTATCTCCAAATCCGATGAAATCCAAACGAACCATCCTCTTCTCCACCGCGCTTGTCCTCTGCACCGTTTCCGCGGCCCGCGCCGCAAGCGATTCCTGGATCACCGGGATCACCGGCAGCTATAACGACAGCGCCAACTGGCAGGGCGGCAACATCCCGAATGGCGGGGAAGACACCGCCACCATCGAAGGAAACGGATCCGACGTCACCCTCGCCTCCGACATCACCCTTCAATCGCTGGACCTCGCCCTGACAAGCACCGGCGGGGCTCCTGTTTTCAATCAGACCGCCGGCATCCTGGACGTCGGGACCCTGCGTTTCGGTGGCGGCGGCGGCTCGCGCAATCCCTCTTACAACCTCGGCGGCGGCACTCTCAACATCACCTCCGCTTTCACATGGGGGAATGGCAACAACGCCCGTTTCCACATCACCGGGGGCACCGTCAACCAAAGCTCCGGAAGCCTGAATGTCGGTGTCAGCTCCGGCTCCAACGGAGCCATCGTCATGTCCGGCGGCACCTTCAATCACACCGCCGCCACACAGGTGGGATTCGGCACGGGAGGCAATGGAACCGGCGCGCTGATCATGTCCGGCGGTTCCTTCCATGCGGACTCCGCCACCACGGTCCGGATTTCCAACAGCAGCGGTGGAAACGCCTCCATCTCCCTTTCCTCGGACGCCCATTTCAGCGCCTCCGCCGCCACCACCGTTTATCTCGGCAACAATGGAGGCACCGGCAGCCTCATTCTGAGCGATGAATCGGTGTTCCACGCCCCCGCCGCGGCGGTCTCCGTGGGTCAGTTTGGCACCGGCTCGGGCACCGTCACGCTTCTGGACAACGCCGGACTGAACGCCCTCCGCCTCGTCCTCGGCGGGGACAACGCGGGCAGCAGCGTGTATGGAGTCGTCAATCTCAACGGAGGCACGATTGCCACGGGAGGCATCCGGCTCGGATCGACCGCCGGCGACAATGTTCCTCTGAACGTTCTCAACGCCAACGGAGGAACGGTGCGCGCCATGCTCCACGGATGGAATTCCAATTTCTTCCAGAACCTCATCGTCGATCTCCAGGAAAACGGGCTGAAATTCGACACCGGCGGGAACTTCGTCACCATCACCAACAATCTCTCCGGCACCGGCGGATTTTCCAAGCTGGGCGAAGGAATCCTCCAGCTCAACGGCGTGAGCAGCTACAGCGGAAACACCATCGTCGGGGAGGGAGAGCTGATTGTGGATGCCGCATGGTTCGGCGACGGCTCCCGCGTCGAGATCGCGGAGGACGCCCTGCTGAATCTGAACCACGAGCTTCTGGACATCGTCGGCTCCCTGGTCCTCGACGGAGTGGAACACACTTCCGGCATCTGGGGATCGGTGGAATCCGGAGCGCCGAACACCAGCCCCCTTCTTTCCGGCCAGGGCCGGTTGCTCGTCGGAGGGGAGATTCCCGCGGGCCGGGATCTCGTATGGAGCGGTGAATTCAGCGAACATTGGAACAACTTTGAATTCTACGAGAACTTCTTCGTGGAGGGAGAAAGCGACCCCGTTTCATTCTCCGTCGGAGACAACGTCCTCTTCGACGACCGCGGCAACTATGCTTTCGGTGTGATCGTGGAAGGAACGGTGCAACCCGGCACCGTCACCTTCGACACCGTGGTGGACTTCACTCTCGACGCCGGTTTCGGCAGCGGCATCGGCGGCGGTGCCTCCATCGTGAAAAACAACATCAACACCCTCACCCTCGGAGGAGAGGCCAGTTCCTTTTCCGGCACGGTGGATGTGAACGAAGGCCGCCTCGTGCAAGGCTCGGACCGCAGCTTCGGCGCTTCCTCGGGAATCTCCATCGCGGCAGGCGCGCAGGTGGACCTCAACGGCCGGCAGCCCGGCACCGGCTACACCTACACCCTCGCGGGCCCCGGTCCGGACGGGGAAGGGGCCATCGTCAACCACGGCGGTGAGATTTTCTCCTCCACCGGCATCCGGCATCTCGTTCTGCTCGCCGACGCCAGCATCGGCGGCAACGGCGCCCGCTTCGACATCGGCCACAACGGTTCGATCACCGGCAGCGGGGAGCCTTTCACCCTTACCAAGGTCGGAACCAACGGCATCGCCGTCCGCGCCGCATCCACCGATGTGAACTATGTCATCGAAAGCGGCACCATGTGGGCGCAGCACAACAACGCCTTCGGAAATTCCTCCAACGTCCTCACCGTCGCTGCCGGAGCCACCACCGGCACCTGGGGCACCCTTGCCATTCCCGTGCAGGTGATCCTGCAGGACGGAGCCAGCCTCGCAAACATCGGCTCCGGCACCGGCACATGGACCGGGGATGTTTCCGTGGACGGCGCGTTCACCATAGGGGCTCCCCAGCCCGTCGTTTTGAATGGCATCGTCTCCGGCACGGCCAGCCTGACGAAAACCGGAGGCAACACCCTCACTCTCGGTCACGCCCCGGCATGGACCGGAAACACCACTGTCAGCGGCGGCACCCTTGTATTGAACGTCGAGGGCCTCGCCGATGAAGGCGACGTCGCCCTCGGCAACGGAGCCGTCCTCCACCTTGCCCACGGCCAGACGGACACCGTGAAAACCCTCACCCTCAACGGCGTCCCCGCCGCCGTGGGAACATGGGGCTCATCCGACTCCACCGCCACCTACACGAACGACACCTTCTTCCAGGGCACGGGCATCCTGAACGTGACGGAAGAAGCACCTTCGCCCGGCGGCGGCTTCGCCACATGGGCGGCTTCCTTCGAGCTTGAGGGCGACGATGCCGAACCCGGCGCGGATCCCGACTCCGATGGCATTCCCAACGCCGTGGAATACGTACTCGGCGGCGACCCCACCCGGCCATCGCTCCATCTGCTTCCACAAGCCGACAGCTCCGGAGAGCACATCCTGTTCACCTTCCACAGGGACGAGAACTCCATCGACGGAACCACCAGCGTGATCGTGCAATACGGCACGGACCTCACCGGATGGACCGACATCCCCGTCCCCGGAGAGCCGGGAACCAGCGGCATGGTCACCGTCGGGGAAAACGGCGAAGTCACCGTTGCCATCCCCAAGGATGGAGACCCGGTGAAATTCGCCCGCATGAAAGTCGTGATGAACTGACAGCCACGCCCACGACTCCAGATCTTCAAGTGGCTGTCGCGTCCCGCGGCAGGCCGTGATTGCGGCGTCCCGCCGCAATGCCACTACCAACACGGACCAATGCGGAGGCGGGACGCCACCACCACGGCTTGCGACGAGACGTCGCAGCCACGGTCAGGAAATCCTTCTCATTTTCAACCATTCCCAAAATGAGGGAGCCCGGCGGGCGGGATGTTTTTCGTTTCCCTGTCCCGCGCCGGGTGTGTTCCCTGTCCGCATTCATGAACATCGGCATCGCCCAGATCAACGCGGTCATCGGAGACTTCCCCGGAAACGTGAAGCGGATTCTCGCCGCCTATCGCGCATGCCTCGATGGCGGGGCGGAGCTGGTCATCACCCCGGAGCTGTCCCTCCCCGGCTACCCGCCCCGGGATCTGGTTTTCAAATCGCAGTTCGTCCCGAAATGCCTGCAAGCGCTCGATTACCTCGCGGACGAAACGCGCGAAGTCCCGCTGCTCGTCGGCTACATCGACCACCATGACTCCGCCCTCCCCGGAAAACCTTTCCGCAACGCCGTCGCATGGCTGGAAAACGGCAAAATCCGCCACCGGATCTGGAAAACCCTGCTGCCCACCTACGATGTCTTCGACGAACGCCGTTACTTCGAGCCGGGGGATGCCTGCGAACCCATCGTCTGGAAAGGCAAACGCATCGGAGTGACGATCTGCGAGGACATCTGGACCGAAGACTATCTCCAGCGGCCTTTCTACGACCGCGATCCCGCGGAGGAACTGACCGCAAAGGGCATCGATCTTCTGCTCAACCTGAGCGCCTCCCCCTTTCACCTGGGCAAGCCCGCGGAACGCGAGGAAATGCTCGGCGCGGTCGCCAGGCACGCCGCCGTACCGGTCGTGTATTGCAACGCCGCCGGAGGCCAGGACCAGCTCGTTTTCGACGGCCACTCGCTGGTCGTCCGCGCGGATGGAAAACCCGCCGTGCGGCTCCCCGGCTTCGTGGAATGCACGCGCGTCGTCAGCATTTCTCCAGAACCCGCGGAAAATTCAGAAAGCCCAATCCCGGCTCCAAACGAAGAACCCTGCGATCCGCCACCCGCCCAGCTCTACAAAGCCCTCGTCCTCGGGCTGCGGGACTACGTGGAAAAATGCGGATTCTCCAGCGTCTGCCTCGGCCTCAGCGGAGGGATCGACTCCGCGCTCACCGCCGTCATCGCCGCGGACGCCCTCGGACCGGAAAACGTCCACGGGCTCACCATGCCCAGCCCCTATTCGTCGGGAGGCAGCGTGGAAGATTCCTTCGCTCTCGCAAAAAATCTCGGCATCCGCTGCGACCGGATCCCGATCAGCGACATCTACCACACCGCAAAGGCCACCCTGCAACCCCTCTTCGCCGGAAAACCCGAGGACGTCACCGAGGAAAACATCCAGGCCCGCATCCGCGGACTCCTGCTCATGGCCTTTTCCAACAAGGACAACCACCTGCTTCTCACCACCGGCAACAAAAGCGAGCTGGCCGTCGGCTACTGCACCATCTACGGCGACATGTGCGGCGGCCTCGCCGTCATCTCCGACCTCCCGAAAACCCGCGTCTACGAAGTCTGCCGCTGG